>CAYOMN010000020.1:0-2403 GCA_964405115.1 uncultured Candidatus Saccharibacteria bacterium | reverse complement strand
TTTAAAACAGGAGATTTGGTAAAAATGAATACCGATATTGGTTATTTTATCGATAAAGTTTGGGTAACACAATCTATGAAACCTGGTGTTGTAGCTTGTTCGCATCATATCGGTCGATGGAGAAGACCACAAGATAAAATAGGAAATCGTTGGGCAACCAATACGGTGAATATTGAATCTGATGGAAATGGGCAGTGGAAAATGAATACCATGTCAGGAATCAAACCTTTTGAATCATCTGATAAAGATTCCAAGCGTATCTTCTGGAAAGATGGTGGCGTGCATCAAAACATTACGCATGCAGTACATCCAGATCCAATTAGTGGAATGCATACATGGCATCAACGGGTACGTATAGAAAAGCCTGCACCAGGAGAAAATTATGGTGATATTTTTGTAGATACTAATAAATCTCACGAAATATATAAAGAATGGTTAGCGTTGACCAGACCCGCTCCTGGGCCAAACGGAGAACGTAGACCGCTTTGGTTTAAACGGGCATTTACACCAGACAAAACAGAAGGTGGTGCATATTATATTACGGATGAAGATAAAGAATAATTAAGTTAGGGTTTCACTTTAAGTGAAGCCTTGACCTTTTAGCTATAATCGTGAAAATGATATAAAAAACATTATATTTTCACGATTATTATCTTATTTTCGTGAAAATAACAATATATTTGTATTATGGCAAATATTATTCAGGTCTATAAACAGATTAAACTTTTACGAGAGCGTTACTATAAAGTTTCTAAAAATAAAGAAGCATTACTCAAACTTATTAGTGAGACAGAAGTTTCAGACCAAGTATATAACTCTAATGCCATTGAAAACAGCACACTTTCATTAGAAGATACTGAAAAAATACTTTTGCAAATAGATTTAGACCGTTTTATATCTGAAAGAGAGCTTTTTGAAACTAAAAATTTAGCACGCGTTGTTTCTTATATTGAGATAAAAGCAAAAGACAAAGCATTAGATTTTGAAATGATTTTATTGCTTCATAAAATGCTTTTATCAAACATTAGAGATGAAATTGCTGGCAGATTTAGAAATTTAGATGAATGGGTTAAAGTAGGAAATCATATTGCTATTGACCCTAAAAACATAGAAGAAGAGTTGGAAAAAATGTTAATCAATTATCAAATTAGTAATGAAGATAATATGATTAAACGAATTGCCAGACTACATTTAACTTTTGAAAATATTCATCCGTTTGTAGATGGTAATGGAAGAATTGGCAGAATACTAAATAATTATTTTTTGATTAGAGAAAATTATGTTCCTATAAATATTAAGTTTATTGATAGACAACAATATTACAATGCTTTTAATGAATTTAATTTAAGTGGAAAAACAGTAGTTATGGAAGAAATTGTTGGAAAAGCATTAACGAACAGCTATTACAAAAGGCTTGCCTATTTAGAAGGAAAAAAGATTGTTACATTAAATGAATATTCTAAAATAAATAAAATTTCACATTCCAATTTAATTAATAAAGCAAAACGACAAACGATAGAAGCTTTTTTAGAAAAAGGAATTTGGAAAATAGGTCAATAATTTAGGTTTTAGTGAGAATTTCACTCAAAGTGAAACTCTCATCCACAGTCAAAATATAATAACTACTTAAAATGCGTCTAGAAAAAGAATATCTATATCACATATACAATCAAGGTAATAACCAACGGAAAATTTTCTTTAAAAAAGAAAACTATTTATTTTTTCTAGAAAAGATTAAAACACATATTTCTCCTTATGCTGATATTATTGCTTGGTGTTTGATGCCTAACCATTTTCATTTGATGGTATTGGTTAAGGAAGAAGAATTACCAATTGATGATGAAAGTGATACGATGACTCAAAGTCATCGTATCACTAAAACAAGAACGTTGAACGATTCTATTGCAATAATGCTTCGTTCCTTTACAAGGGCAATAAATAAACAAGAAAACAATTCAGGTTCCCTTTTTAAATCACATACCAAAGCAGAATGTATAAATTGTTTTAACGAGACTACTCCTTCTTTTGTGAGTGATAAGATGACTTCAAGTCATCTTATCACGGAAAAACAATATCCACAAATATTATTTAACTACATTCATCAAAATCCGGTAAAAGCAGGGATTGTTGATGAAGAAACCGATTATGAATTTTCATCAGCAAGGGCTTACGCAGGTTTAGAAAAGGATAAGTTGATTAATAAAACTGTTGCTTTTAAATATGTAGATTACTCCAAAAATAGTAATACGATGACTTTGAGTCATCGTATCACTAGTCAAAAAACAATGAAAAATCCAGAACTAGAATTAGCCTTAAATTTTGTCGAAAAAACAGATAGAAATATTTTTTTAACAGGTAAAGCAGGAACAGGTAAAACCACTTTTTTACATCAAATTAAAGAAG
>CAYOMN010000019.1:0-9678 GCA_964405115.1 uncultured Candidatus Saccharibacteria bacterium | reverse complement strand
TTCAGAAAGCTACTGCTCTTAAGCATAAACATATTGATGACAAAAATACGCCCGTAAATTACGCTTGCATTTTTTCTCAAAGCAAAGAAGAATATGAAGAATTGCTTAAAGTTGCTCAGAAAATTGGAAAAATTATCAAAGAAACACCAACAGGTCTGCTATTTCACATTGAACCATTAGAAACTGTTTCTGGATTTTTAAAATTATTAAAAATTCGTATTCCCGATTCTACCAGACACGAACTTGGAGATGCAGATTTTACAATTTCCAATTTTCCTGAATTTGAGAAAAAATACTTATCAAAACCAGGTTTCAATATAATGAAAAAACCTGATTTTTACATGATTGAACTTAGGGATTCCAATTTTGATGTGCGGGCGTATTTTTCAAATCCTCCTTTGGATGAACAATTGAACATCATATGACGGTTATTTTTCTTCGCCATACCTTCTGTGCCTACACTCCACTTCAGCATTTTTTCTTGCAGAAAAAAAAACAGATAACAATGCTTATGGAGAAATTTAAAAAGCCAGAATGATAAATAGTGAAAACAAACTTTTCATAATATTTAATAATTATCACTATTAATATGACAAATAAATTCATCCAAATTGGATTTTAAAATATAATTTATCAAAACATTACTATACTTAATTTATTATGATAATATATATATTATGTTTTCTAAAGAAAAATTAAAACTATCAGAATTTCTAAGCCATAAAACAAAGAAAAGTTCACTTATAAGATTCATTGGATTAATAATAATTATTCTTTCATATCTTATATTTATGTCTGCTAAATTTGGTACGGAAACAGGTATTTTTGCAACAATACTAACCTGGTCTTTTTTTGTCTTTTGTACACCTATTGCAGATGCTGGTTTTTTACTGGCCTTTCCTGTACGAATAGTAACAGGCATTAGAATGATATACACACAATTATTTTCATATGTTCTTGCAATAGGAATAAATATATATGCTTTTTTTCATGTATCATCAATATACGACAAAACAATAATACTTCGTTTATTCCATAGTATCTTATCAAAACCATATCCTTTTTGGGGAATTATTATAATTTCATTGGTAGGAACACTATTATCTATTTATTTCGGTGATGAAATGATAGATGTATCTACACACGATCAACGTAAAAAATATAAAAAACATTTAAAGAAATATAAAATAATCGTATTTGTCTTTTTAATCATTTTTACAATAGTTCTTTACAACTTCTTACTAAAAAAACTTGGAGTAGTTATTCCTTTATAAGAAATACTCAATCAAAGTTTTTATTAAAAATCATTGCTCTAAATAAAAAATATGTTATGATTATCCAGTAATCGGGATGTGGTGTAACGGCTAACATGCTCGTTTTGGGTACGAGTGACTCCGGGTTCGAATCCCGGCTTCCCGACAATATATTTATCCACATAACATATATACTTGACAAAAATATCAGTTCGTGTATATTGGTAATGTGAGTGGCGAGTTACATAGGTAATTTTTTATAGCCATTAACATTCTTCAAAAAAACCGTCCTAGTGGCGGTTTTTTTGAATAGAGATTTATGAAAATAGTTTTACCAACTTTTAGTTTAAATTACGAATTAATTCCTTAATCTCATCTAAATCTTTTTGCATATCACGTATTTCCTCTTCTGCTTTTTTATTAACAGAATAATCATAATTAGCATTAATACGATCTCTTTCTGCTTGACGATTTTGACTCATAAGAATTATTGGAGCCTGCAATGCAGATACACTAGATAAAGTAAGATTTAAAAGAATAAAAGGATATGGGTCCCAAGTATATTTCCATGCAAGTATGTTTAATACTATCCAAATAAAAAGTAGGAAAATAAAAACAAGTAGAAAAGCCCAACTTCCCATATAATCAGATAACACATCGGCATAACGTTGCCAAAAAGTACGCTCTTCGCTGTATGGCAATATATTCATATTTTTATGGTTACATTTTTTTTTAAACATACTTTTATTTTACATTGTTTTTTAAAAAAACTATACCATATAAATAAAAAAGAATTCACTTATTATTCTTTTCTACTAAAGGTGCGGGTGGAGAGAATCGAACTCTCGTCCTCTGGTTGGAAGCCAGATATTCTACCACTAAACTACACCCGCAAATCTATCTTTCGATAAAATTATTTTATCATAGCAAAAAATTTCTGCAATAGATTAAAGATTTGTTTAGTATTATCTGAAACCACTTCGCTTTGGTCACGATAACAGAGTCTAATGTTTAGATTTAAACGTTTCATTATCATTACACTTATGTCACACTTATATTCTTTTCAAATAAAAAAACCGCATTTGCGATTTTCTTAATTAAGACTATCCTTTTACAGCATCTTTTAGTGCTTTTCCTGCTTTAAACTTAGGTACTCGTTTTGCTGCAACATTTACCATTTCCCCAGTTCTTGGATTTCGAGCAGTCCTTGCGTCACGCATTACCCCTTCAAATTTTCCAAAACCTGCAATATCTACTGTTCCTCCTTTTGCCATCTCTTTTGCCATTCCATCAAAAAGAGCCTTAACAACTTCTTCTGATTGTGTTTTTGTTCCACCAACGATGTTAAGAACAATGTCAGCTAAATCTTGTTTTTTCATATTTTTTAACAAATAAATTAAATATTAATAAGTCTGAAGCTTTAAAAGCTTTCATACACCTTATTATATAATGCTTTTTGACAAAACTGCAAGTATTTTGTGTTTGACTTATATTCAGATATATCTTTTAACTAAATTAAAAAAGAAAATTTTATTTTCTTTTTTTGATAATTCCATCAACAATTCCATATTTCTTTGATTCATTAGCATCCATCCAATAGTTTCTATCCATATCACTTTCAACCTTATCTTCTTTCTGACTTGTGGCTTTTGAAATCATTTTAATAAGTTTTTTCTTTGTTTTATTTATATTATCTGCAACGATAGAAATATCCGATGCTTGCCCCTGAACGCCAGTAAGAGGTTGATGTATCATAACTTCTGAATTTGGTAAGACAAATCTCTTTCCTTTTTCTCCCTGAGAAAGAATCATTGCCCCCATAGATGCTGCTAGTCCAATACATACAGTAGAAACTTCTGGTTTAATAAAATGCATTGTATCGATGATAGCCATACCAGCAGAAACAGATCCTCCTGGAGAGTTAACATATAAAGTAATATCTTTTTCCGAATTTTCTTGCTCTAAATGAAGTAACTGAGCAACAATTGTATTTGCCATGTGATCACTAATCTCACCAGCAACAAAAATAATACGTTCCTTTAATAAACGCGAATAAATATCATATGCACGTTCGCCAGCGTGCGTTTTTTCAATAACTGTTGGTATTAACATAATAATAAAATTATATAGTTAATATTTATAACTTACAAGAAAAAGAATAAATATTTCATAAAGTCTATCTCTGTATAATAAAGATTATATCTTTTTAACCTCAATAAAAAATTAATTTTGTTTTTCTAAAAATTCAAATACTTTTTGATGAGTAAGTACCTGTGAAACATAAGCACGTACATTATTTTCATCAATATTTTTTTGGTCTTTATATTGTTCTAATATACTTGAAACTTCCTTTTCAATATCTTCGCTTGGTACGTCAATTTTTTCTTCTGAAGCGATATGACCTAACAAAAGTTGCATTTTTGCTCGTTTTAATCCTTGTTCATACCACTCTTTCTTATAATCATCCCTTGTTTTATTTATTGATTTTAGATAATCATCAAAACTCATACCTGTCATTGCAATATTTCCTTCAAATTCATGCATCATCTTATCAAGCTCATAATCGATCATCATTTTAGGAACCTCAAATTCAGTTTTTTTATCATCTAAAATACCGTCAACAATAGCAATCCTTTTTTTCTCAATATTTTTTGCTTTTTTCTCTTCTTTTAGATTTTTAGTAATTTTTTCCCTAAAATCTTCAACATTTTTAAAATTTCCTACTAATTTAACAAAATCATCATCTAATTTTGGTAAATCTTCTTCTTTTATATCATTCCAAGATTTTGCAACTTCTCCTTCTTTTAAAGTTTCTTGCATATTCTGTTGTGCACGCATTTTCCTAATGTTTGTTATAGCTTCTTCTATTTCATCATCACTAACATCCATTGATTCTTCTTTCTGCATCTCATTTTTAGCAATTTTTTTGTAATCACCAAGTTTAATTTCAGGAGCAACGGATGTTATAAGCTTAAATTCTAAATCATTATCTTCTGCAATTTTTGTAATCATAATCTCAGGATGACCAATGGCTTTAACTTTTGTCTCTTCTAAAATGTTAACATATAAATCTGAAATAGCCCTTTGAGCCATTTCTTCAAGAATTCGCATTGATGAAATTTCTTTCATAGCTTTTTCCCTTGGAACATGTCCCTCTCTAAAACCATCAAGCTTTACATTTTTTATTGCTTCTTTTTCAACCTCTTCTCTATATTTTTCAAGTTCTTTTTTTGGTAGCACTACTGATATCTCTATTTGAGAATCTTTTAACTTTTTTACATCTGTTTTCATATGACCTTACTATAACAATTTTTTCCTAAAAACCAACAAAAAATATTGTGTAGAAAAAAATATTAATGATATACTTATGTCATATGAAAATAACTAAAAGATTATCTATCTTCATTACAATTTTTGTACTTATCTTTGGAGTACAGTTTATCAAACCAAAAAAGGCAGAGGCTGTTTTTGGAATAGCTGATACTGATGTTGGTTCATTGATGACAGCAGTAAAAGAATATGGAATAGACACGCTAGTAACAATCCTAAATAACAGAATTATGGATAAATTAATTAATGATACAGTAAATTGGGCTAAGGGTGGTTTTGATGGTGACCCTGGCTACATCAATAATTGGGATGGTTTTTTAGAAGGAGTTAAACATGATGCTCTTTCCAATGCCCTTAAAATGGCGACAAATGAAGCATACAAACAACAGGGAAAACAAAACAAAGCATCAGAAGAAGAAAAGCAAAAATGTCTAACTGATGTTACAACTATTTATCAAGATAATTTAAACAAAGTAGAAAAATCAAAGAATTATCATTCATATCTAGAAGAAAATTATTCTGTTTCTAGTTGTTCAGATCTAAATGGATCCGCTATTAATGATTGCTATTCCGACCCAAAAGTAATAGCAACAATGTACCCATACACACTGGCCGATGTTACAACGGCAGAAATTGTTAATAATAACTACGAAAAAGACAAAAATAATTGTGATTATATTAGTCAGGGAGTATGGGGGGACGTAGGAAATATTGTAGAAAATAATTACAATATGTACATGAATAGTGGTGTTATAAATGCACGGTCAGTGGCATCAACTGTTGTGCAATATGGAGCAAAAAAATTAAATGAAAATACTCTTAATTCCTTAATAAAAGGGGAAGGTAATACAATAAAATATCTTCTTGGTTCACAGGAAAATGTAGATAATTTTAAAAATGATTTTAAATATGGTGGATGGGTTGGATATATGGCTCTTGCTGACCCACACAACACCCCAGATGGTGTAAATTCAATGGTAAAAAACATACTCTCAGCACAAACAAATAGTAGCACAAGCATTGTTGATAAAGCAGTTCAAGACCTTCAAACAAAAAAGTTTGGGGGAAAGAAAAAATGTGTTGAATGGGAAGATAATACCGACAACGTTCCAAATATGAGTGAAGAAGCACAAAGAGGAGGGTCTACTAGTTCCGCACAACAATCAAATACATCAACAGGTGGGGTTAATACAGATAGAAAATGTATAAGATATGAAACGGTTACACCTGGAAGTCTTGTTGAATCCTCAATGAAAGATGTTATGGGGTCGGATAAAAAAAGATCTATGCTAGCCCGTGAATTATCTGACGTCCTTGCAAGTGCTCTTGGTAGATTAACTAACAAACTAATACAGGTTGGTATAGATAAACTACAAGAAAAAGCAGGCAAACAATCAGCAATGAATAACTTAGGTGATATGGTCAATGATCAATTTGGAAATACATATCAAGATGAATATGATGTTCTTGGTATTGCAGATGATGCAAGAATATTTAATAACAATGGCGAACAAGGAGATGACAATACAACAACGGAAGGAGAAAATGGCACTGAAAATAAAAGTGATTATAAAAAATCAATAGGAGGAGATGCTTCTATTCCATATATTGGCGGACCTGAAGATTTAGTTGGATTAAACTGGAATGATGGTCCAGAGTTAGTAGTAGAATTAAAGGGAAATCTTGAAAAATCATTAAAACTAGTAAAAGAATATCTTGACTTAAATCTTAAAATTTCTGCAAAATTAAAAAGCGCAAAAGAAAATGTAGCTATATTGGATTATTGTAGACCAGGACCTGATTTTAACTGGGAAAAAAGATACAAAGATAAGGCAAACTTTATAATGGGTCAATTTAAAGAAAATAAAGAAGATGAAGATAGATGTTCACAACATAAATTTACTTTAAAAGAAGAATTATTTGATGTTGGTCTACCAACAATAAAAGAAATGAACTCTGATCCAGCAATAAACATCCCCGGATCAACAGAAATGACAAACATAATAAGTGAAGTACTCGGTGACAAAAATAAAGAGCTTATAAATTCAAATAGAGATGCAAAAATTAAGAAAAGATCTATGTATAACATTCTGTTGAGAATAAGTGAAGAAGCGGAAAATGATATAAAATATAAAACACAAAAAAATAAAATAGACAGTAGGCTTACTTTATTTCTAAGCAAAATTCATAAAGAGGAAGTAACAACCGATGATAGTGGTAAAGAAACAATCAAAAAAATAAATATTTTAACGGACAATGATTTAAAAGAGATTCTTGGAATTAAGGTTATTCTTGTAAAAGAAACAGGAGAATTAATAGGATTAGATAAAAAGGGAAATATAACCAAAGCCTCTTTAGATAAAAATGGAAATATAAAAACAACACCAACTAAAAAATTAGTCTTCGATGGTGATAAAATGACAAAAGAATATTTAATTGAATATAGAGACTTATATTCATTTAAAGACAATAAACAAGAAAACTCAATAAACACACAAGAAATTAACACAACACCTGAAACACCTGAAACCTTAGTTGCAAGTAATAGAGATAAAGCAGAAGAAATTGTAATAGACCTTGCGTGGAATATATGGAGAAGAAATGTTGATAAAGATATAAAAAGTAAATTACGTTATCAATATTATACAATAAGAAATAACCTTGTTACCGAACAAGATATTCTAGAATTAAAAATAGATTCAAAAAAGGCAATCGATAATAGTTCCAAAATAGCAGATTATGTTCTTGACTGCATAGTATTTCTTGCAGTAACAAAAGATGAATATAAAGATAAGAATAGTAAGATCAGAGACAGATCAGATTACGAAATAAAAAATATTCTTGAGAAAGAATATATTAAACAACAAAATAATGACCCAAACAACCCAAGTATATTTAAAACAAACTTGTATACATCTCCTACAAATATAAATTTAAGTATCCTTAAATTTGTAAATAATAAAAATGGAGATACGTTAAAAAAACACTTTAAAGAAGTGTATCCTGATGTATATAAAGAGGCTAAATCTGTAGATTTTAAAGGAATCGGAACAAACATAAATGAAATACTTGATTTAGATGAAACAGGAAGGACAGTAATGTTAAATAAGACGAAAACAATATTTGATGAAAATGAAACTAACTTAGCAGTTTTTCAAGCATTAGTTTTTGCAAGCCCTGGAAAACTACTAATAAAATTATTCAAAAAGGGAACAGATGAGAAATTCAACCCAAATGAAGGAAAAGAACTTTTTTGTAATATAAAAATTGATCATGATCCTGGTAAATGTGTAAAGGGAACTTGGGATTTCAATATCTGTACGTCAGTTAAAGACACCAATAGTAAATATAAAGTTGCACAAAGATGGTATTTTGGAAATAAGATTGCATATAGTGCAGCCTTTGCTGGAATTTAAGCAGAAAAAACAGAACTAAAGTGTCCTGTTTTTTTATTACAAAAAATATGTTTTATTTATTATATAGGATAAAATCCCAATCCTTTCTTTTTAAAAACCATTAATATATAATAAATACATGAAATTATTAAAAAAATATTTATTTATTATTGGTACAATTACCATATTTTTGATAACTCCGCTTTCAATACAATTACAAACAAATACGAATTTTTTACACAAAAATACAGAATTAGATCAAAATAAAACTAATAAAAGTTTTGTTTCTATTGAAATACCAATTGCAAATGCAGGATCAGTATATAGTGTAGACGCCGATGGACTCCTAAATTGTAATGGTGGTAATTTTCCATCAATATCTTGTGGGCTAGTAAATTTTACATATATGATAACAGTACAGGCAGGAAACTATCTCGTTGGAATGTCTGCAACACTTATGGACTTTTTTCTAGCACATTCACTAAAAAGTTCATCTTACAACGGTTCTCCTTTTATAAAAGGTGGTTGGGAAATATTACGTGATATTACCAATATAGTATTTATCTTTGCCTTATTATTTATAGCATTTCAAATGGTCCTTGGTGGAGGTAAGGGTAAAGCAAAAGGTTATCTTATAAAGATAATATTAATAACACTTACAATAAATTTTAGTCTTTTCTTTACGTATGCAATAATTGATTCTTCAAACATATTTGCACATGTCTTTTACAATAAAATAAACCAAGAAGATGTCACTTTCCAAACGAAAATTGATAACAACACCGTAAGTAAAAAATCTGCATCTCTTGCTATAGCAAATAAAATAAACCCTCAGAGGCTATTTCTTAACCAAAAACTATACTCAAAAGGTGAGCACATCTTAATGTCTGTAATGTCTGGTGTAATTAATGGTGTAATGATCTATGTATTTTTATCGGTCTCATTTCTTTTTCTTGGTAGAACGCTTGGACTATGGCTTGCTGCAATTTTATCTCCACTTGCCTTTGCAAGCCTTACTGTGCCCAAAATGGACAATATTGATTATGTTGGATTTAAAAAATGGTTACCTAGCCTATTGAAAATGGCTTTTATGGCTCCAGTATTCATTTTTATACTTTATTTAACTATTCAATTTATGAATATCTATTCAATAGGAACAGCCAGTGGCATGACAATAGATAACTTATTAAACATAATAATTCCTTTGGCTATGATAACTGCAATGTTGCTTCTAGCAAAGAAAATTGCAAATTCTATGTCTGGAGACTTTGCAGGTATAATATCCAGTTTTGTTGGTAAATTTGTTGGTGGAGCTGTTGGTGTTGGAGCAATGGTTGCAACTGGTGGTGCAGCTGCTCTTGGAGGAGCTGCTGGTTTAGCTAAAAGTGGAGTTGGACAACTTTCTAGAATTGGAAATAGAGGAAAACTTACAGAAAAAGGTAAAAAACGTGTCGAAGGAGGAAGAAGGTGGCGTTCTACAAAAGTATTTGATGTTACAAAGATTCCTGGATTTAATAAAATGTCATCAAAGTCTGGATTAGGCGGGGCATCAAAATTCTTTAGTAAAAATCTTGCTGGAACTTCCATGCGTGGAACTGAAAATAAAATAAAACTCGGAGCACTAGAAATGAGGGAAAAAAGTCAAGATTTTATTAAAGGAAAAGACTTTAAAGAATCAGAGGCTAAATTCGAAAGGAAAA
>CAYOMN010000018.1:0-11758 GCA_964405115.1 uncultured Candidatus Saccharibacteria bacterium | reverse complement strand
AACGGACAATCTCTTGGAATAAATATAGAACTCCCACGTGAGCAAACAATGAATCAATATATAACTGACTATGTTGAATTCCACCACTTTTTTTCAAGAAAAGTTATACTAGCATACTCAGCAGAAGTATTCATCTATTTCCCAGGAGGGTTTGGAACTATGGATGAATTATTCGAAATATTAACATTGAAACAAAATAAGAAAATACCAAACGTACCAGTAATCTTATTCGGATCAAAATTTTGGAATCCATTTAGAAAATTTATTGAGAAAACACTTTTAAAAAATGAAACAATATCAAGAAAAGATTTAGACTTATTTATTATTACAGATGATATAGAAAGAGCAGTTAAAATTGTAAAATATGCAAAAATAAGAACAGAAATCAAACCTGAAATTAGTGAATTTGGAAAAAAATCAAAAAACTAATAAATTTTTCTCTATGATTAGATATTGACGTAAATGGTTTCATATCTAAAAAAGACATTAACCTTATTTTAGTATAATTTTAAGGTTTCCTTAAAAACTACAATATTTAAGATACATAGTCAATATATAAAGTTTGTATCTCATTATTGGAAAATAAAATCACCTTATTTATAAGATGATTTATCTCAGCTCCACAGATAAGATTCGAACCCGTCTTGGGCTAGCTCAACTTCCTATATATTTTTGTAAAGAAAAACACCTTAATAGATGTTTTTCTTTACTATGCCACGTTTATAGAGCTAGCTCAAGTCTGCTGCCAGACTAGGATTCGAACCTAGATAGCCGGAACCAAAATCCGGAGTCCTACCATTAGACGATCTGGCAATGAGATTCCTGCATTCGCAGGAATGACAAAATATGTTTAAAACTTATTTTGTACGTTCGTTATTATTACCGAAAAGACGGAAAATTGCAAGTTCCAATGGTAAATATTTTATAAAAGCATATTGCATATCAGCATAAACTTTTAATAATTCAGAAAGAAGTTTTGCATTAATCTCATTTTTCTCTTTTGCTATTTTCATGAGAAAATTAAATTCATCATCTCCAATTTCTTCTTTAATATTTTCGTGAAGTTGTTTTGAAAATCGCAGACGTAAAATAATTCGTACTTTTTCCGTAAGCATTTGTAAAAAAATATGCGCATCAATATTTTGTGATGATGACGTATGTATGAGCAACAATAAAATATCAATATCTTTATTTCTTAGAGCGAGAATAAAATCTTGTAGAAGTGATAATGCCGGTGCACCAGTGACGAGCTCTGTCTCTTCCATTGTAAGCTTTTTATCCTTTGAATAAGAAATAAGTTTCTGCAAAACCCCCTGTGTATCCCTAAAAGAGCCATTTCCAAGAAAAGAAATAATATCAAGAGATTCCGTATCAATGGTAAATCCTTCTTTTTTAACAATGCCAGAAATCATTTTACGAAGTACCTGACGTGTTGGAGATTTAAATACAAAAGACTGACACCGAGAAATAATAGTAGGAAGTACTTTATGTAATTCTGTTGTAGCTAATATAAAAATTACATGCGATGGTGGTTCTTCAAGGGTTTTTAACAATGCATTAAAAGCTTCTTTGGTAAGCATATGTACTTCATCAATAATGTACATTTTATATTCGGAATCAAATGGACGTGAAAGAACTGCATCACGTAAAGCACGGATATCATCAATTCCACGATTAGAGGCAGCATCAATCTCTATAATATCGTTTTCAGAACAACCAAGTTCACGTGCAAAAATACGTGCCATTGTTGTTTTACCTGTCCCACGTGGACCAGAAAACAAATAGGCATGTCCAATATTCTCAAGCTCAAGAGAACCTTTAATAACTTTTACAATATGATCTTGTCCAAAAACTTCGTCGAAAATTTGTGGTCTATATTTACGATAAAGTACAGTTTGTTCATTTTTCATATAAATAGTATAACTGATTGTATTTCAATTTACAAAGTTATCCACAACACAGATTTGTATTTACCGCAATTCACTTGACATCTCTCTCTTTGTTATATTAGAAATGAATTTATTCTTTCTTATTTTAAGTTTTATTTATTTAGAAAATTTGGTGATACAATTACAATATATCAAATTTCAGATGACAGAAATTGGGAAATTAAAAATACAATAAGAATAAGTAATTCAAGAACATGGCATGACGGTTTCTATTATAAAAACAAAGAGAAAACCGGTTCATCTTATATATTTGGCTGGAACTCAACATATCTAAACGTTGTTATAGAAAAAATAATTAAATAGAATATAATTTCTATTTAATTGTATAAAAACTGGAAACATATTCCGGTTTTTTATTTTCCATAAATATTTTTAAGTTTTGAAAACCACGTTTTCTTTTTCTTTTTGAGGAAATCATAAACATAAGTTTCAATTTCTTCGTAGGAATTCACCTCCATACATTTTCTACGAAGCTCACGAGCTCCATCAAAACCTGAGATATAAGCTTTATAATGTTTTTTCATAATGTTGAAATTTTGATCTGGAAGAAGTTTCAAAAACAAACGTGTATGCTCTAACATAATTCCAAGTTTTTCTTCAACGCTTCTTTCTTTTGCATGCGAATCAAAAAACCAAGGCTTTCCAAAAATTCCACGACCAATCATAACTCCATCTACATTGTACTTTTCACAATACTCATTCGCTTGATCTAAACTAATAACATCACCATTTCCAATAATTTTGGTACTCTTTCCTGAGGCACGAACAATCTCTCCTGCTCGTGAAATAATTTCCCAATCAGCATGTACTTTTGACATCTGCTTTCGTGTTCTTCCATGAATAATGATAGCTGCAATATCTGTTTCCAAAAGTGCAGGAATCCATGTTTCAATTTCATTCTGAGTCCATCCAATTCTTGTTTTTACAGAGACTGGAATATTTCCAGCTCCTCGTTTTGCAGCATAAATAATATCCTGAGCCAATTTTGGTGTTTGAATCATAGCAGAACCTGCTCCCTGTTTGGTAATATTACGTTCAGGACAACCCATATTTAAATCAATACCATCAAAGTCTAACTCAACACACAATCGTGCTGCCACTTCCATCTTTTCTGGACTTGATGAAAAAATTTGCGCCACAATGGGACGATCCTTTTTATTATACTTCAAAAGATGAATAAGATTGGGTTTTCCTTTTTCAGAAAAAAGACCATCAGCCGCGACAAATTCAATATATAAAACATCTGGGCCTCCACCATCTTCTCCCATGCGAGAATATTTTGCAATCATTCCACGGAAAGCAACATCAGTAACATCTGCCATGGGTGCAAGTAATTTTGCTTTCTCTGGAATATTTTCCCAAAATCCCATAACAATTCCACTTTTATTCTTCTTTATTAACATATTCTTCGCTTGTAATAAATTTATATCTTATTTGATCAATTATTCTTAAATCTATAAATTTCAACCTATCAGGCTTTTCTGAAAAGTCTTTTTTAAATAATTTATGATTTATCATTAATTCCATGTTTCTAACAATAATCTTATAATCCTCATTTGTATGATAAATAATATATGGACTATTATCTAATTTTTTTCCCAAAAGAGAATTCATATATATTCTTGTTTCATTATGCTCATTTAAAAAAATATGATCAACAGTGATACCAAAATTACTATTTAATGAATCAATAAATTTAAAAAAGTTAATAAATTCTTCTTTGTCTAAGATTTGCTCTCCTATCTTTAATAACTTATCTGTTGTATAAATCTTTTTAAAAATACCACCAGAAAAATATGGCGCTCTTGTATAAATAAAACCTCTTTGATCAGCAAAATAACATTCTTCATCAAAAGATTGTAAATCATTATTTTTATGTTTTTTAGTTTTATCTAAATCATTATACTTACACCATAAAGAATGAGGCTTACGTTCTTCAATACTAATAATCAGTTTAGATCCATCTTTTATGGATACGTCGGTATTATAAATTTTTGGAAAATCATTTCCAATTACCCTTTCAATCCTTTTTATACCTACAAATAATACATTTTCCATTGGAATAAATAACACTTTTCTTTTTATAACCTTATCTATAGATTCTTTAATATCAGTATCTAAAATAGTTTCATTCCCGTGTATCTCGATAGAAGAGACCATAAATCTTGAATTATTCATTATAAATATAAAACTAATTATAATAATAATCAAAAGAAACAATGAAGTTAAAAACTTCCTTTTCACTTTCCTCAATTCTTTCTTAGTTTTCTTTTGTGGTCTTCTAATATTCATAATAAAACTACATATATAGTACCAATTTTAGAAATAAAAAGAAAAAAGGAACGCTAATAATAAATCGTTATTTCCCAAGATATTCTCTATTATTTAAATAAGGTCTTAAAACTTCCGGAATTTTTATAGTCCCATCTTCTTGTTGAAAATTCTCAACAAGTGAAACTAAAATACGAGGTGTTGGAGCTGCTGTACAATTTAATGAATGTGCAAATCTCATCTCCCCTTCATCGTTTTTATAACGAATATCGAAACGTCTTGTTTGAAAATCATGATAATAAGAAGCAGAAGAAATTTCCCTATATTTATCCTGTTGAGGAACCCACAATTCTATATCATACATCCTTACTTTACCCTGACCCATATCGCCAGTACAAGCATCAACAACATGATAAGGTATTCCTAAACTTTGAATAAATTCTTCAGTATTGTTGTTTAACCAATCATGCAACTTAACAGACTCTTGGTGACTTGCTTCACATAATATTAATTGTTCAAATTTAAAAAACTCATGAACACGAATAAGACCATTAACATCTTTACCATGACTTCCAGCTTCTCGTCTATATGCAGGTGAAAAAGCAAGTATCTTAATTGGTAAATCAGATTTATTTAGCTTTTCTTTTGCAAAATATGCCATTGTTGAAACTTCAGATGTACCAGATAAATAATCTCCATCTTGAGTTTCATATAAATCATCTGCTTCACCTGGTAAATGTCCCGTTCCATAGAAGTGTTCAGGTCTCACAATTGAAGGGACAATCATTGGTGTAAACCCTTTTTTAAGAAAAAAATCTTGAGCATAATTCCAAATAGCCCATGAAAGCAGTGCCCCATCATTTTTAAGAAAATAACCTCTAAAACCATGAACCTTAATTCCCCTTTCAAAATCCACCATATCTAAACTTTTCATAAGTTCTATATGGTCTTTTATCTCAAAATCAAAGCTTGGTAACTCACCCCATGTTTTTATTTCTACATTTTCAGATTCATCCTTACCAATTGGAGCTGACATATCAGGTATATTTGGAATTTGCCACATAAGTTCTTGCCATTTTTTTTGAATTTGTTTATATTTTGACTCTTTTATCTTTAATGAATCTTTTAATGTTCTCATGGCAATGATTGCCTGTTCTCTACTAATCCTATTCTCTAATGTCTGAATTCTTTGAGATTGTTGATTTTGTTCAGCGCGTAATGCTTCAATCTCACGTAATAGTTCAAGACGCTCAACATCAACTCTAAGAAGCTTATCAACGTCAACATTCATATTTTTTTTATAAACTGCGTCTTTTACGATATCCCGATTTTCACGAATAAATTTTATATCTAACATATTTATTAGTATATGTGAAAAATATTTTTTTTAAAGTTTTCATATTTGACTTTATCATTTCATTTGTTAAAAACACTTAAATTAAAAAAATAAAAAACAATACTTTATGGAAATTTAAGATTTAGAAAATGACACAAACCCTTTGGTGAGCCGATGATTTAAAATATAAAATTACATTTGCAATGTTTAAACATATAGAATTTTTAGATCAAGTAAGAGTTTGTTTTACAACATAATCACAGCCACTTGATAATATCTGGTTCTCTGATATTCGATTAATTGCTCTGGTTCTAAAAAAGATTCTATAGATTATTTTGAGAAAACAGGAAATAAAGAGCTCTTTATAGATGAACCTTCCAGATTATTGAAAATATGTAGTAAAAAAATAAGTCAGGAGATCAATGAGTCTAGAAATTAATCTAGAAAAATCTTGTGGCAGGTTGGCCTTATGGAAATGTAAACCCAACAAGTTCAAGCTAAAAACTTACTAAAAAAGATTAACCGCAAACAATAATAAGTTTGCAGTTTTTTATTTCTCATTTTTTATGATAACTTTGTTATAATAAAAAATATGAATGAGTCAAAAATCCCAAAACTATTACAAGAGATTCCAGATGCACCAAAAAAATTATATATAATTGGTAAATTTCCTAATCAAGAAAATAATATTTTTCTTACAGTTATTGGATCACGAAAATATACAAACTATGGAAAATCTGTATGCGAAAAACTTATTTCTGGACTTGCTGGATATCCTTTTGTGATTGTTTCTGGACTTGCTCTTGGAATTGATGGGATTGCTCATCGTTCAGCCTTGAATAATAACCTAACAACAATAGCTGTTCCTGGTTCCGGCTTAGATGAATCAGTTCTATACCCAGCTTCGCATAAAAATCTTGCAAAAGAGATTCTTAAGAATGGCGGTTGTCTTATTTCTGAATTTGAACCAAAAGAAAAGGCCGCACCATGGACATTTCCACAACGAAATAGAATTATGGCTGGACTTTCTCACGCTGTACTTGTTATTGAAGCAGAAAATAAATCAGGAACGAGAATTACAGCACGACTTGCAACTGACTATAATCGCGAGGTGTTTTCTGTTCCAGGATCAATTTTTAGCACCACAAGCGAAGGATGTAATGAACTCATTCGTGAAGGAGCAACACCAATCACGAGTGCAAAAGATATTCTCGATTATTTCCACCTCTTAGATGAAAAAAATCCAACACAACAACAAATAATGGCGCTTGAACCAGAAGAACAAAAAGTTATAAATTTACTCAATGAACCACTTTCACGAAACGCACTGGCTGAAAAATTAGATATGCCAATTATGAAAATAAATATTTTACTCTCATCGATGGAAATTAAATGCTTAATTAAAGAAAATTTAGGTAAAATCTTTAAAAGATGATTTCTTCTAACAAATAAACTAGATACTTCTCTATAAAAACCAAATAGAAAATAGATTAATAAAATTATTTCTTTATAATTTTATTAAAAATAACTTCTTCCTCATCAATATCAACCTTATAAATATCTTTTTTTTGAATACCAAGCATTTTTAGTTTTTTAGTCACTGTATTTCGTAAGTATTTATTTCCATAACCAATACCACCTGAAAAAACAACTGCGTCTACACCTTGCATTAAGCCTGTGTAGGCAAAAATTGTTTTTGTAATGTCAGCAACAAACATGTCAAAGGATAATTTTTCTTTTTTACTTCCTTTCTGAGCTTTTTCAAAAATTTTTAAGGTATCTTTTGACCCAGTCATACCAAGAAAACCTGACTCATAATTAAGAATATGAGATATTTTATCAATACTCTTATGTTCTTTGTGAGAAAGTATCTTATCTAAATCAGAATCAATATCACCTGGACGTGTTACCATCATAATTCCTGAAATTGGAGTTAAGCCCATAGAAGTACAAAATGATTTTCCATTCTTTACAGCAGTAATAGAACAACCACCCCCAAGATGCACAAAAATAATATTCTTAATTTCCTCTAATTCAATATCTTCTTTCTTTTCTATAAATTTTCTCAATGCTGACTGAACAGCTAAACCATGAAATCCATATTTTTTTAGCTTATATCTTTGAGCAAGTTTTACTGGAATTGCATAAGTTGATAAATACTCAGGTATTGTCCTATGAAATGCAGTATCAAAACTTGCAAAAAATGGAACTCTAGGAAAAAGTTTTTCTATTTTATATATTGTCTCCAACGCTCGCTTATTGTGAATAGGTGCAAAATCAAGAAATTCTTCTATTTTCTTTTTCAAACTTTCTGTAATTCTTGAAGTCTTTGAAACATCACCACCATGAACAACACGAATTCCAATTTTTTCTATATTTTCAATGTTTTTTAAAAAACTTAATTCTTGTTTTTTTTGTTTTAGCAAAAAAACCTGTTCACTGAGAACATTTCCTTTTAAATCAAAAACTTTATATTTTGTTGAAGTGGAACCTGGATTTATAATTAATATCTCTTTCATAAAATGATTATAACAAAAAAGAAAAAGTTATTCACCTTTTCCATTCTCTCAATGATTTTTTTAAAAACTCAACCTGCTCGTATGTAAGATTTTTATATTCTGCAATTTCAATAAGATGTCTCTTCTTACATTCAATACAATATAAATGCCCATTCATTTTATTATAAGCATGAAAAATTCTGAAATCATCTTTACCTACTTGAATTGATGGAGAAAAATCATAGATTACACCAACATGTCCACAACCAATACAAGTATGTATTTTCTTATTCTTTCCCATACCCATCAATATTCCACTCTTTAATAGATTTCGGATCAACAAAATGTTCTGTAATATATTTCTTTTCCCAATTGAGCTTATCTTGTGAATATCTTGAAATTTCTTTATAACTATCATCATCAAGATTTCCCTGATTATGAGCAAGTCTTGCAACATCGCGTAACAACTGAAAACGAGACAAGCCGTTACGTGCTTTCATATCAAACGGTGATGTTGTTGAACCATGTTCTTCATAACCATTAATAATCACACGTTCAGATATTCCATAATCATAAATGAGCTTTTTAATTGAATCTGGATAACCATGATAATTAAATATTACACCTTTATCTTGTGTAAGAAATTTCTCAATAACCTCTTCTTTTGTAAACCTAGAATCTTGTTCATTTAAAACATCAAGAGTAAATATATTGACAAAACGTATCATTAATTCTGGTAATTTAGCTCTAATAAGTTGTAATCCAGCAATAGATTCCTCTGTAACATAATCCCCCGCTGTTACAATAACTATATCTGGGTTTTCATCGGAATACCTATCCCATATCATAATTCCATCTTCAGCCTGTTTTTTAGCTTCTCCAAGTGTAAGCCATGTCCGAGTCATCTTCTTACCACAAACAATAATATTTAATGAATTATATGAATTCATTGTTTTTTCCATTGCAAGTTTCATAAGATTTTTATCAGCCGGAAGATACACAGACGTAATATCTCTATCTCTATCTAAGTTAGAAGAAATAAATGATGGATTTTGATGTGAAAATCCGTTATGATCTTGCCTTTCTAGAAGAGAAGATAATATAATATTCATTGCTGGAACAGGTTTTCTAAATGAAACACTCTTTGCTATTTTTATAAATTTTACATATTGATCAGCCATTGAAGCAACAATCTGAGTAAAAGCTTCATAGCTTATAATATATCCGTATCTTCCTGTTAATGTATAACCCCATAGCATCCCAAATAAAACATTTTCTGAAAGCATTTCTATTACACGTCCTGATTTTCCAAAATCAATGTCCCATTCTTCATTTGCAAGTTGCCAAACTCTATTTGTCGCCTTAAATACACTATCAAGTTTATTTGAATAAGTCTCATCTGGAGAAAATAATCTAATCTCATTACCAAGATCTATAAGTTGTTTAAGATAATCTCCAGCTTCTTTCATCGCATTATTTCCATCTTTTTTAATAAAATCTTGTTCAATATAAATATCTTCAAAATTTGGAACATTAGGCTTTTTTGTATTCTTACCATGAGCATATCTTGACATTCCAATTTTTCTTTCAGTTTCAGGAATTATTAATTTAATATTATCTGATAAAGTCATTTTTCCATTATCATTAAAAGAAATTAATTCATCAATATTATATGAAGAAAGCCAATCATTTAACATTTTAAGCTCTTCTTCTGATTCGTGTAAATTATCAAAGACAATTTGATGAGAAAAATTATTTCCAACTATTTTCTTTGTCTCAGTATTTTTTACTGCAGTCATTCCTTTTGGTGTCTTCATTATAAGCATTGGCCACTTAGGAAATCCATTCCTATGATCTTTTTTAATGCTAGAAATATCTTCTATTATAGAATCAAAAACTTTAATTGCTTTTTTATGAAAATCTAAGGTATTTTCTGACTCAATAAAATATGGTTTCCAACCAAGTGCTTCAAAATACTTTATTAAATCTTCATCTAGCATTCGTCCAAAAATAGTCGGCCCGGAAATCTTATAACCATTTAAATGTAAAATAGGAAAAACAACCCCGTCTGTTTCAGGTGAAATAAACTTATTTACATGCCAAGAGCTCGCCATTGTTGCTGTCTCAGCTTCTCCGTCACCAATGATACATATATTAATAAGTTTCTGATTATCCAAAACAGACCCTGCGGCAACAGACAAAGAATATCCTAATTCACCGCCCTCAAGAATTGTTCCAGGAGCTTCTGGATTTAAATGAGACGGGTAGCCATATGGCACAGAAAAATGACTAATAAATTGATCAGCTCCTTCTTTATTATAAGGAACTTTCTCTGGATACATTTTTGATAAAGAACCTTCTATAAAAATGTTTGATTGATATGCTGGAAAACCATGACCAGGACCAACAGTCAACATAAAATCATACTCTAAATGATTTTTTATAAGTCTATTTGTATGTGCATAAACAAGATTAATCCCTGGGCAAGTTCCCCAGTGTCCAAGTAATCGATCTTTTATATCTTTTTTTTCTAATTCTCTTCCTAAAAAGAAATTGCCTTTTAAGAAAATCTGTGCAGCAGATAAATAGTTTGTTAAACGTGTATACTCATCTAGTGATTTGATCTCTAATTCCGTATTCATACAAATAGTATAGCATATATAAAATTCACATATAATTTTATTAAAAATAAATAAATAAAATGCGTTATTTGAAAACTTTGATACAATAGTACATATGAATAGTAATACACTAATTTTTATAGACACAGAAACAACAGGGACAGGTTTTAATGATAAACTTATTCAAGTTGCATACAGAACGACAGATAATGTTGACGTTAATAAACTATATAAACCAAATAAACTAATAGAAATTAGTGCCATGGCAATTCACCATATTACGGAAGAAATGATTACTAATAAACCAATATTTAAAGATTCTCCGGAATACATTGATCTTAAGAAACGTTTTGATACTGGTGAAATATTTATTGCTCATAATGCAAAGTTTGATATTTCCATGCTACAGAAGGAAGGATTAATGGTTGGAAGCTTCATTGATACATTAAAAATAGCACGACATCTTGATCCAAAATCAAAAATTGAATCATATTCTCTTCAATATTTACGATATCTTCTTGAAATTGATGTTGAAGCAACAGCACATGACGCTTGGGGTGATATTCTAGTATTAGAGAAACTCTTTTATAGACTTCTAAAAAAAATTATGGAGACAAAAGAATTATCACAAAATGAAGCTATTGAGTATATGATTAAAATATCATCAAAGCCCTCACTTATCAGAATTATTAATTTTGGGAAATATAAAGGAGAAAAACTAGAAAATATTGCAAAAAATGATCCTGGGTATTTAAAATGGCTTTTAAACGAAAAACAAAAAAGCGACGAAGATGAAGAAGATTGGATTTATTCACTTAAACACTATTTACATATATAAAACTTTATCAAAACTAAACTTAATTTATATATATAAATCCAATTTAAAATAATCTAAAAAATACACACCATATTTATCTATCTTTAAATTAACTTGCCAATTCTCAACTCCATCTGCAATTGCTTTCTTCACTGTCTTACCTATTTTTGTATTTTCAGAATCTTTTGGTGGAACAAAAGCCTTAGCATTATACATATTTGTGATAAGAACAATTGATTTTCCTTTTTCCTTCTTTGAAGAATAAG
>CAYOMN010000017.1:0-13014 GCA_964405115.1 uncultured Candidatus Saccharibacteria bacterium | reverse complement strand
GATCATGGGAATGCACATTATGTAGATAATATGAATGCTCATGTAGCTTCTCAACATGATGATATACGACAAGTACCACAAGATAGATCATCAGCACAAAACACTTCACAAAAGGGAGATAGATCAGATTATAGACCATATAGACCTAATCGAGGTTAATTTGGTTGAAAATAAAAAACGCATTATTGCGTTTTTTATTTTTATTTTTAATATATAAAGCTTGATTACTATATGAGCTTACTTATACTTTAATTATGAAAAAAATAAGTAATAATTTTGATGAATTTAGAAAGATTGTTTTTGGTATTTTAAAGAATTTAAATAAAAAAAGTAATGCTACAATAATTACATTATCTGGAGATCTTGGTTCTGGAAAAACAACCTTTGTGAAAGTTGCTGCAACTTATTTTGGGATAAATGTTAATGTAACAAGTCCAACTTTTGTAATTCAAAAGGAATACAATATAAAAGATAATTATTTATTTAAAAAGATGATTCATATTGATGCATATCGTTTAGAATCTAAAAAGGAACTTGAATATCTTGGATGGAACGAAGTTATTTTAGATCCAGAGAATTTAATATTTATAGAGTGGCCAGAACAAGTTGCAGGAATAAATACACCAGAAGTAATTAGTGTAAAGATTAAGATTTTAAGTGAAAAAAAAAGAGAGATATTCGTTGTTAATTAAGAAACTTTTTTTGATTAAATTTATAACTAAAACGTATATTTAATATGTTATACTTTATATATGAAACAAAAAAGGAAGAAATTAGTACTTCTTGATGCTCATGCAATTATTCATCGTGCGTATCATGGTATGCCTAATTTTACGACATATGCAGGTTTTCCAACTGGAGCTATTTATGGATTTATAACAATGGTTTTGCGTATGATTGATGATTTTAACCCTGATTATATTATTGCTTGCTATGATCTACCTGGAAAAACATTTAGACATGAGAGTTATTCAGAATATAAAGGAACACGTTCAAAGACAGATGAAGCATTAAAAATGCAATTTCAACCGACACGAGATGTTTGTAAAATCTTTTCTATACCCATATATGATGCTCCAGGTTTTGAAGCAGATGATATTCTTGGGACTATTACAGAACAATTAAAGAGTGAAAAGATAGATATTATTATTGCTTCTGGAGATATGGATACATTACAACTCGTTGATGAAAAACGTGTACAAGTATTCACTTTAAAACGTGGAATGAGTGATACAGTTGTTTATGATGAAAAAGCAGTTATAGATCGTTTCCATTTTAAACCACTTTCTATTATTGATTATAAAGCATTTAAGGGAGATTCTTCTGACAATATCCCAGGAATTAAAGGAATTGGAGACAAAGCAGCGACACTTCTCATTTCACATTTTGGAAATATGGAAAAAGTATATGAAGTACTTGAAAAAGATGAACAGACACTTTTTGATATTGGTTTAACAAAAAGAATGATAGATCTTGTAAAAGAAGGAAGAGAAGAAGCTGAATTTTCAAAGGTACTTGCGACGATTCGCACCGATGCTCCCATCGATTTTAAAATTCCGGAACAGGATTGGCATACGAGCATTAATGTTGAAAAGGCGCTTAAGCTATTTGAAAAGTACGAATTACGTGCTCTTCCAAAACGACTTTTTAAGACTCTTAATATTCAAAATAGGGATAACGGAGGAAGTGAAAGTGATTTTATTTTTGTAGAAGAAAAAAAGAAAAAAAGAGAAGATAAGATTGATGAAACGCAGTTAAAATTGACTTCCATTGCTTTAACACTTGTTGATTCTGACCAGGCAAATGCAAACTTAGAAAAGATTTTAGAATATACAGGAGAGGACTCTTTTTTTGCCGCATCAAAAGAAATTTATGGTGATCTTCAAAAAGATAAAAAATCTTTTGAAATTTATAATAAAATAGAGAAACCACTTTTAACGCTTGTAAGTAAAATGGAAGAGAATGGTATTCTTATTGATCAAGATTTTTTCAAGAGACTTTCAACGAAATATCATACAGAACTACAAAAAATTGAAAATAAAATTTTTGAATTTGCTGGAGAAGAATTTAATGTAAAATCACCAAAACAACTTTCTGAAATATTATTTGAAAAAATGCATCTTTCAACAAAGGGAATTAAAAAATCGAAGACAGGAACTTATTCAACAAATATTTCTAATCTTGAAAAATTGCAAAATGAACATAAAATTATTCAACAAATTGTTGAATATCGTGAATTACAAAAACTTCTTTCTACTTACATTGATGTTATTCCTAAAATGATTGGTGTTGATGGACGGCTCCATGCTGAATTTTTGCAAAATGGAACTGCAACTGGACGTTTTTCATCACGAAATCCAAATTTGCAAAATATTCCAACACGAACAGAGTTAGGAAGGAAAATCCGTGAAGGCTTCATTGCAGAAAAAGGAAAGAAGTTTGTTTCATTTGATTATTCTCAAATTGAATTAAGAATTCTTGCCATTCTTTCACAAGATAGAGAATTTATTCAAATTTTTAAAGAAGGAAAAGATATTCACACTTCTGTTGCTGCGCGTATTTCCGGAGTTGATGAAGCGAAGGTAGATAGAGAAATGCGACGAAAGGCAAAAGTTGTGAACTTTGGAATTCTTTATGGAATGGGTATTAATTCTTTAAAGAAGGAAATGGAAAGCACTCGAGAGGAGGCACAAATGTTCTACAATGGATTTTTTGAACAATTTCCCGAGGCGACAGCTTTTCTTGAAGCAACAAAAGAATTTGCACGGAAACATGGATACACAGAGACATTGTTTGGTCGTAGGAGACAGTTTAGGAGTATCAATGCAAAACTTCCTTTCATTCGTGCCATGGCGGAGCGTATGGCTTTAAATGCGCCCATACAGGGAACCGCTGCGGATATTATTAAACTTTCCATGGTACAGGTTGCCAAAAAATTAGAAAAAGATTTCCCTACGGCAAAATTACTTTTGCAAATTCACGATGAATTTATTTATGAAGTTGACGAAGGTAAGGTAGATGATTTTTCTGAAAAAGTAGTTGGTATTATGGAGAATATTTTAGAAATATCATATTTGCATTATGAAACAGAAGTTCCAATTTTTGTTCATGGCTCTGTCGGTAAAAATTGGGGAGAATTAAAGTAATCCATAAATAAAAACAGATAATAAATTATCTGTTTTTATTTATGGATTACTTTACAGTATGTCAAATATATGTAATATTAATATCAAATAGTGGAAAAAGAACCCACTTTAAAAAACGATATTTAAAAATTTAAAAATTAATATTATGAAAAAGATAATTTTATTTTTCAGTATGTTGGTAGTCGTTTTAACTTCTTTCTCTCAAATTAAAATTATTAAAGACGGAGATATCTTATTATTTAAAGTTGGTAATAAAATGAATGTTCATTTTGGGTCAATGGAAAATGCGATAAATGATATTCAATTCGTTTTAGGCGGACCTTTTGTTGGGAGAAATGGTAAGCCAATTGGTGCAATTGTTCAGGATGGTGATGTTACAAAAAGCACATCACATAGGAGATTAAATAAGCAGAATCCGTTTATTTACTATAATTCCATATTTGGAGTCAATTTAAATGGAAACATTACAATGGTTAGGTTTGAAGAGGCTTATGCAGATCTTCCGGAAATGCAATGGGCATTTCAAAATGGTCCAGCTCTTGTTATTAATGGAACAGTTCTTGATTTAAGAACAACACAAATTCCTAATATTTCTACAAAAGATTTCTTTTCAGGAATAGGATATACCCAAAATGGAGAGATAATTATTTTGGTTACATTAAGAAAGATGACCGTAAAACAATTTTCTTTTGTTTTTCAAAATAAAGGTTGTGTCAATGCGTTGCTTATTAATAGCGGTAGTGGAGTATTCTATTCAATAAATAATTCACTATACAGAAAATCTCGAGCAAGAAAAAATTTTGGTAAATCAACCAATAGATACAATTTTTTATTTTATAATTAATTGTATCTAAAATTTCATAAAAAATGACTAGGAAAAGATTTATTTTCTTAGTCATTTTTTATATTATTTCTTGTTTAGTTTTTTAAGTTAATTTTTCTGATATAATAAGTTTATCTTTCATCAGAGTGCAGTTAGAGACGTAACTCTATAATCTGCTAGCAACCTACGAATTAAATCGCAAGGTGTTTCGTTTATGTATGATGATCACAACACAAACAATCGATGAAGGTATATTAACCATTAATATACTTTTTATTATGAATAAAAAAATAAATTACAAAGACTACGAAACATTATCAGAATTTTTTAAGGTGGCTCGTAGGAAATACCCACTTGTTATATTCCATAGTATACAAAAATTTCAAAGAAAATATGATATTGATTTTCAAACAGCTTACAAGTTTTTATTAGATAAGGAAATTATTATAGAATTATGAAAGACTTAAAACTTTACAAGCCTGTGTTCTCTTCAATGAGAATAGTTTCTGAGAAATTGAAAGAAAAACTAAAGACAATAACAGAGGAAAAACAATAATATTATAGAAAAAGGAATTATTTTGGTTTATACTTAGTTCATGAAAGATATTGCATTTATTTACAAGGTTAATTATAAGAAAATATGAGGTTTCTATCTTGGTTTTTTGGTGATTGTGATGAAAAAAAATTCAGTTGTATTCCTCAAGTAATTATTTTTCTTGCAATTCCAGTATTTACCTTGTTTCTTGTTGATAAGAATATTATTTTAGGAGTAGATGAGGAAGGAAGTCTTATAGAATTGAATACATACATTATTCTTACCTTATATTTTATCCTTTATTTTATTACTTGGGAGTATTATCTTTTAAAAAAGAAGTGTTCTAGAAAAAATAAGAAAGAATGATAATTTCACATTCTTTCAAAATAAAAGATTCGCGTCGTCTTTATATAAAAGACTCACGAGGAAATATTTTGATTATATAAAAAGTATACAAATCAACTATTGAACATGAGAAAAAAAATAAAAGAAAAGGATTCCTCACACACGTATACGTTTCGGGCCCCTCTTCGTTTTGATACCTATGATATCAAGACGCTTATGATTTTTTTGGCAAGACATTATGATTACATTAATTACAGGAAATAAAAAAGAACGAAAAGACTTCATTCAGAGTGTTTGTGAACAGCAGGGTTTAAATAGTAAACGAACTCAGTATTTTTATACTGATAATTTTTGTGAACAATCATTTGAGTCTGTGGTTCCTGTGAATACAGGATTGTTTGATGAACGGGAGTGTTTCATAATTATGGATGCAGTACGTGATTTACCGATAAAAACCATTTTGAAAAGTTATGCAGAGACAGAACATATTTTGATCTTTTCAGAAGACTCAATCTTGAAGAAAGATCTCATCGTATTTAAAAAAATAGACGCACAGATTACCGAATTCAAAAAAGAAGTAAAATCAGAATTAAAAAAATATAATACTTTTGTTTTAGCTGATTTGTTTGGTGCACGTGATAAAAAAAATCTTTGGTTTGGATATAGACAGGCAATTGATTCGGGTATTAGTGTTGAGGAAATACATGGAATATTGTTTTGGCAATTAAAAAATCTTGCAATCGTAAAGAATGGTAAAAATGTTCACGAAATGAGTCCTTTTGTATATAAAAAGAATCAATCTTATATAAAAAATTTTTCAAAGGAAGATATTCGAAGTTTGTCAAACGATATGACAAAAATGTTCCATAATCGTGATACATATAGTACCTTAGAAATTGATTTGGAAAAGTTTATTTTAGATTTATAATCTTGGTTTATTTATTTAAAAGAAATACCTTTGTTGGTGTTTAAAAAAAGAGATAAAAATTAGTCTCATTTTTTTTATTACATAATATGAAGTATCTTCGCAATAAATACAGCATAGAAAAATAGCAGAGCAACCCCTTCCCATTTTCTGATTTTATTATCAAACATAACAAAAATAGCTATAAGTGTTGCAATAACAAGAAATGGCAATCCTATTATAAATGTTTCGTGGTTGATTGATAATGGAGTTATAATCGATGGAATACCTGCTACTAGAAGTAAATTAAATGTATTTGACCCTAAAACGTTTCCAACTGCCATCCCATGGTTCCCCCTTCTAACAGCAGCAACAGACGTAAGTATCTCTGGTAACGATGTACCAAAGGCAACAATAGTAATTGTTAGGATAGATGAACCTATATTTAATAATTCTGATAGAGTTAAGATGCTATCAATTAAATATTTTGCAGAAAATGTAAGTACTGCCATAGACAATACTATATAGATTATATATTTGAATAAATATTTTTTTTCAGGATGCATGCTTTTTTTCATATCTTCCATTTCATCCATATCTTTTTTATCTGGTTTTTGTCTGATATTATAGATTATAAAAATTATAAAGAATACAAGTAGGGCTATTCCTTCTCGAAATGATATAATCTTGTCTGATATAAAATAAACAAAAATAGCCATTGACATAAAGAAAAAGGGTAGATCTATATCTATTAGAGAAGTCTTCATTTTTAGTCCCTTTTTTGCTATAAGACTGGAAATACCTAATATAAGTAAGGCATTTGCTATGTTTGAACCGATAATATTATCTATTACAAAGGTAATCTCTTTTGCATGGATTGCAAATAGTGAAGATACAAGTTCTGGCAATGAGGTTCCTATTGCAACAATTGTTGCTCCTATTATAAATGAACTTAGACCAAAAATTAATCCAATTTTTTCTGCATACTCTGTAAAGTAATCAGCTGATTTAATAAGAAGAAATAAACTAGCTATTAAAATAATAATCCATAGAGCAATCATGTTGATATATTAACATAAATAAATGTAGTAGCTAGTTCCTTACTATTTTTGTCCGTCTGGAAGGGCTCGAACCTTCGACCGTCGGCTTAAAAGGCCGCTGCTCTACCAACTGAGCTACAGACGGATATTTTTCATATTCCGAATACACAATCATATTATATTATGAATCTTTTTTGTCAATAAAATTGATTCATATATAATAAATTTATGAAAAAATCGGTTTGGTTACATAATATTCGTTCAGTTTATAATGTTGGTTCTATTTTTCGTACTGCTGATGCTGTTGGAATTGATCACATTTATTTGTCTGGGTATACTCCACTACCAATTGATAGATTTGGAAGAGAAAGAGAAGATATGCATAAGGTTGCAATAGGAGCAGAAAAAACAGTTTCTTGGTCATATTTAGAAAAACCTTTTAAAGAAATAAAACAATTAAAAAATAATGGTTCGTATCTTATTGGAATAGAGCAAGATAAAAAATCAATTGATATTTTTGATTATAAAAGACAAATTAATTTAAAAGAAATAATTATTGCTGTTGGCGAAGAAGTTTTAGGTATGGAAGAAAAACAGCTTGATTTATGTGGTGAGATTTTAGAAATTCCAATGAATGGCAAAAAAGAGTCGTTAAATGTTTCAACTGCATTTGGTATTGCTTCATATCTTATTTTTAAGTAAAAAGGTTTTTCTTCTAAAAAGAAGAAAAACCTTTATTTTTATTTTGTTGGATCCATTATTTTTAGTGAATCCGTTTTTGTTTCAAAATATTCATTTATTCCATTTTCAATATAAAATATTTTTATTTTTGAGTTCATTCCAATTGGTTGAATTGAATTTTTTAATTCAAGCTCAACTTCTTGGTTAAGTGTGCCTGGGTTAAAAATATAATTAATGTTATTCATTCTTACTTCATACAATGAATCGTTATGACTTATCCAATTTGATTGATCTCCCAATGTTGTTTCTTTTAAAATGAAGTTATCACTATCTTTTAAAATAATTTTATTAAAAATATCCCAAGGAGAAGTGTTTTTAATAGTTATGAATAAACTAAATTCATTTATTTGAATTTTTTTATAGTTTACTTTTGCTCTATATACAATAGCTTTTTGTGGACCTATGTCGTTTTGTGTGCTTAACTTGTATGTTTCAAAAGATACATCTGTAATATTATCTTTTATTAACGGTTTAAACTTTATGAGAACTCGGTCTTTATATGTCGTATTATTATCTGTATTAAATTTATAATAATCATTTCTATATATTGAATTCTCAATTTTGAAGAAATACTCTTTTTCATTTAATAATCCTCGTATATTATTAATACTTACAACTCCATTTTCAGAAATAAGATTAGCGTTAGGTAAATAAGACAATCTTGTTCCATTTTCATCAAGTAATTGTATTGAAATTTCTCCGCTAATTATACTATTATTATAATAATTTATTTCAAAGCTTGGTTTGTCATTAAATGACACTTGAGTTACTTTTTCGAAAAAGGTGACACTGTCAAATACGGAACTTATTAACGGTTTAAATTTTATAAGAACTTGGTCTTTATACGTCGTATCATTATTTGTATTAAATTTGTAATAGTCACTTTCATATGAAAAATTCTCAATTTTGAAGAAATACTCTTTTTTATTTAATAATCCTTGTATATTATTTATACCTATAATTCCGTTTTTCAGAATTAGGTTTGAATTTGGTAAATAAGACAATATTGTTCCGTTTTCATCAAGTAATTGTATTGAGATTTCTCCATCCATAACATTATTATCGGTATAATTTATTTCAAAGTTAGGTTTAGCATTAAAAGATGATTGCACAACTTCCTCTGAAATTGTTACGTGATTGAATGTTGGTTTTATTATTTCTTTTTTACATGATAAAAGAGAAAAAATAATTACAATAGAAATTAAAAAGTTTTTTTTCATGATACAGATATTTAGTTTTTAATTTAATATACTTACAGATTTTCCGTAAACATTTGTTTAATTTTAATATTAAGTTTTTTTATGTATATGTCAAGTCTTTATATTTATTTAACATAAAAGTCCCTCATAAATGAGGGACTTCTTAGAGAAATTTATTTTCCTCTTATTCATTCAATTGTAATATTTTTTGTTACCGTTTCAGTAATAAAAGTAGATCCTACAGATCTATCAATAAAATCAACCACAAGAGAAAGTTTTATATCAAAGCTATCTCCACTTCCTATTACAAAGGGTTTACTTCTGTAACCAACCGTTACGTAGTCAATATTACTAATATTTATGTCATTGATTGTATTAATTGTGAAAGTATAAAAACCTTCAGAATCAGTATTTCCCCAATCACTTATGTTGCTTACAGGAACATTTGTTCCGTTAATAACCAAAAGACTTAAATATTCCCATGGATTGTGACCAGTGAGTGTATTTTTTATTTTTAGCGTTATGTTTTTGGATTTTGTACCTGTGTAATTAGTACTCAAATCAGCACTCATAAACTGGGTTGTATTTGCTTGAAGAGAGTCAATTTGTACAATATCAACACTTCCATATAACCCATATGTTTGAGTTAGTGTGGTAATTGTTGTATTAGCTGGTTGAGATTCAAAATATTCACAGTCATATAAAAAAACTGCGTTATTTTCGTCTCTATCACTTACGAATTCATAAGTGAAACTTCCCATTTCTCCACTCAAGTTAATTTTAATACTTTGTTTTAGTTCACCATCTTGTGGATCAACTAAGAGAATTCCTTCGCTTGGTGTTTGTACCATTAAGATAGATGATTCACCATTTGGAAGATTTTCATTTGTATATGACCCAAAAATAATTCCTCCACTTGGTTTTAATGAGCCCGGTGATGCTCCGCTTACAGAAATGGTTGTTATGGGATTTGGATTAATCGGAGTCACGTAGCTGAATCCGTCAAGGATACATAAAGGGTGTTGTTCAGAGGTAACTACATAGCTTACCGTTATTCCTTGTTCGATTTCAACAGGAAAGCTAAAAGTTTTATTCTCTTCATTTTCTGTCATCGTTCCTCCGTAAGTATTTAACAAAGTAGAACCATTATAAGCTTTAAATGTCAGACTTGAAGGTCTGTCATTCCCACTAATAGTAATATTTACCTCATCATCAACTTCAACATAACTACCTTCTAATGATAAACCGCAACTTTCTTCCTCGAGAGTTGTGTATTGATAATTTTTAACTAAATCATCGACACTTACTCTTAAGTTTATTTCTGTTGAAAATATTGGATAATCAGTAAAATCAACAAATACTTCAAAATCTTTATCAGAAGGATCTACACTGATAGCATATTCTCCTAATAATGTATTATCTGAAATTTTTGTTGCAACAACAGAAACTAATTTATTTTCTTCAACATTAGAAATTTCTATTGTTGAAGTACCGCCAGTTTCAGTTGGAACATTAATCGCTTCTCCGAGTTCTATTTCTGTTTTGACAATCCATTCTAAATAAGGATCATCACTTGTTACAGAATTTACACCTTCATCAATGTGAGTTGTTCCGCCGTATACAGGTTTAAAAAAACCATGCACATACCCATTTACTCCATTGTTTTCTACTTCAAGAGTATCTTTCCAATGGCCCACCGTGATTTCTTTTAATATCATTTTTTCTGTTATGGCTCCTCTTAAGGAGACTTCAACACCTTCCATATTTCCGGTACTCTCACATTCAGCTATCACTAAAGCGTGACTTCCATCGATCATTTCAATACTTAACGAAGGGTTATTAACTTCCGTTTTTATTTCAATTGGTTCAATAACTTTTTTCTTACAAGAAGAAAAAAATACCAGAGAAATAATTGAAAATACAATTGATAAAAAAATTATTTTTTTCATAATTTTTGAGTTTTTAATTTTAAAAGAATTTGAGTAATAGAGATTTTCCCTATTACCATATTTAGTAAAAGGTTATCATAGTATTTACTGGTTGTCAAGTATTTTTATTTAGTTTTGTAGTTTAAATATAAGAAAAATTCGCTTCCCTATATTCTAATTAATATTATATATATTTTTTAATTTAATTCGTTTAGTGCCATTTTAATTTTTTTATTTGTATCTTCTATATCTGGTGAAATTTGAGAAAGTGCTTTATGTGCCTGTGCTTTCGTGTAACCAAGAGCAACAAGTGCATCTATTACATCAATATCATTATCTTGTATTTTGATATTGGTATTACCGGAATAATTTTTTAATTTATCGCGTAGTTCAATACACATACGTTCTGCAGTTTTTTTCCCTATTCCAGAAACGGATGTTAGAAAATCAATATTATTGTTTATAATTGCTTGATAGAGAGTGTCTGTTGAAGCAAGACCGATGATTCCTAGTGCTGATCTTGGACCTATTCCAGAAACGTTAAGTAGTTTTTTAAAAAAGAAAAGTTCATTTTTCGTTTCAAATCCATATAAATCTAGAGCTTGTTCACGTACAATTGTATGTATGTGTAGTGATAAATCTGATTGATTTAGTGCTAAAGAGAGTGTCTGTTCTGTGCAAGCTACACTATACCCAACGCCACGAACATCAATAATAATATTTCCATCAATTTCAAATAGAGGTTTTCCAATTAAATATCCTATCATATAACAACTATATCATTAAATACCACATATTTCTAATTTGACAAGTATTTATTTTGGTGTACAATTATATTGTATGAAATTTAATTTTGATAAGCTAGACTTTAAGTCTAGAGAAGGAATTGATGTACAACCAATTTTTGGAATTAAAGCTGAGATAAAAAAAGATGAGAAATTTAATGAATGTGATGAATTTCTTGAAAAAGAGATTACTTCTTATGTCATGAAATATGAGGAAAATAAAAGTTTGTTTCATGATGGTGGTTCGATGGCACGTATCTATGAATTTTTATATGGAAACCAAACATATCTTATTAAAGAGCAAAGAAACACCTCTGAAATTAAAAATGGTTTCATTGTTAATGATCCATCAGAGGAAATTTTAATACAAAATAATTTATTTGATATTGGTGTTCGGGTTCCTATGCCGATGGTGTATATTAATGTTAGCATTAAAGATTTTAAAAATAAAAGAATGTTAGAAAGGAAATTAATCTTAATGGAAAAGATAGATGGATTATCAGTTGGAGATCAATATAGAAGATTTAAACAAGGAGCCAGTCCATTACTTCCTTTTGATTTTTCTGTAGATCAATTTATGGTTAAGCTCAAGAAAGAGATTGATCTTATGCATAATAATGATTTTTATCATAGAGATTTAACACTTAATAATATTTTAATAGATAAAAAGGGAGATCCTGTTGTTATTGATTTCGGTTCTTCTGTAAATACAAGCTTTGATCCTTATAGTATGCATGAGACAGTAGTCATTAAAAACGGAAAAAGAACTATTGTTGGTGCTTCAGAGTTTAAAGATGATAATGCTGGATTAGCATCGATTAGTGAAGCATTAAAAGAGATGGTTAAATTTTAACCTATTGACATTATTGTTTTTTTGTATATTATTTATAAAAATGCATAATTAATTAAAAAATAAAAAGATGAGTTTTAAAAAACAAAAAACTTTTACAAGATATGTGATTAATTGTCTTCTACGTGATTTTCACGAAGAAGACATAAAGAATGGTTTTACAGAAATTAAATGTGGAGAAATAAAAGGTAGACTTTTTTATAAAAAGCCTACAGACGCACTTTTTATTGTTCCGTTTACAAGACAAGATCTTTCTGAGTGTTTTCCTAAAAACCATGGAAATGTTCCTGATATTATGTATTTTGTCTAAAGAAAAAAACCTAAGCAAGTCTGCTTAGGTTTTTTAATTAAAATTTTTTGTTATATTTAATCATAATGAACGATATCAAAATTCTTTTTGAAAATAAAAATCTTATTATTATAGATAAGCCGAGTGGTTTAGTTGTGCATAGCGATGGAAAGACCAATGAGCCAACACTTGTTTGTTGGATTTTAGAGAATTATCCGGAAATTAACGGCGTTGGTGAAAATATGTTTGTAAAAGGAAAAGACAGAAAGGAGATAGAATTAAACCGTCCTGGGATTGTGCATCGTATTGATAGAGATACCTCTGGTATTTTGGTAATTGCAAAAACGCAAGAATCATTTTTAGACTTAAAACAAAAATTCAAAGACAGAAAAATTCAAAAAACTTATCAAGCGCTCGTTTATGGTTGGC
>CAYOMN010000016.1:0-13431 GCA_964405115.1 uncultured Candidatus Saccharibacteria bacterium | reverse complement strand
CTCATCCATCCAGTATTTTTTGTCCAGCATTTTATAAATAAAGGAAAATTTCTGGCTACATCACATAACACGGCATATACGGCTACACTCCTCGTACCTCGTCGCTTCGCCCATATTGCTTCGCTCGCTTAGGCGGTGAGAAATTATACCGCCACGCTCGCTTGCAACATCGTATATGCCGGAACGTTAGGCGATTTTTAGTTTATTTTTAAATATTTATAGCATATAATAATTTATATAAATTAATAATTAATTAATTTATATAAATTATTATGGAAACAACAATTTGGATTGTAGTATTTTATTTATTATTAATAGATTCTGTAGGTGCAAATATAGTATCATGGTTTGGATTTAGAAAGTGGTATCAAGGCAATTTTAGAATTATGTCTAAGTATTTTCCTGTTACACGTGGATGGACCACATATTATCTTATTTTAGTCATAATAATTGGGTATATATTACATAGTTTTGTAGTACCATTATTTTAAATATTGATACTTTTTTGAGAGAATTTCGTAATGAAATTTTTTCTTTTTATGTTATAATTTTATTATTAATAAATTATTAATAATAAAAAATATTATGGAAAAATTTGAGATTATGCCAACACAGTCAATGCGTATAGGTGATACATTACCAGAATTAGAACTTGACGTATTTTTTCAAGGAGAAGAGAAAAAAATAAATATCATAGACTATGAAGAGAAATGGAAAATATTTTTCTTTTATCCAGCTGATTTTACTTTTGTTTGTCCTACTGAATTAGAAGAACTTGCAGATATGTATGAAGATTTTAAGAAAGAAGGAGCTGAGATTTTCTCAGTATCCACTGATACTGTATTTGTACATAAAGCTTGGAAAGATACTTCGAAGGCAATTGCGAAAGTTAAATTTCCAATGGTCGCAGATCCAACAGGTGAAATATGTGAATTGTTTGGTACATATATTTACGATGAGGGATTATCATTACGTGGTACATTTATTATTAATCCAGAGGGTGAATTAGTTGCTATGGAAATTCATAATAATGATATCGGGCGAAGTGCAAAAGAGTTGATGAGGAAATTACGTGCTGCAAAATTTGTGGCAGAGCATGGTGGACAAGTATGTCCAGCATCTTGGGAGCCTGGAGAGGATACGCTTGAACCTGGTATGGATTTAGTTGGAAAGATATAAATAATTATTTTAAAAGATACATAACAAAATATTAATATATTTTGTTTTTTATATTTCCATAAATATATATTTTTTAGAAAATTTAATTTATATGAAATTGAATTTTCTAAATCTGTGGGTATACTAAATATATGAAACGAATTGCAATTTTTCTTTTTTTACTGTTTTTAATATTTTTTTCTTCACCATATATAATTTTGCCGTTATTGTTTATAATCACTCTTTTTATAAAAGAATCATTATATGAGATATTTATAATTGGTTTTGTTATGGATTTAGTATATGTTGATAAAATTCCAATATATCTTATTAGTATTACTATTATTTTTGTATTAAGTAGTTTTTTACGAAAAAGAATGTCTATTCATGTTTAAAAATTTTAGAAAAAGAAAATATAAAGATTATCAAATAGATCCAGATGAAATTTTTATTGATACATTTAATGTATCAAATATGAATGAGCAACAGTTTGAAGGTGTTATTGAAAAACCAATAAAAGCAAGAAATCTATTTATAGTTGGCATTATATTTTTTCTTGTTGTTTTATTTTTTATAACACGTTTATTTAATCTACAGATTAATAATGGAAATGACTTTCTTATAAAATCTGAAAATAATATATTACGCACAAAACCGATATTTGCAGAAAGGGGCATTATTTATGATAGAAATGGAGTTGAGCTTGCATGGAATATAGAATCAAAAGAAGAAAAGGATTTTTTGCACAGGGCATATATTAATGAAACAGGGTTTGGACATATTCTTGGATATGTTAATTATCCGAAACTCGATTCCAGTGGAATTTATTGGCGTAAATATATTGAAGGGCAAGCTGGATTAGAAAAAAAATATAATAATCTTTTGTCAGGAAGTAATGGGTCAAGTATATTTGAAGTTGATGCCGTTGGTAGAAAATTGTCTGAAAATAATATAAAGGAAAGCATAAATGGTATTAATTTAAATACAACATTAGACAAAGATATTCAACATTATCTATATGAGGCTGTTGCACAGCAAGCAAAAGACTTTGGTTTTGTTGGAGGTTCTGCTGGAATTATGAATGTTAATAATGGAGAGCTTATTGCACTTGTAAGTTACCCAGAATATGATCCATATGTATTAGCTGAAGGGAAGGATGTAAAAAAGATTAATGAATTTTTTCAATCACCACAGAAACCTTTTCTTAATCGTGCCATAAGTGGACTCTATTCTCCAGGATCTATTATTAAACCATTTTTGGCATTAGCTGCTCTTAATGAGGGTATTATCACAGATAAAACAAAGATATTAAGTACAGGAAGCATAAAGGTTCCCAATAAATATAATCCGTCAAAATCATCTGTATTTAAAGATTGGAAGCCTGGCGGACATGGGTTAACAGATGTTTATCTTGCAATAGCCGAGTCTGTAAATACGTTTTTCTATGCAATTGGTGGTGGTTATAAGGATCAAGAAGGTTTAGGGATTACAAGAATTGAAGAGTATTTACGTGCATTTGATATAGCCGAAAAGACAGGTATTAATTTTGGTGTAGAATCAGAGGGAACAATTCCAGACCCTAAATGGAAAAAAAGATTATATAAAGATGGGACGTGGAGACTTGGAGATACATATATTACATCAATTGGTCAATTTGGATTCCAAGTTAGTCCTATTCAGATGTTACGTGCTATTTCTTCTATTGCTAATAATGGAGTACTACTTGAACCGATTTTAATTAAAAAGCAGCCAAATAAGAAAATGGTTTCAAAGAGTATCTCTGAAAAGAATTATTCAATTATAAGAAAGGCAATGCGTGGTACAGTAACAAAAGGAACAGCTCGAAATATAAACGTATCATATATGGATTTTGCAGCAAAAACAGGTACTGCTCAGGTTGGTAAAAATAATGAATTTTATAATTCATGGATTATAGGTTTTTTTCCATATGAAGACCCAAAATATGCGTATGTAATAACAATGGAAAAAGGTAATCGTGGAGGACATGGTTCTGCTAGTAGAGTCATGAAAACTTTTATAAATAGTATCGAGGATAATTATCCTGAATTTTGGATCGAATCAAAAAAAATAGAATAACCTTGATTTTTTAAAAGCATAAGTATACTAGAAATATGGATAGACATGAGTATTTAACGAAAGAAAAAATAGAGGAACTTGAAAAGGAGTTAAAATATAGAAAGGAAGAAAAACGACAAGAAATTCTTGACCGTTTATCTTTTGCTAAATCTCTTGGTGATTTGTCAGAGAATGCAGAATATCATACATCAAAAGACGATCAGGGTAAGAATGAAGCACGTATATCACAAATTGAAGAAATATTAAAGAATGCAGTTGTTGTTGAGGCAAATACAAATGGTGTAATTGATATTGGATCTTTTGTTAGTTTATATAATTTTGAAAAAAAAGAGGAAAGAGAATATCAGATTGTTGGGAATGAAGAAGCTGACTTCTCATGCGGAAAGATTAGCTTCGAATCACCAATAGGGTCTGCAATCATTGGTAAAAAAGAAGGTAATATAATAGAGGTTAATACTCCAAGGAAAAAAATAAAATATAAGATCTTATTTGTAAAGTGATAACCTTTTTAAAAAACACCTGTCAAGTGTTTTTTAACTAAAAATAATGTAACCTAATAATGGTTATAAATTAATAGGTTAAAACCTACGACATGAATAGAAATTATTATGGATAAATTTAATTATTATATAGATGCTTTTAAAAAGTATGCAAAATTTGAAGGACGAGCTGGATTATCTCAATTCTGGTACTTTATATTATTTAATATTATTATAGGTATAATACTTGGTTTTATAAGTCATGGTCTTTCAGGTTTATATGGTCTTATCGTTTTAATACCAGGTTTAGCCATTGGGGCACGACGTTTACATGATATAAATAAAAGTGGGTGGATGCAGTTAGTTTCGCTTATACCAATGGTTGGAATAATTTGGTTAATAATTCTTTTTGCAAAAAAAGGTGATATTGTAAGTAATGATTATGGAGAAAAGTCTGGTAAAATCGAAAGAACATTAAGAGGTGATTCAAAATTTGAGAAAAATGTTGATAAATTTACAGATAAAATAGAAGATTTCGCAAATAAGGCATCTGACAAAATAGAAGATACAATAAAAGATATTAAGAAAGATGATGTGGATTCTAAAGAATAATAGATTTAGTTTCCATTAAAAAATATGTAATAAGATACATGTTTTTTATTTTAACTTGTAACTTATAATCAGTATCTATATAATATATTTTATATGGCATCACTAGAAGAATTAAGGTCTATAAGGCTTGAGAAAGTAAAAAAATTGGAGAAATTAGGAATGTGTGCATATCCAACAGAAATTACACGTGATTACACATTAGATATTTTAAATAGAGAATTTGAGAAATTAAAAACGAAAAATAAAGAAATTATTATTGCAGCACGTATTACAGCAATAAGAGGTTCTGGTGCAATTGTATTTATTGTATTGTTTGATGGTACCGATGAATTTCAGGCAGTACTTAAAAAAGATGAAATAGAAGAATCAGTTTTCAGTTTATTTAAAGAAACAATAGATCTTGGTGATTTTATTCAATTTACTGGGCTTTTGTTTATAACAAAAAGTGGACAAAAATCTCTACTTGTAAAATCTTGGAACATTGCAGGGAAGACTCTTCTTCCTATGCCAGAGAAATGGGTAGGAATTTCAGATGTAGATGAAATCTATCGTAAGAGATATTTAGATTTAATGTCAAATAAAGAAAGTTTTAAAAGATTTAAACTTCGTTCAAAGATAATTAAAGAGATAAGAAATTATTTTGACAATAAAGATTTTATGGAAATTGAAACTCCTATTTTACAAAATCAAGCTGGAGGCGCCATGGCGAGAACATTTAATACGCACCACAATGACCTAGATATGGATATGGTGTTACGTATTTCTTTGGAATTAGAACATAAGATGGTTATGGTAGGTGGATTTCCTCGTATATATGAAATTGGAAAAAGTTTTAGAAACGAAGGCTCCGACCCTACTCATATTCAAGAGTTTACAATGATAGAATGGTATGCTGCATATGAGACATTAGAACAAAATATGGATTGGACAGAGAATTTGTTAAAATATCTTGCAAAAGAAGTTGTTGGTAAAACTAAATTTAGGGTATATGACAAAGGAGATGGTGAATTGTTAGTTGATTTTGATAAGGAATGGAGACGTGTGAATTTCTCTGATTTACTTATTAAAAATGCCGATTTAAATATAGAGATCGCAACGATCGATGATATTAAGAAAAAGGCAAAAGAATTTGGTATGAATGATGATGATGTTAAAAAAACAGGCAAGGCTAATTTATTGGATTTTATTTATAAAAAATCATCAAGATGCAATATTATTAATCCAACTTTTGTTATGAATTATCCAGGAGAATTAAAACCGTTAGCACAACAAAATATTGATGGAACTTCTAGGGTTGCTCAGTTGGTTATTGCTGGAGCAGAAATTACAAATCAATATGCAGAGCTTGTTAATCCAATAAGACAAAGAGAATTATTAGAGTTACAAGCTAATGCTAGGGCTAATGGAGATGATGAAGCAATGGAACTTGATGAAAGATTTCTAACTGCAATGGAACACGGTATGCCTCCAATGACGGGTTTTGGAATGGGAATTGACAGACTTATTATGTTATTGACCGAACAAAGGAATCTTAGAGATACTATATTTTTCCCGATAACTAAAAATAATGAATAAAAGATGTTTTGTTTTTTTGTTTCTTTTTTGTTATAATTATTTTATATGAAAAATAATAATAAATTGATAATAAAAGACTTATTTTTTAGGTCATGGAAAGTGTATAAAAATAACTGGTTTAATTTTATTTTAATTGGATTACTTTTCGTTATTGTTAGTATGATAGCAGGATATTCAAGGGGATTCGATTTTAATAATATTACAGGTGATATTGTATATAATTCATCTGCCATAATGAGCTTTATTTCATGGGTTATATCGGTATATCTAGGAATAGGTGTAATTCGATATATGTTTAATTTGATAGATGGTAATGATGTTAAGCTTAAAAGTATTTTTTATGGTGTTGATTCTATAAGTCATTTTGCATTTGTTGTTCTTGTTAGCATCATAACGGCTTTTATTATTTTATTTGGAACATTGTTATTTATAATTCCAGGAATTATTGCATCAATTGGACTTATGTTTTCTAAATATATTATTATTGAAAATAAGGGTAAAAATGTTGAAGTATTAGATGCAATAAAGATTAGTTGGGAAATAACAAAAGGTCATAGATGGAAATTATTGTGGATTTGTATTGTATTATTTATATTTAATATAATTGGATTTCTTCTCATAGGTATAGGTCTTGTCGTAACTATTCCAGTTTCATTTTTAATAATGATTGTGATTTATCGTGAATTAGAAAGTATAAATAAGTCAAATAAAAAAATAGTAAAAAAAGATATAATAGAAACTAAGGTTGATAATTTTGATAAATAATTTTGTTAAAAAACAGTTTAATACTGTTTTTTAATTTGTTTCTTGCAAAATTCAATTAGTAGATTATTATAATTTTATTGCCGGAGTGGCGGAATTGGTAGACGCGTGCGACTCAAAATCGCATATCTTAGGGTGTGTGGGTTCAAGTCCCACCTCCGGCACCAGAACAGAACTTGTCCAACATTGAAGATTTAAACAAAAACTAATTAGTATTTATTTTTTAAATAAGTTTGAATTTGATAAAGTAAAGGTACTTAAGTATAAAAAAATGATATTTTTGCATTTATACTAAATTTCCATTGTCGTCTTTTTATGATAGAATATATTTTATGTCAGATTATCAAAACAATTCTATTTTTTGGGTAGAAACAGAAAAAATTGGAGCAAATCCATTTCAACCGCGTAGAGAATTTAATCCAAAATCTCTAGAAGATTTGGCCGATTCAATACGTCAATATGGAGTATTACAACCACTTGTAGTTACTCGTAAAGAAGAACAAAACGAAGACGGGGGAATTTCAGTTTATTATGAATTAATCGCTGGAGAAAGGCGTTTAAGAGCTTCTAGGCTTGCTGGATTAGAACAGGTTCCTGTAATAATAAGGAAAGCTGTTGATGGTAAGGTTAAACTTGAATTGTCTATTATTGAGAATCTTCAAAGGGAAGATCTCAATCCAATTGACAGAGCACTTGCTTTTGATCAATTATATAAAGAATTTAAGTTAACTCATGCAGATATTGGAAAAAAAATGGGAAAAAGCCGTGTATATGTATCAAATAGTTTAAGGCTTTTATCTTTACCAGATAATATTAAACAAGGTCTAATGTCAGGTACAATTACAGAAGGACATACAAGACCATTACTTATGTTATCGGATAGACCAAAAGAACAGGAGACATTATATAAAGAGATAACATTAAAAAAAATGTCTGTTAGGGAATCTGAAAAGGTTGCACGTAGTATTGCTCAGGATCGTGTACGTAAAAAGAAATTTGTAAGAGATCCCCGTATACGTGATTTTGAAAAAAGACTTTCTGACAACCTTGGTACACGTGTTCAGATAGAACAAAAAGAAAATGGTGGAAAGATAACTATTGACTATTTTACAGTAAATGACCTTGAAAGTATATTGAATGCTATTAAAAAGGTTGATCATGGTTCAGCGGGAAGTATGATGGAAAATTTTGTAAATCAACAGGAAGAAAGAAAATTAAAACAAAGTATTTCATCTTTAGGTCCTATAGATTTTATACCTAGTGAAGTAAGTAATATTACTAATAACAATGATGATCATGATAATAATTCTTATCACCATGATAAAGAACAGCTACCTGATATCAAGAAACTTGATAGTTTTATACATGATACAAATGATGAAGTTGTGAAATATGAAGAACGGTTACCAGAATTTGATCATAATGAAAATAATGAAATTGTTGTTCAAGGTGAACCAAATCAATATATTATTAATAATAGCGTTAATAATAGTTATGTTGCTGAACCATTGGATCAAGGAATATCTAATTTAGATAGAGAGGATATGCGGCGTATCGAACGGGATAATGAGCATATTATGTGGCGTTCTGCTCCAGATGATGATTTATATAGATATCATGAAGATGGTCAATTAGATAATGATTTGTATAGGAATAATCAAATTAACGGTAATGATAAACAACAACCTTCTTCAAAGAAGAGGGGCTTCATAAACAGAATATTTAATTAAATAAAAGACAAGTTTTCATAAAAATTGGCTTTTTATTTAAAGAATCTAGTTAATATGTTTAAGTCCTTTGTTGAATTTATTATATGTCTTCTTGCAATAGAGGTTTTTGCAAAATCCAGCCATTTTCTTGATGGTTTTGAATTTTTGTTTGTTTCAATATCTACTATATCACCGTTTTTTAATATAGTTTTTAGTGCAGAGTTTTTTCCATTTATTTTTGCAGCCTGCGCTGTATTTCCTATTTCACTATGAATTGAATATGCAAGGTCTATCGCAGATGCACCTTGTGGTAAATCAATAACATCACCAAGAGGTGTAAAAACAAAAATTCTATAATCAAAAAAATCAGTAGTTAATCTTGTCATAAAACTTTTTTCTTCTTGTATAGATTTTATATCTTGTAGCCACTTAACTTTACCGCCATCTTTATATATATTATGCGCGGCTAATCCATATTCTGCAAAATCATGCATTTCTTTTGTTCTAATTTGTATCTCAGCTATTCCACCATCTCCGGTGAATATTGTAGTATGAATTGATTGATACCCATTTATTTTTGGTAAAGCTATATAATCTTTTATTCTACCAGGAAGAGGTCTCCATTTTGAATGAATAATACCAAGTGTCCTATAACAATCTTCTACTGTTGGTAGTATTACACGTAAAGCTACGATATCATAAATTTTATCAAGATCCATATTTTTTCTTTTTAATTTTTTGTATAGACTATATCTTCCCTTTACACGAGAGTGTGTTTCAAGTGTTTTTATTTGATGTTCAGCTAGTTCTGTTTTTAATGTTCTCCATACCTTTTCTAGATACTTTTCATCAGTCTTTTTTTTCTTGTTTAGTAATTCATATATCATCTTAGACTCCTTTGGATATGCAAAAGGAAAAGCATTATCATCAAGTTCTTTTGCTAATTTATTCATACCTAATCTAAAAGCTAATGGACTATAAATTTCAATTGTTTCTAGTGCAATTCTTTTCTGCTTTTCTTTTTTAACAAACTCTAATGTCTTAATATTATGGAGCCTATCGCATAGTTTTATTGCAACAACTCGAAAATCTTCTGCAACTGCAATAAAAAACTTTTGTAATGACTTTATATGTCTTTCTCTACCTTGATATTTTAGCTTTCCAAGTTTGGTAACACCTTCCACAAGAAAAACAATTTCTTTTCCAAATTCCTTTTCGATTTCCTCCTTTGTTATAGATGTGTCCTCTATCGTGTCATGAAGCATACCAGCGATAACCGTAGTTATATCAAATCCAAAAAATGCCAAATTTTTAGCGGTTTCAAAAACGTGATTGAAATATGGTTTTCCACTATTTCTTTTCTGTCCAGAATGTGCTTTTTTGGCTAGGTCATAGGCTTTTTGCAGAAGGTCTTTCTCTTTTTTACATGGTTTTACTTTTAATAGCTTAAGTATTTCATTTATATCTATCTTTTTCATATAACTAATTGTAATCTAATCTACATAACCAGCAAATTTTTTCTATAATAAAACAAATTAATCAATATAAACGTGGCGTTGTGTTTATTTTAGTAAAGATATCTGGAATTAGAAATCCAGGATGGAGACTAATGTTTCCAATATCTTAAAAAATGGTAAAGGTAGATACTAGAATAAAAACAGTTGATGTCTTAGACTAAGAGATAATCACACGATATAATATTCCTGTACAGATTAACGCTATTGTTTATTATAAAATAATTGATCCTATTAAATTTTATTACAGGAGCAATGCACTTATGAATGCTTCAGTCCGTTAATGATTTATTTTCTAATCAAATCAATATGACTATTTGGATGCTTCCAATTGAAGTTCTTGATGCTGTAAATGGTATATCAGAAACATTAAATAATAAATAAAAAAATTAAATTTTGTAGTCTTTTTATTTTTATAAGATTTTACTTAAAAACATAAAGCAGGGCTTTACAAAATGAGCACTCTTATTGACAGCTATAATAATAATTTTTTTAATGTTGTTTTGTTTTAATTTTTATTTTTTTCTTTCCACAAGACTTGTTATAATGATATTATAACATTAACAATTAGGTTCATTTTGCTACATGGATATATTCTGTATGACTATTTATATCATATATAATAGTCTGTTTTTTAAACTCTAACTATGTTTGCTTTATGGATTTATTTAATAAATATTTTAAATATATGGAAATAAAAAAAATTATAGATAGAGATAAATCAATCAAGGACTTTGATCTAGAGAAGATTACAGAAGCGATTAAAAAAGCAATGCTTGCTGTTAATCATGGAGGAGATAAAGATGCAACGAGTATATCAAAGAAAGTTCTTATTGGTTTGGAAGCAAACAAAGATAGAGACATTAAGCATATAACTAGCGTAGAAGAAGTTCAAGATGTTGTAGAAGAGAAGTTGATGGATTCTAATTTTCATGACGTGGCAAAAGCTTATATCCTTTATAGGGATCAGAGAAGTAAGATGAGAGAAATTGGTCTTAAAATGGAGACTGATTTGGTAGATAATTATATAGGACAATTAGATTGGAAGGTAAAAGAAAACTCAAATATGGGTTATTCATTACAAGGCTTAAATAATTATATAGCTTCAGAGGTATCAAAAACTTATTGGTTAAATAAAATATATCCGACTGAAATTAGATTAGCCCATCAGAATGGAGATTTTCATATACATGATCTTAGTTTACTATCTGTATATTGTGTTGGATGGGATTTAATGGATTTACTTGTATTAGGTTTTACAGGAGCAAGAGGAAAGTTATCTTGTAATCCGCCAAAACATCTAGCAAGTGCATTAGGTCAAGCGGTAAATTTTTTATATACACTTCAGGGTGAAGCAGCTGGAGCTCAGGCCTTTTCTTCATTTGATACATTATTAGCTCCATTTATAAGATATGACAACCTCTCATACAAAGAAGTAAAACAAGCAATACAAACTTTTGTATTTAATTTGAATGTTCCGACTAGAGTTGGTTTTCAAACTCCATTTACAAATATTACATTAGATTTTACAGTACCTAAAACATATAAAGATATGCCTATTGTTATTGGTGGTGTTCCAAAAAGAGAGACATATAGTGATTTTCAAGAAGAAATGGATATGATAAATAAAGCATTTCTTGAAGTTATGGAAGAAGGTGATGCTTCTGGTAGAGTTTTTACTTTTCCAATTCCTACATATAATATTACTTCAGATTTTGATTGGGATAATAAGAATTTAGAAATTCTTTGGGAAGTTACAGCTAAGTATGGAATTCCATATTTTGCAAACTTTATTAATTCTGATATGGATGCAGAAGATGCACGTTCAATGTGTTGTAGACTTAGAATTGATAATAGAGAGCTTAGAAAACGTGGTGGAGGACTTTTTGGTGCAAACCCGTTAACTGGTTCCATCGGAGTTGTTACATTAAATCTTCCAAGGGTTGGTAAAATTTCAAAAAACGAAGAACAATTGTTTTCTGAAATAGATAGATTAATGGACCTTGCTAGAAATTCTTTAGAAATAAAGAGAAAGATTTTAGAAGATTTAACAGATAAAGGATTATATCCATATACAAGTTTCTATTTGAAAAAAATTAAAGATGAATTTAATCAATATTGGATTAATCATTTCTCTACGATTGGTTTGGTTGGTATGAATGAGATGGTTTTAAATTTCATTGGCAAGAATATAGGAACAAAAGATGGAAAAGAATTTTCTGAAAAAGTCCTTGAATATATGAGAGAAAAACTGATGAAATATCAAGAAGAAACAGGCAATAATTATAACCTTGAAGCTACTCCAGCAGAGGGAACCTCTTATCGTCTGGCAAGAATTGATCAAAAGAATTATGAAGATATGATTTTTGCAAACGGAAAAGGTAATGATGTAAAAGATCCATTTTATACAAATTCAAGTCATTTACCGGTAAATTATACAGATGATATTTTTGAGATTTTAGAATTACAAGATAAACTTCAGACAAAATATACAGGAGGAACAGTTATTCATTTCTTTATTGGTGAGCAAATAAAAGATCCAGAAGTAGTAAAAAATCTTGTAAGAAAGATTGCAGAAAATAATGAATTACCGTATTTCTCAATAACACCAACATTTTCTATTTGTAAGACACATGGATATTTAGCAGGTGAACAGAAGACTTGTCCGGAATGTGGTGAGACTTGTGAGGTTTATTCACGAGTTGTTGGTTACTTACGTCCAGTTGAACAGTGGAATGATGGTAAACAGGCAGAGTATAATATGCGGAGTCAGGTTTCAGAAAAAGACTTAAAAAAAGTATGTTAATAGGTGGACTACAAAAGTTTTCAATGATAGATTATCCAGGAAAAACTTGTGCTATTATTTTTACAGTTGGTTGTAATTTTCGATGTCCTTATTGTCATAATCCAGAACTTCAAGACGGACAAGGATGTCAGATTTGGAACAAAGAAGACGTGCTAGAGTTTCTTAAAAGCAGAATAGGGAAGTTAGATGCTGTGAGTATCACTGGTGGAGAGCCAACACTTCACGATGATTTACCTGATTTTTTAAGAGAAATAAAAGAAATGGGATTTCTTATTAAGCTTGATTCAAATGGAACACGTCCAACTATGTTAAAAAAAATATTTGAAGAAGGACTTGTTGATTATCATGCGATGGATATTAAAAGTTCTTATGAGAAATATTCTGTTGTAAGCGGTGTCCCTGTTGATATTGTAAGTATTAAAAAGAGTATAAAACTTATTATGGAAATGGTTCCTGATTATGAGTTTCGCACAACAATTGTAAAATCACAACTTTTACCAGAGGATTTTCCAAAAATTGGAGAGCTTATAAAAGGAGCAAAGAGATATTTTCTACAGAAATTTATTCCAAGCAAAACACTTGATAAAAGTTTTATGAATAAAACAACTTATTCTGATGATGAATTTGCAGAATTAAGGAAAGTTATGCTTGAGTATGTTGATGAATGTGAGGTGAGATAGATAAGAATGAGAATCTATTTCGTCTTTTTGTTTTGTTTT
>CAYOMN010000015.1:0-15562 GCA_964405115.1 uncultured Candidatus Saccharibacteria bacterium | reverse complement strand
CATAGACTTGCTGAATGGTTAAACCTTTGGCAATAAATATTACCCATTTTCCTTCTACTTCTTTTATCAATGAAACATCAATATCAAAGTTGAAGTATTTTTTGTAGAGGTTTTTCCAGAATAGTTGGATTTCTGTTAGTTGATAAGGCATTATTTCTATTTTTTTTGATATAAAAAGTTTATAATAAATAGAGTAATTTTCTGGTATGCCCAGAATATGATCAGATGAGGCTTTATATCTTTTACCAGACTTTTTCATTTTCAATGCCTCTTCGATAGCTAAATTAATATTATTCGCCTTAAGTTGAAATTCCTCATGTTCTATTTCACCTTTCTCAAAAGGGTTTTCCCACCAAAAAGAAAGATACCAAGAACCTTTTAACCCATATTTATTTTTCATAATATTTATTTTAAAAGTTCATAACTTATTTTCACATATAGTTTACACTATATATATATATATCCGTCAAGTATATTTATTGATAAAAATAAGTATTATCATTAGTAACCAAATATTATTAGCGGTTTTTATGTAACACTTCCCTTTTGTATTATTCAAGAAACAGATAAAAGAAAGAGCGTAGAAACTATTTGGAAACCGCGCCTTTTTAGACGTGGAATTTTATTTTATGGACAAAACAAACACATTTTTATATAGACTTATAGATCAAAATGAAGTAAAAGAACTCGAAGTTGATCAAATTATCGAAGGAAAAGTTATCAGTATTCAAGGAACACAAGTATTCGTTGAATTAAAACCTTATGGTACTGGAATCATTTATGGAAGAGAATATTTAACTGCACGAGATCTTATTCGAGATATTAATGCTGGAGACAGCATAAAAGCGAAAGTTGTTGAATTAGAAAACGAAGATGGTTACATTGAACTTTCTCTTCGTGAAGCAAAGAAAGCACTCGCATGGGAAGAAGCAGAAGAAGCATTAAAAGCTGGAGATACACTTGAAATAGTAGTTAAAGAAGCAAATAAAGGAGGGTTAATGCTTAATTGGCAAGGCGTTCAAGGATTTCTCCCTGCATCACAATTAAACGAGGAACATTATCCTCGTGTTGAGCAAGGAGATAAAGATAGCATAGTGAATCAACTTAATAAACTTATTGGACAAAAATTATCAGTAAATATTTTGTCAGTTAATCCAAAGGAAGGAAAATTAATCTTCTCAGAAAAAGGGAAAAAAGTAAGTTCAAAACCAAAATCTGTTCCATCAAAATACTCAGTTGGAGATGTATTCGATTGTACCGTTACAGGAATAGTTGATTTTGGAGTGTTCTTGAAACTTGAAGAAGGAATTGAAGGTCTTGTTCATATTTCTGAGCTTGCATGGTCACTTGTAGATAATCCTCGTACTCTTTTCAAGAAGGGAGATAAAGTAAAAGCTAAAATAATTGAGATAAAAGATGGAAAAATTTCATTCTCAATTAAAGCTCTAACAAAAAACCCGTGGGGAACAGTAATTAATAAATATAAGATTGGAGATAATGTAAGCGGTGTTGTTATTAAACACAATAAACACGGTGCACTTGTTTCCATTGAACAAGGAATTGCTGGTTTAGTACATATCTCTGAATTTGAATCTGAAAAAGATATAAAATCGCAATTAAGACTTGGACAATCATATGATTTTGAGATAACAACATTTGAACCAAAAGAAGAAAAGCTCACCCTTGCTTTCAAAAAAGCTTAGTAGAAAATAATAAAAAACGCATTAATGCGTTTTTTATTATTTTCTAATCTCCCAACCTGTATCAAGATATGACTGCAATTTCTTATTTTTCACAACTCTTACTTCGCCATTCTTTATAACCTGAATTTTGTCTGGTTTTCCTAGGTCAGGTCTTTCTTCTTTCTCCTCTTTTCTTTCTGAACTATCCTTAACAGAAGAAGTATCAACGTTAGCCATTAATTCAGCAACCTTATGATTAAACATTGTCCCCATTTCTCTATATAAACGTAAACCCTCTTTTTTGTACTCAACAAGTGGTTCATGTTGTCCATATGCTCGTAAATTTACAGAGGTACGCGTATAGTCCATTACTTGTAAATGCTCCATCCATAAAGAATCAATTACATATAATGCAATTTGTTTAAATAAAATATTATATTGTACTTCTGTAAGATCTTCTTTCTTGAACTTAATTTCTTTAGAAAAATTATCATCAACTTTTAAAATATCTAATTCTATTTCCGTAAGGGTTTCTTTGTCTCCTGTAAGAATCTTTCTTCTTCGCTTATACACTGTATCTCTTTGATAAGAAAGTACATTATCATAATCCAGAACGGCTTTCCTTCCATCAAAATGAAAACCTTCAACTTTCTTTTGTGCATTTTCAAGTTGACGTGAAATCATTTTATTTTGAATTGGTTCATCGTCTGATAAACCTAATGTTTTTACAATATTTTTAGCTCTATCTCCTCCAAAAATCTGCATAATAGAATCATCCATTGAAACATAAAATTGTGTTTCTCCAGCATCACCTTGACGTCCGGAACGACCACGTAACTGATCATCAATACGACGTGCATCATGACGCTCTGTTCCAAGTACGAATAATCCACCTAAATCTTTCACACTCTGTTCCTGTTCTGGTTCACATGGATTCCCGCCTAGTTTAATATCAACACCACGACCTGCCATATTTGTTGCAATAACAACTGATCCCTTTTTACCAGCCTGAGCAATAATCTCACCCTCATTCTCATGATTTTTTGCATTAAGAACTTGATGAGGAATACCAGACTGTTTTAAATATGCAGATAAAAGTTCATTTTTTTCTACGGAAACAGTACCAACCAAAACAGGTTGCCCTAATTTTTGTTTCTCTTTTACTTTTTTTGCGATTGCTTTAAATTTAGCTTTTTCATTTTGATAAATTAAATCAATATTATCAATACGTGTTACTGGTTTATTTGTTGGAATAACAATAACATCTGATCCATAGACCTTTTGAAATTCTTCTTCGGAAGATTTTGCTGTACCTGTCATACCAGAAAGCTTTTTATAAAACTTAAAGTAATTTTGATATGTAATAGAAGCCATTGTTTTTGATTCTTGTTGAATTTGAACTCGTTCTTTTGCTTCTAATGCTTGATGTAAACCATCTGAATAACGTCTACCTTCCTGCATACGACCAGTAAACTGATCAACAATAATAACCTCATTATCTTTGACTACGTAGTCCTTATCTTTAATGAAGATAGCATGTGCCTTAATCGCTGTTTCAAGATGGTGTACAAACTTAATATTTTCTTTCGTATAGATATTATTGATTTTAAGTAATTTCTCTGCTTTATTTATTCCACCATCTGTTATGGTAATTGCACGTAACTTTTCATCAACATTATAATCAACATCTTTAATTAAAGATGTAGCAATTGTATTCATTGTTGTATACAAACCTTGCGCATCTTCAGCCGCCGTTGAAAGAATTAAGGGAACACGTGCTTCATCAATAAGAATTGAATCAACCTCATCTATTAGAACATAATTATGTCCACGTTGAACAAGTTGTGATTCATTTTGTGCAGTATTATCACGAAGATAATCAAACCCAAATTGATTATTTGTACCATATGTAATATCACATTCATAGGCACGTTTCCTAGATGCGGGTTTTAAAAATTCATAGAATATCTTATATGAACCAAGTCTATCTCTTTCCTCGTCAATTTCCTGATGACCTGGATCATAAACATATGACTGATTCTGATCATTAATAACACCGACTGAAAGACCAAGAAATGCAAAGATCTGTCCCATCCACTGAGCATCACGTCTTGATAAATAGTCATTAACAGTAACTATATGTGATCCCTTACCTTCAAGTGCATTTAAATATAATGGTAGTGTAGAAACTAATGTCTTACCTTCTCCTGTTCTCATCTCTGTTATTGTGCCATTATGTAACATAATTCCACCAATTAATTGAACATCGTAATGACGCATTTGCAATGTACGCTTTGCTGTTTCTCTTACTATTGCAAATGCGTCAGGTAAAATATCATCAAATGTCTTTCCTTTTTTTAATAAAGATTTAAACTCATCTGTCTTATTAGCCAAATCTTCATCTGAAAATGCTTCGTATTTTTCTTCAAGATTATTAATAATCTCAACTATTTTTTTAGCTTTTTTTATTGACTTAGAGCTTTCATCTCCAAATATCTTTTTAATTATTTTCATGATTTGTAGTTTAACATAAAGAGTTTAAAAAAACAGCGACACACCGAAGGTGTGCCACTATTTATTACCCGCAAAAGTGACCAGCGAGTGCGAGCTCCACTTAACATTCTATGTGAGTGCCGCCGCTGGTCACTTTTGCGGGTAACCAACGAACACTAAAAGTGTGTCGCTTTATTATTATAGCAGATTATCTTAAATACTAAAATAGATTAAACAATATATTAACATACAACCTTACTCTTAAAGATATACTTGCTGGAATAACAATTTTATAATTAAAAAAGACTATTCGTCTTCTTTTTTTATTTCTACTTCTGTTTCTCCCTCTGGTACAGATTCTTCAATAACTTCTTTCTTTATTTCATCAATTATTTCTTCTTTTACATTTTCGATTGAAGCTTCTTCTTTAGATTTAGAAGATTTTTCAACAACGGATGTTTCTTCTTTTACTGTCTCAGTTATAGTTTCTACTTCTGTTTCTTCAGCAACTATTTTTTCTTCTAATTCTTCTTTCTCTAGTGCTATTTTTTCTTCGTCAACAACAGGAGATTTATGTGGGAGGACGTTTCTTTTCTTCCCTTCAATAATCCCCTTAGTAATTAGCATATTTCGAACAGTATCAGATGGTTGAACACCATTATCGATCCATTTTGTTATCTTTTCTTCATCCAATTGAATACTCCCAAGTTTTGGATTATATGAACCAACAATATCAATATATTTATGTGATTTTGGACCTTTTGTTTTTTCAATAACAACGATTTTGAAATGTGCCTCATTTCGTCTCCCTACTCTTTGTAATCTAAGCATTAACATATGAGAAATATATTATCATCATTAATTTTTTTTGCAATAAAAAACTTCTATATATATTAGATAGAAAAGTCTTAAAATATTTAGTAAACTAAGAATTTACTATTTCATAATGTTTTTTAACGTAGACTACAGAGCAATAAGCACGGCTCACCACACAAAATATAGATAATAGGAGCATTCACGTAGCAACCGTCATAATTTATATATGTACGTAAGGTGAAAAACCTTTTTTCTGTGTCATCAATATTTAGATTAAAATTATAAAATGTTCTTTATACTTTATATTATCTACTTCTTTAATATTAATATTATTGTTATAATACCTTCATGTATAAAAATCAAACATTTGAAGGACGTTACTCTCTTGGAAAAAATGGAACTGCTTATATAAGAAATAAAGAAACAAAAGAAGTTATTGAAGTTCCAAAACATGAAAGTAACACAGCAATGTCACGAGACCTTGTTCTTATAGAAATAACAAATGACAAAAGAAAAGAGGGTCGTGTAATAAAAATAATAAGACGTGCAAAAACAGGATTTGTTGGAATTATAAAAAAACATGATAAAAATTACATACTTGAACCAGATGATTTTAGAACTCCAGAAATAATAATACCAAAAATACTAGAAGATGATCCAAAAATTGGTGAAAAAGTTTATGTAGAAATAGAATCATATATACCAAAATTAACAGGACGTATAATTAAACATCTTGGTGATCCAAATTCAAATGATGCAAACATGAAAGGTATGGCACTTGAACAAGGTTTCGATTTTAATTTTCCAGAAATAGTTGAACAAGAAGCAAATAAGTTAGATAAAATAGGTATAACAACTGGAGAATTAAAGAATAGACGCGATATGAGAGACACTATAACGTTTACTATTGATCCCACTGATGCAAAAGATTTTGATGATGCTTTATCTTTTAAAAAAATAAATGATGAAACATATGAGATAGGTATTCACATTGCTGATGTATCTCATTATGTTAAACCAGGGTCAGCACTTGATGAAGAATCTCAAAAAAGAACGACTTCTGTATACTTGGTAGATAGAACAATACCGATGCTTCCAGAAGCACTTTCTAATGGACTTTGTTCATTACGTCAAAATGAAGACAAATTGGCTTTTTCATCTGTGTTTAATATAGATATTAAGACTGGAAAGGTAAAAAAAAAATGGTTTGGGCGAACTATAATAAATTCAAATAAAAGATTTACATATGAAGAAGCTCAAGAAATTATTGATAAAAAAACAGGATTATATGCAGATGAGCTATTAGAACTAAATCGTTTATCAAAAATATATGAACAAACAAGACATAATAATGGAGCACTAACATTTGAAACATATGAAGTAAAATTCATTCTTGATGAGAAAGGAAAGCCTATATCAGTAAAAGTAAAAGATAGAATTGATACAAATAAACTTATTGAAGAATTTATGCTTCTTGCAAATTCAAGTGTTGCAAAATATATGTCAGGAAGTAAGTTTTTTATATATAGAGTTCACGATAAGCCGGAATTAGATAGAATGAAAGAATTACAAGAATTCTTAAAATTACTTGGTTATGAAACAAAGCTTGTCGATGGAATTATTCCACCTAAAGATTTACAGGAAATTATAAGTGATGCAGAAGGTACTGAGATATACGATACGTTACAAACATCAATTGTAAGATCGATGCAAAAAGCTATATATACAACAAATAATATTGGACATTTTGGACTTGCCTTCAAATATTATACTCATTTTACGTCACCAATAAGACGATATCCGGATATACTCGCACATAGACTATTACAACATAAACTATCTAATACAGAGCCAGAATATGATCAGTCTTGGTATGAAAAGATGTGTATACATTCATCAGAAAAAGAACAATCTGCAGTAACAGCAGAACGTAATTCTATTAAACTTAAACAAGTCGAATATATGGCATGTAAAAATAAAGATGAAATATTTGATGCTATTGTCACAGGAACAGGAAGATTCGGTGTCTTTGTTGCAGAAGCAGAATCAAGATCAGAAGGAATGATTCGTCTTGGTGATTTAGGTAACGATTTCTTTGAATTTATTGAGAAATCTGGAACAATAAAAGGTAAAAGAACTGGTATATCATATAAACTAGGAGACAAAATAAAGGTAAAGATAAAAAAAGTTGATTTAAAAAAACGTATGATTGATTATTATCTAGTACAAAAAACAAAAAATCAGACAAGTATAAATTAAACAATAAAAGAAGATAACTTTGACATGTACACTTATAAGTGACATAATATATTTATTATGAGTAGCAAAAGAAAATTGAATCTTGCACAATTAACATTAGCACTGGCCTTTGTTATTGGTTCTTTTTCTATTTTTTCAGTTGCATTTGGTATACAAAAAAATCATGTTTTTACATTAGATACAAAAACAATACCTACACATAAAAATATAAATAATAATATCTCTCAAAAGAAAAATAATTCATTTACTTTTGAAGAAAAAAATGTTGAAGCAAAATATATATTACAACATTTAGAAAAGCTTGGAAATATTCACGCTAGAAGTTTTTTAGTTGGAGATTTAGATACAGGAGAAGTAATATTTGAAAGGAAACCAAATACACAATTTCCGATTGCATCATTAACAAAATATATTACAGCATTTACAGCTGCTAAAATACTTGAACCAAATGAAATTGCAATTATAACAAAAGAAAAATTAAAAGTTGAAGGATCTCGTGCTAAATTTAAAATTGGAGACAAATTAACAATACGAACACTTTTATATCCATTACTTCTTGTTTCATCTAATGATGCTGGCGAAATAATTGCACAGCAGAGAAATCGTAATCTATTCATTGATCAAATGAATAAACTTATGCAAAAAAATAAATTGTATAATACATCATTTGAAGATCCAACTGGTCTATCAGAAAATAATATTTCAACGGCTAGAGATTTATTTAAATTAATGCGTATAATTCGTAACAAATATCCACAAATAGTCAATATATCAAAATTAAATGCAATACAAATAAAAGGATATAATTGGAGAAATATAAATAAGGCTTCTAATTTTTCGGAATTCGAGGGTGGAAAAACAGGATATACAAATGCAGCAAGGCAAACAAGTATAGGGTATTATCAAATTAAATTGGCAAATGATCAAATTAAAAATATTGGTATTGTAATTTTACAATCAAATACAAGACAACAAGATACAAGAAATATATTAAATTACTTAAAAAGGTATATTGCATACTTATAAAGTAACATAAAATAAAAAAACCTTCTGCATAAAGATTTTTTATCTTATTTTAATATCTTTATATGGTTAATATTGTCAGATATATGTTTCTGCCAAAATGGTTGTATCTGAATTTCTGCCGAATCTATTTCTTCAAATTCACTTAAAATATTTGGAATATCTTTTTTATCTAAACCAAGCAAGGATTCTTTTACTAAATCAGTGTTAATTCTCCATTGAAAAGTACTCTTAACATTCATTTTAATATTAACTTTTTTAAGATTTTTAAAATTGATCTTCCCACCTAAATAATTAAAATTAATATTATTAGTATTTAACAAATAGACATCATCATTAATCACTTTTGGTAAATATCTTTTTCTCAAAAAGTTTTCTAAATTCTTTTTTTCTATTAATATTGCAAATATCTGAGCATCTTGTTCTATTGTATATTTTCCATTATCTTCTTCTCTTATTATAGGTTCTTTAAATAAAATCTGAACAGAATTATCTACTAATATTGCACGGTCTGTTTTTTCAACTGTAAGTTCATTTGTAAGGATCTTTTTCAATTCATTTTCTAATTTTAAAGTAACTTCTTTCTTCTGCTTATCGCTTACAATTAATTTTTCTCCATTAAATCCACCAACAAAAGGGCTAAGTGACAATGCATATATATCATTATATTTTGCAATAAGACCAGCTTCTTTAAATCCAGGTATCACAAAATCTGTTACATCAAGATTATATTCTTGACCAGGTTCAGATGCATAAACAAAAACATCAATACTTCCAGGACCTTTTTTAGTTTTACCTGGGATTTCGATCCAATTATCTGATGTCTTAAATATTTTTCCTGAAACAGATTTAAATCTTGTTTTAGGCGAAAGACGTTGTGGTTCTGTACTATAATTATTAAATATAGTAATTTTACCACTAGCCTTTTCTGAAAAAATAACCTTTTTTTCTGCATTCACAGTTTGTTTTCTAGAATCTGACAACATCATTATACTAAAACCAAGCTGTCCGTATTCTGGCTTTAAATATGAATTTATTTTCTCTATTTTAGATATTGATTCTGTTCTTGGTTTTAATGTTATTTTTGTTTCTTCTAATTTATTAAAAATAAAAAAAAGAATATAACAATACAATAAAATAAAAATTATATTTTTAAAAAACTTTTTTCTATTAATAAAAAAAGCTAAAAAATTTTTTAAAAAAAATACTTTATTGAAATTCTTATAGTTACTATTTAAATAGTCATTAACTATGATATCTTTTACATCTTTTTTTCTTTTGAATTTTTCAAATTTTCTTGGAACATTCAAATCATCATTCTTCGTCTCCATTAGAACAAAAGACTCGCGAACATTTGAACTTAATGTTGTTGCTTTTTTTATTCTTGAAGGATGTATACCGTCACTAACTTTTTTTTTATTGCTTTTTTGAGTCATTATTCGTAATTATTATTTCTTTCTATTATTAATTAAAAATTTCTTTACAAAATTTAAACACATGACCAGATTATCATCTGTAATTTCATCAAATAATTTATTATCTTTTTTCTTCAATAAACTCTTTGTATCTAAAATAGAAATATTTTTATTTGTATGAATGTATTCACCAATCTCTTCTGTCTTTAGTATCCACTCACTTAACCAATTATAAAATGGTTCTGGTGAAAGAAGATGAATAGTGCTTGGGATAACATATTCCTTTGAAGCTTCTTCTAAAAAATCATAAAATTGTCTAAACCAAAATAAAAATGATTTTTTCATTGCACTCTCTATTGAATCTTTATATTTCTTCTCTAGCTCATTATTTTGATACATAATTAACATAGACTCTGATTTTAAATACGAAATATTCAAAAAATTAGATAAATATCTAATAATGTGACTCATACCTACTGGAATAGTACCAATCTTCTTTAATCTATCTTTTATAATTATACTAATCTCAGTAACTTCACCACTTATATCAATACTTATCACATTATTTTCATGCTTAAATAAATTAATTATCGATTTGTAATTCATAAATTTATTCGAGAAAAAATCAGGTTGTATATGAAAAGCACGTTCAATAACATGAGTAAATGCATACTTTGTTTCATTTGAAATAACACTAATCAAAGAATGTATATCAACACTTTTTGTTTTTTTACCATATGGTTCCTTTGTCAGATATCCATTAATCAAAATATTTAATTTTCTTCTTTCTATAATAGAAATATTACTATTCCCTATAAAATCACTTGTATAATTAAGCGATTTATTTAACTCTTTTTTAAAAATTGAAGATTCAATTTCTTTGGTAAAAATAAATTCATTTTCTTTCTCAAAATGAATAATTCTTTTTTGAGAACTTATCCACGGAGAAGAAAGATTCACAAAAACTCCAAAAATGTTATTATAAAAATAACTATGTGATTTTTTAACAACAGATTCGAATGTTTTAATTGTCTTATTTAAGAATCTACTGAAATCTATTTCTTTTCCCTTATCAATGTATTCTCGTGTTGTAAAAATATTTTTACCAGAAAGAATATCAAAAACAAGCACTCCAACAGAGCTACTATCTATATCAAATATAATATAATATTGTGTTGCGTTTTTCATAATCTTGTTAAATACTATCTGAACTTTTAGCTTCCTCTATTTGGATTCCTTTAGATATATGTGTTTTCGCTATTTTCTCATCTTTCTTTTCTATTATAGCTTTCATGTTTTTAACTTTTAGCTTCAAAATATTAATATCTTTATTCAACTTAGTCTTAACCTCGTAATGAATTATTTTTTTGTATAAAAGTAATAACAATGCAGAAATAACAAGAGAAATTAAAACAATCCAAATAGATTTTAAATCTTTAAAAAGATACAGTGATACCTTATCAAAAAAAGAATAGACACCAAAAAATATAATAAACACTAACACAATTTCAAATACTTTTTTCATATTATTATTATAGCAAAAAGCAGATAGCTACGCTATCTGCTTTTTATAAAAAGTTCTTATCCATTTTCATAATAAAATATCTACTCATTTTCCTTGATAAAAATCTATTAACATATAAATATGTATCAACATCATATTATTATTTTACTCTTATTTATGATAAGCTCTCCTACATCAGTCAAAACCAAATTATCATCAACACCAAAATTTTTACAAAAATTAAAACTTTCATCTTTAATAAAAATTTATTAAATAAAATAAACTTTTCAATGATAATCTTAACATCTTCCTTAGATAATCATTTTATATAATTTTTTAATTGAAATAACTTTATCCTGTTCACAATCTAGTTCATTTAGAAGAATAAGGTTAGAAAGAATATTCAATTCGCTAGAATAATAATCAATTGATTTAATAACTTTTTGTTTAATACTTCTTTATACTTTAGAAATTTATAATGTGGATATTTAATATATGGAAAACATTATATCAACATAAACAATATACTCTGTATCTTATTGTTGAATACTTTTCTTATTCTGTTTGACCAGATATTAAACACTGTATACTGACATCAATTACATATTTTTATCTTATTATTCCAACACAGCTTTTATTCTCCTAATCCCAGCCGATGAAGATTCTTCTTTTTTAATTTTAAATACACCAAACTTTGATATATCATCCATAGATGAAACATGTGGACCACCACAAAGTTCTTTTGAATATACAACGCCATTATCTTTGTCTTTAATAACATATACATTAACTTCGTCTGGATACTTCTCCCAGAAAGAGCCAACAACATCTAATTTTTTAGCATCTTCTTTTTTCATTTTTTTCATGGAAACAATTGCCCCTGATTGTATTATAGAGTTTACATATTCTTCTACTTTATTTAAAAGATCTCGAGAAACTTTCTCATTAAAAGAAAAATCAAATCTTGTTCTATTTTCTGTTATATTAGATCCTTTTTGATATATAGAATCACCTAAATACTTCCTTAAGCCAGCAAGCATTAAATGTGTAACAGTATGAAGTGCTGTAACCTTTAGAGAATCACTTGCGAGGCCTCCTTTAAACTTCACTTCCCCTGCAATTCTAGATTTTTCTTTATGCTCATTTTTTAATTTTTCATAATCTTTTATAGAAGACTTTAAAATTTTAATACCCATATTTTTTGCAATTCTACTTGTAATATCAAAAGGTAACCCATATGTTTGTTCTAAATTTGCTATAATTTCACCACTTAACTCAAAATTTTCCATTCTAGATAATTTTGTTAACTCTTTTTTACCCACTTCTAATGTTTTAATATATTTATTAAATTCATCACTAAGTACCCTCTTTATCAACTCAACTTTTGTCGAAAGATTATAAATACCTTCATACATTAGAACAACAGTATCAATAATTAATTGAGTATTAGTTATATTAAATCCAATAACCTGCATATTATTTACAGCCCTTCTAATCATTTTTCTTAATACATAACCACGACCACTATTTGAAACATTAACCCCATCAAATACCATAAATATAGTAGTTTTTATATGATCAGCTATTATACGTGCTTCGTACTCTGAAAAACTTTTAGATTCTTTTTTTAAGATATCCATTATTGGAAAAAATAAATCTGTATCATATATAGAAGGAACTCTTTGTAATACAGCGGTAAGTCGTTCCAATCCTGCACCAGTATCAACATTTTTTTTAGCTAAATCTCCAACAACAATACCGTTTTCTTTTATGAATTCCATAAATACATTATTCCATATTTCTACAATTTTCTGATCATCCTCAAATTTTTCAAATTCATCTTGATTTAAACCATTCAAAAATTCACCTGATATGTCGTAAAATATTTCTGTCGTAGCTCCACATGGTGAGTTATCTCCAGCAGACCACCAGTTATCATTCAACTTATAAAAAATACGTTTTTCATAATTAAGACCGGCTTCCTCTAATATATCCTTCCATATTTCTATTGAAGCTTCATCTTTTTCTACATCTTTTCCATCAATCTTTCCACCGCTGAAAACGGTTACAAAAATCCTTCTTGGGTCAAGACCAAGACCTTCTTTTTCATCTGTTAAAAATTCCCAAGACCACCTTATTGAATCATCTTTAAAATAATCACCAAGTGACCAATTTCCTAACATTTCAAAAAAACTTGCGTGAGTATTATCTCCAACTTCTTCTATATCAACAGTCCTAACACACCTTTGTGAACTAACTAACCTTGTACCTTTTTCATGCTTTTTACCCATGAGATATTGAATAAGTGGTTGCATTCCAGCAGTATTGAATAAAGTTAAATTGGTTTCTCCTGCAACGTCAGTAGTTATCAACGATGCAGAAGTAATAACAGCATGACCTCTTTTTTCAAAAAACATTAAGAACTTATTCCTTATCTCTCTTGACCCCATATAATTATTTCTTGTCACTTCTTTAATTTCACTTTTTATTTCTGCTTTTCTTTTTTTAAAAAACAATTCAATTTTATCCAATTTTTCATCAATTTTATCCATAACAATCTCTGAAATTGAGATAATCTTCTTTATTATCTTTTTTATCATTTTTTTTATAAAAACAGTCCATCTTAAGATATCAGAATTAGTATTTGAATCTCCCTTTTCTAGATCATCATTACCGTCAACATGCAATACCGTTGGAAAAACACGTTTTAACATTAAGACCGCTACAAAAACATAGAGTACTCCAAAAAATATTCTAGATATAAAGCCGAGTAAATTAGCAAATACATGAAAATCTATTCCAATAATTAAACCTATACCAACAGATGAAATATCAATTGCAATAATAATCTTTATCCAATCAATCCATGATTTTCCTTTTAAATCTTTTATAAAATCCATAGAGTAATTATAACAAAATATGCAAGTTTTTAAAGAAAAAACTAATACTAGTTAGTTTTTTTCTTAAATGGTACACCTAAATAATTAAGATATTTTTCAGCATTTTCTTTATTCCTAGCTGTGGTCACAACGGTAACGGATAATCCAAATATTTTGTGTAACTCTTCATCTCCAGTCTCTGGAAATATAGTATGCTCTTTTATACCAATTGTAAGGTTTCCCATCTCATCAATTGATTTTGTATCAATTCCTCTAAAGTCCTTTGTTCTAGGTAATGCGATGTTTACCAACTTATCAAAGAAAGAATTCATCTTTTCACCCCTAAGTGTAATAGATTGTCCAATCTTATCTCCTTCACGAATTTTAAACCCAGCAATAGATGATTTTGCAGATTTAACAGTAGATTTTTGTCCTGTTATTATTGCTAGTTGATCAGCAATATATTCGTTTGCAAATCTATCTTTCTTTTGACGAGAACCAGTACCAACATTTATAACAATCTTCTCAATTTTTGGAACATCCATTATGTTATTCAAACCTAGATTTTCCTTTAAATTATCAAAAGCATTTACTTGTTTTTCTTTTAATGATTTCATAATCTTTATTTTAATTCAGTTCCACTTGCCTTTGCAATTCGAACTTTATTACCATCTTTATCAATTTTAAAACCGAGTCTTGTACCTTTCTTTGACTTAGCATCAAAAAACATAACATTTGAAACATCTATTGGATATTCTACTTTAACAGCTTTTTTCTTACCTTGTGGATCACGTGTTATTTTATTTTTTATATTAATACCTTCTACTAAAACTTTATTTGTATTATTAAAGATCCTTAATACCTTACCCATTTTACCCTTATCGTTACGTGAACCAGTCTTTACAATAACATTATCTCCTTTTTTTATTTTCATAATACTATAATACCTCTGGGGCTAATGAGATGATTTTTTGATATCCCCTCTCTGCTAATTCACGTGGAATTGGTCCGAAAATACGAGCTCCTTTTGGTTCACCCTTTGCATCAATAATCACAACGGCGTTATCATCAAAACGAATATATGATCCATCCTTTCGTCTAAATTCTTTATTTTGTCGTACAACAACCGCCCTCACAACGTCTTTCTTTTTTACAAGTTTTCTTGGTTCAGCTGTTTTTATGGAAAGAACAACAAGATCTCCAAGTCTAGCATATCGCCTTTTAGATCCACCTAATATTTTAAATACTCTTCCAGTTTTTCCTCCTGTATTATCTGTAATTTTTACATTTGTTCCTACTTGAATCATAATATTTATTTATATATAACCTTAAAACTCTTTTTCTTTGAAATAGGTTTTGTTTCTATAATTTCGACCTCATTACCGATTTTATATCGATTTTCTTCATCGTGTGCGTGATATTTCTTGTTAATTGTATAAAACTTTTTATATTTTGGATAATGGGCAATTATTTAAAAGTGAAGGATTGGTA
>CAYOMN010000014.1:0-15859 GCA_964405115.1 uncultured Candidatus Saccharibacteria bacterium | reverse complement strand
ATGTCAGCTTCTTTTAAAATTTTTATAGATTCTTCACTTCTAAAATCACCATCGCCCTTAAGTGGTGTAGCAACATTTACATCATTTTTTAACAACCATTCAATGTCGGCTAAATTAACAGCTCCATCATTATTAACATCTTTTACTTCATTAATTTCAATTTTAAATGGTTCTTTTTCTTTTTTAGTTTTTAACCCCTCTACTTCAAACAACGAAAGTTGTCCGCCGACAATAGTGGAACCAGCATAACTTGTAGCAATAAGTTTTTTAAGTCCGAGTGAATTAAAATTAGAGGCAAAATATTTGAAAAAATTACTTTCAAACGGATCATCTGCGTTACAATAAACAACTTTTCCTCTGAATTGGCTTTTGTAATGCTTCAATTCTTTTTCAATATCAGAAAGCTGAGTATAAAACTCATCTTTTTTTGCCTTATTAGCATTTTTCAAGTGCTTGTTTGAAACTTGTTTTTTCATAATTATTTTGTTAAATCAGAAACATTAACCATCAACATATTGGCATTTTCCCATTGTTTCAAAATGGTTTTGTTTACATACTTCAAGATTACTAATTATATGCTCGCTCAATTTTCGTTGCATGATAAATATCGCCCTTTGACATTTTCTTCGCTTCGCGAATTTTTTTCATATTTTTTCAAAATTTCTGTACTACTTTGTTATTCATAAAGATATTTCTGATTATCAACATCTATATTATATATTATAATATGCTTTATTAAAAATAATGTGATGTATTGTACTATAATGTGAACCCACAAAAACAAAGTGAAATGCACTTCGTGTCTCGCCGAGCTTGTGAGGCCGAGAGTGACGCTGTCCATTTTCTATCTAGTAATCGTTCTGCGATTATTGCTAAAAAAAATAGAGTCTATACTCTATTTTTTTTACGCTAATTTTGTAATCTTTACTTTCATAAAAGGTTGCCTGTGTCCTTTCTTCTTAAAATATCGTGATTTAGATTTATAACGAATTACAGTAACTTTTTTAGATCTTCCCTCGTCAATTAATTCTCCAGTCACTTTTACTCCAGCAAGATATGGGGTTCCTATTTTACTGTCTGAACCTGTATCAGTCATTAAAACATTTTCAAAAACAATCTTGTCTCCTTTGCTGAATTCTCCTTTTATTTTTTCTATTGTGATGATATCACCTTCTGAAACTCGGTATTGTTTCCCACCTGTTTCAATAATTGCGAATTCTTTATTCATAATGCTAACTATTATACATAGAAGTCTTTAAAATACAACTAAAAATGATATACTTTTTATATGAAAATATTTAACTCACTCACAAAGAAAAAAGAAAAATTTAAACCATTAAAAAAAGGAGAGGTATCAATGTATCACTGTGGACCTACTGTATATGATTATGTTCATATTGGAAACCTACGTTCCTTTTTTATGGCAGATATAATACGTCGTACTTTTGAATATTTAGGATACAAAGTTACACAGGTAATCAATATAACTGATGTTGGACATCTTATATCAGATGGAGATGATGGGAATGACAAAATGACAAAAGCATTAAAACGACATAATATGGAAATAACACTTAAAAACATGTTAAAAGTTGGAGAAATTTATACCGAAGCGTTTAAAAAAGACCTTAAAAAACTAAACATATTAACACCACATTATCTTCCAAAAGCATCAGATAACATAGAAGAAGATATTAAAATAATATCAATTCTAGAAAAAAAGGGATACACATATATAACATCTGATGGGATATATTTCAATACAAAAAAGATGAAAGATTATGGAAAACTCGGAGGGTTGAATTTAGACGAAAAATCTCAACCTCGAGTTTGTATTAATACTGAAAAAAAATTTCATGCTGATTTTGCACTTTGGAAATTTGACGATAAAAACGGATGGAATTCTCCATGGGGACATGGTTTTCCTGGATGGCACATCGAATGTTCTGGTATGAGTATGAAATATCTTGGTGAAACTATTGACATTCATACAGGAGGTTATGACCTAAAATCTGTTCACCATAATAATGAAATTGCTCAATCAGAATGTTCCACAGGAAAAACTTTTGTACATTATTGGGTACACGGAGAATTTCTAAATATAAATGGAAAAAAACTATCAAAATCAAAAGGTAACAACTTAACATTAACTAATCTAAAAGAAAAAGGATTTTCACCCTTAGACATGCGATATCTTTTTTTACAATCTGTTTACAGATCACAAACAGATTTTACGTGGGATATACTTCAAAGTTCAAAAAGTTCTTTGGAGAGAATTTATAAACAAATAAATAAATTAAAATCAAAAAATAGCATAGGAATAATTAACGAAGACTTTAAATCTAAATTTAAAGAAGCCATATCTGATGATTTTAATACACCTGAAGCATTAGCTATCTTTCATACAATGCTAAAATCTAATATTCCTGATGCTGATAAATTGGCTACAGCATATGACTTTGACTATATTCTTGGTATTAATTTGGAAAACTTTAAAGAAAAAGAAATGGAAATTCCTTCAGAAATTATTTCACTCTTAGAAAAAAGAAAACAGGCACGAAAAGATATGGATTGGGACAGATCAGATGAACTACGTAATAAAATAAAAGAAAAAGGTTTTAAAATACTGGATTCTAAAGATAAACAAGAAATAGAAAAAATATAATTTTATTATTAGACCAGGATATAATATAAGAAATACTAAATAATATTTTTTATAATGATTTTCTTTATTAATTAATGTCTTAATATCCTTCTGATCGTAAAATTTCCATAGCTTCTTTTGCAGTCTTTGAAAGTTTCTTTGGTATGTGTACATTTATTTTTACCATTAGATTACCTTTTATTCTTCCCGTATTAATCCCTTTTCCACTAACACGCAAAATAGTACCTGATTGAGTTCCAACAGGAATCTTAATATCTATTCTTGAATCATCAAGTAGAGTAATCTCACGTTTAGAACCTAATATTGCTTCTGATACTGTAATTTCCTGATCAAGAGTCAAATCATATCCATTACGTTTAAATTTCTTATCTTGAGAAACAGTTATTTGTACGAAGAGATCTCCAGCCACACCACCGGAGATTGCCTCTCCTTTTCCAGAAATACGTAATGTATCTCCGTGTTTAATTCCAGCTGGAATTTCAAATTCAACAACTTCTTTTTCACGAATAATTCCAGCACCACGACATTTTTTACATTTATTTTTAGGAATCTTTCCTTTTCCTTTACAAGTTGGACATTCAGTAACTGTTGCAAAAATACCCATCATACGTTGTTGTACTTTTCCAGAACCATTACATTCCGAACAAGTATCAAAATCAGAACCATTCTCTGCACCAGTACCATTACAATCAATACATTTCTTATTATGCTCAATATTAATTGATTTTTTTACTCCGAATATTGATTCTTTAAAAGTTAAATTAATATTAACCTGTAAATCTTGTCCTTGTTGTTGATGCCTTCTTCCACCAAAACCACCACCAAATAAATCACCAAGATCTATATCTCCAAAATCAAAACCTCCAGATTGACCACCTGCATTTTGAAAACCTGAAAAATCAAATCCACCAAAACCTTGACTTTGACCACCACTAAAACCACCCATTTGTGGACCAGAAGATCCAAAACGATCATATTGTTCTCGTTTCTTTTTATCATAAAGGTTTTGATAAGCCTCATTGGCTTCCTTAAACTTCTTTTCATCACCCCCTTCTTTATCTGGATGATATTTATGAGCCATTTTGTGAAACGCCTTTTTTATTTCATCTTGTGTAGCATTTTTATCTACATCAAGGGTCTTGTAATAATCTTTTGACATAATATTATATAATAATTTTAGTTACTCAATCATAGTAATATATGAATATATTACTACTCAGAAAAACTAACTTATTTATCTTCATCATTTTTCTTATCTTCATCGACAACTTCTGCTTCTTTAACCTCTGGTTCTCCTTCCTTTTTCTCTCCTTCTTCCTTTTGAGCTTCAGCACTAGCTTTTGCCATCTCTTCTCCTATTTTTGACATAGCAGTGGAAACTTTTGCAGTTTCTGTCTCAATGGCATCTTTATCTTCTCCATCTTTTACTTTTTTCAAAGATTCTATGGTTTCTTCTACTTCTTTCTTTGTATCATCTGAAACCTTATCCCCATATTCTTTCAAAGATTTCTCAGCAGAGAAAATTACAGATTCGGCCATATTTTTAGCGTCGATAATTTCTTTTTTCTTTTTATCTGCTTCAGCATTATCGTCAGCATCTTGTTGCATCTTCTTTATTTCCTCTTCTGTAAGTTTAGAACCACCCTCAATTCTAATTGAATTTTCTTTTCCTGTTGCCTTATCTTTTGCTGATACTTCAAGAATTCCATTTGCATCAACATTAAACGTTACTTCAACCTGTGGAACACCACGTGGCGCTGGTGCAATTCCTTCAAGAATAAATCTTCCTAGAGATTTATTATCAGTAGCAAGTGGTCGTTCACCCTGTGTAATATGAATTTCTACAGATGGTTGATTATCAACTGCAGTTGAGAATACTTGCGAAGCAGATGCTGGAATAGTAGTATTTTTTTCAACAAGTTTTGTTGCAACTCCACCCATTGTTTCAATTGAAAGTGAAAGTGGTATAACATCCAAAAGTAATACATCCTTTACATCTCCCTGTAATACTCCAGCTTGAATTGCTGCTCCCATAGCAACAACCTCATCTGGGTTAATTGATTTATTTGGTTCTCTTCCAAATAAATCTTTTACTAGTTCACCAATCTTTGGCATTCGTGTTTGCCCCCCAACAAGAATAACTTCATTAACATCTGAAGCTTTCATCTTAGCTGATTTTAGAACATCTTTTGTGATTTCTATTGACTTATCAATATATGGAGCAGCAAGTTCTTCTAACTTAGCACGAGAAAGTTTAAGTAAAAGATGAACAGGTCCAGCATCACTAGAAGTAATAAATGGAATATTAATCTCTGTTTCTGTTGTATTTGAAAGCTCGTGTTTTGCTTTTTCAGCTGCCTCCTTTAATCTTTGTAGAGCAAGAACGTCATTAGATAAATCAACGCCTGTTTCTTTCTTAAATTCATCTGTCATCCATGCAATAATAGCTCTATCTATGTCTTCACCTCCCATATGAGCATCTCCACCTGTTGCTTTTACCTCAACAACATCGTCACCTACTTCAAGAACTGAAATATCAAAAGTTCCACCACCAAAATCATAAACTACTATTTTTTCGTCTTTCTTTTTATTAAAACCATATGACAATGCTGCAGCAGTTGGTTCATTAATAATTCTTTTAACATCAAGTCCAGCAATCTTTCCAGCGTCTTTTGTCGCCTGTCTTTGTGAATCGTTAAAATAAGCAGGAACTGTAATTACTGCTTCTGTAACCTTTTCTCCAATTTTTGACTCTATGTCTGTTTTAATTTTTTTTAAAAGCATTGCTGAAATTTCTTCAGGGCGCATTTCTTTTCCATCCATTGTAATTACAACACCACCATCTTTTCCTTTTGAAATTTTAAAAGGAGAATGCTTTAGATCTTTTTGAATAGCATCATCTGAGAATTTGTGCCCCATGTATCGCTTTACTCCAAAGATAGTATTTTCAGGATTTGTTACTGCCTGACGCTTTGCAAGTGTTCCAACTAATCTATCGCCATTTTTACCAATAGCCATGATTGATGGCGTAGTTCTATTCCCTTCTGCATTTTCAATAATTTTTGGTTGTCCACCTTCTATGATGGCAACCGCTGAGTTTGTAGTACCCAAGTCTATTCCTATAATTTTTGACATAATATTTTTGTATTAATTTTAATAATAATTATTTAATCTATTTAATTTGTTCATATAGACCAATAAATTCTGACTGATCAATAATATGACTATTCATTACTTTTTCTAATTCTTCTTTAGTTGATCCCTCTTTTAAATCAAGTTCTATATCTAAAGCATATAATTTAAAAAAATAACGATGCTGTCCATCTGGTGGACATGGACCACCATACCCTAATGTTCTTTTTGTTGTTATTCCATATACAGCTTTTGGTGCAACTCCTTCTTCTATTAATCTTAATTTAGGATCAATGTTCCATAAAACCCAATGAATCCACATCCCATCTTCTCGTAAGAATTTCGGAACATCTGGATCTTCCATCATAAACACAAGGCTCTTTGCTTCATATGGAACATCTAAAAATTCAAAAGGTGGATTTATATCCATTCCGTTACATGTATACTTTTTAGGTATTAACGTATTATGTTTAAACTCAGAACTTATTATCTTCATGTTATTTTTCTTCTAATTTATAAACATTAACTTTAGCTGGTCGAATAACAATGTTATCAGTTCTATATCCTATTTGAATAATACTAGCAATAGTCCCAACCTTATCCTTATCTCTAGTTAATACAATATCAGATTGTTCATGAATATTTGGATCAAATAGTACATCTAATTCATTAATTAATTTAATCCCATACTGTTCTAAAATATTCATAAATTGTGTATGAATATACTCAACACCTGTTCTCCATGCTGAATCAACTTTTCCCCAAGCTTCTTTGTTTGAAAACGCCATATCAAAACTATCAAGTACAGGAAATAAGTCTGAAACAAAATCAATCTTTATCATATCTTTTCTTTCAAGACGTGTCTTTTCCTCATTTGTTTTATAGTTTGCAAATGAAGCTCTTTCTGTTTGCCAACCGGTTAAATATTCTTGCGATTTCGCTTTTTCTTCTTTTAATTGTTTCCGAAGTTTTTTAAGTTTTTCCTTTTGACTAACATCCTCGTATTCGGTTTCATCAAGCTCATATTGAATATCATCCAAACTCTCATGAACAGTGTCATCAACAGGTTTTTCTTTTTTTATATTTTTGCTCATAATAAATTAAATAAAAACTAAATTAATTAGCTTACATATATAATATACACAAGTTGATATTTTTGACAAGTTTTTCATGTTTATGAAAAACAATATAAATATAAAAAGTAACTTCTATATTTAATTTATTAATTCTTGCCTTTCATTAAATTATATATATATTTAATATATATGAAAAATCAATCAAAAAAATCAATACAAGAAATAATATTAGACTTTTTATCTGGTAAAAAAGCATTAAAACAAAAAAAACTTAATAAAGAAATAGAATTATTCATCAAGAAGTCAGATATCAATTACTGTGGAAATACAAAACCAAAATATATCTTTAACAAAACAATAAAAAGAATGCTTAATGATAATCTAATAAAAGAACACGAAACTGAGTTTTCTTCTTTTTTATCATTAACAAAAACTGGTAAAAATAAACTTAGAAAGATAAAGCTTACATCACAAAAACATCTAGTATCTACCGAATGGGATGGGTATTGGCGTATTATTATAATCGATATACCAGAAGATAGAAAAAATGAACGTGATGCTCTAAGATATCTTTTATCAAAAGCTCAATTTGTACAAATAAAAAACTCAATGTGGATATCTCCATTTCCAATGGAACATATAATGATAGCAATGAAAGAAGATATGAATCTAAACGAAGAACTTATGATCTTTGTAACAGATAAACTAGATATTGGAACTGAACAACTACTAAAAGATAAATTCACAGAAAAATGTCAAACAGAAAAAGAAAGCTAAATACTTTCTTTTTTAATTTTTTAAACTAAGTTTTTTAATTCCTTTGTAGGAATTCCATACTTTTCAAGTATTCTATTATAATCAGCATGTTCTAGTGTTTCTGTTTTTAATAATGTTTCTGCAATATCGACAAAAGCATCATAATAATCTTCAAGTACTTTTCTAGCTCGTTCCAACCCATGTTCTACTATAGATCTAATCTCATTATCTATCGTTTCAAGTAATTTATCAGAACGCTTTGTTGATGGTACATGTCCACCAAATATTGTCTGTGAAGATTCTCCAGTAACAACAACTGGTCCAATTGAATCATTCATTCCAAATTTTGTTACCATATCACGAGCAGTAGCTGTAGCAACCTTTAAATCATTTGATGGTCCAGTTGTAATATCTCCAAACATCTTTAATTCCGCAGCATACCCACCAAGTCCCATTGCTATATCATCATGGTATACAGCACGTGTTGGTAAACGTCTTTCGTCAAGTGGTAACTTCATAGTAAACCCTCCAGCACTTCCACGTGGTATAATTGTCACCTTATGAACAGGATCTGCATTTGGTAAAACAGAGGCAACAATTGCGTGCCCAGCCTCATGATATGCAGTAATACGTTTTTCATGATCACTTGCAAGATGTGATTTACGCTTTGGACCCATAAGAACTTTTTCAAAAGCATTAATTAAATCATCTTGTAAAATATTCTTATGCTTTGACATTGTAGCTATTATTGCTGCTTCATTCATTATTGACTCTAAATCTGCACCTGAGAACCCTGCAGTACGTTCAGCAATTACTTGTAAATCTGTATTAGAATCAAGCGGTTTTTTTTGTGCATGAATATCTAAAATAGCACGACGATCTTTTCTATCTGGTAGTTCAATATGAACACGTCTATCAAATCGTCCTGGACGTAGAAGCGCTTTGTCTAAGACGTCATCTCTATTTGTTGCGGCCATAACAATAACTTTTTCATTCGTTTCAAAACCATCCATTTCAACTAATATTTGATTTAATGTTTGCTCTCTTTCATCGTTTCCACCACCTATACCAACACCACGAGAACGTCCAACTGCATCTATCTCATCTATAAATATAATAGAAGGTGACATTTTTTTAGCCATCTTAAACAAATCACGTACACGACTTGCACCTACACCGACAAACATCTCCACAAAATCAGACCCTGATAAATAGAAAAACGGTACTTTGGCTTCTCCAGCAACAGCTTTTGCCATCATTGTTTTTCCTGTACCAGGAAGACCTGTCATTAGAACCCCTTTTGGAATTTTTGCTCCCATATCAATGAATTTTTTTGGATTCTTTAAAAACTCAACCATTTCTTGCAATTCTTGTTTTGCATTTTCATTTCCTGCAACATCTTTAAAAAGAATCCTTTTGCTTTTATCTCTTGGATTAATTAATCTAGCTTTAGAATTCCCAAAACTCATTGCTTTGTTGTTTGATCCTTTCATTTGCTTCATAAAAAACCAAACAATAAATAATAAACCAGCCAATGGCAAGAAAAATGGCAGCAACATACCCATCCAATAAATAAATCCAGATGGATCATTAATATCTATGTTTAATGTTTTCAACATTTCTGGTGTTACTCCATAGTTTACAAGAGTTTCAGAAAGAGCTGTTCCTTCTTCTTTTTTTGATTCTTTTTTTATTGATTTCCCATCTTTCTTTTTAAGAAGTGTTATGTCTAAATTATCACCTTTTACTACAATCTTTTCTACTTTATTTTCTGATATAAGTGTAGTTAGATCAGATAGTGTTATCTTTGCATCTTCTTTGTTTGAAAAAAAATGATCTGCTATGGTACCAATCATTAAAAATAAAATAATACTAGTAGCAAGTTGCATAGCAAAAGATGGCTTTTTGTTTTTTCCTCTTTTCTTTTTCTTCTTTGGTTTTAATACTTCTTCGAATTTAAATTTCATATATTTATTGTAACAATCAAAATATTTGTTACAAGTGCTTGACAAATAGTCCATATATGATATTATATTAAATACATCTGATTTAAATCGGATCTTAAAAAAATAAATTAATATTAAAAAGGAGGTAAAGATGGGGTTGTTTATTTAAAACTTTTAAATAAGGAATATAAACAATATATATAGGCTGACACCCTATATAGGTAAAAAGGCTTATATAAGTAACTAGGAGTAACAAATGTGAACTAGAGAAAAAAATCAGTCAATTTATTAATAACTCATATTAGTGTTCTGGACAAAAAAAGAAATAAAAAGACGAAAGGAGGAACATCAGTTTCCTCCATTTTTTGATGCATATTTCATAACCGCTTGACAATTATATTATATGTGATAACATATAATATAATTAAATATTCACTAAAAATAGATAATCATGGTAGAAAAAAAAGAACATTCCTTTTCGAAAAAAAATGCTAATTCCTTCCAACCTGAACCAGGAGTAGAAAATCTATTTAAAGATGCTGCAAGTTTGGCATGTAAAAATAACTGTATTCCTATCTTTGACGAAGAAAATCTGGAACTCAACAAAAAAAGATATACTCCTGAATATGAAATAGTTACAGAAATGTTTGGTGGTTATGGATTTAATATAAGATACTGGACATAAATTAATATTAACTTTTAAATTTACAAAAAATGAGGCAACTCAACAAGTAGGAATAAATAAAAAGTTTTAAGGAGGAACATTAAGTTTCCTCCATTTTTTTTATTTATATTTTTTTTCATTTCGTTATACTCTAATTATGAATTTACTCGTAAATAAAAAACTTCATCACTCCTACGAAATCATCGATACTATTGAAGCCGGGATAAAACTAACAGGCTCAGAAATAAAATCTCTTCGTAAAAAACACGGTTCACTTAAAGAAGCATATATCTCAGTTATGAACAATGAGGTTTTTCTTATTTCCTGCCACATTCCCCATTATCAAGCGGGACACAAAATATATGAAAATATTGATACTTATAGAAAAAGAAAACTCCTTCTCCATAAAAAACAAATAGAAAAATTGAAAGAAAAAACAAAACAAAAAGGATTAACACTTGCTCCTGTTAGTATCTACGAGAAAGGAAACCTCATAAAAATTGAAATTGCTGTTGCTCGAGGAAAGAAGCTTCACGATAAGCGCGCGGATTTAAAAAATCGAACATCAAAACGCGAAGCAGAACGCGCGATGAAAAATAATTATTAATGAGCCACCTCGCAGGATCGAACTGCGGACCTATGCGTTACGAATGCATTGCTCTACCAACTGAGCTAAGGTGGCTTATATTTTGTAAATATTTATAGAGATATATAAACCATAAACAATGTATAGTAAATAGATAATCTTATAAATTAAATAATAAAAAGATCAATTTTTTATAACAATATCCTTCATAATCTAAAATATAACATAAAAATATTTGAAGTATAATTATAATTCATCAAAAAGACTTTTTTCTCTTTCTATAAATAATCAACATCCCATAGAAATAGAAATAGAAATCGATATCAACAATTTTAAAATCAAAAGAATATAAAAATAGAGATGATTTCTTTATATCTTTATAATAAATACACTTAGTGACAAAAAATCTATTTCATGGTAAATTTTCTATATGGGGATGATTTGGCTTCGATATGAAGTTTCCATTTCTAAATCGCATATCAAGTTGGTCATGAACTTGTAAAACGTGACAAATATACAACTGGAAAAAATTCAGTAGCTTCTCCTTATACAGGAGAACTAGCATACGCATAATATAAATTGCAGCTAGCTCAGCCTTTCATTTATTCATCGTGAAAGATACTGTGTCATAAAGAATGAATGTAGAAAATAAAATTAATCCGATTTATTTTTGAAATAAAGGAAATCGAGAAGTGTATGCTTTTGCTTATTCTTTAGTACCTTTCTCTAAACAAAATTAGGATAAGATAAATATGTAGACATTTAGAGATATCTTTCATACACGCGGGTTCAATTCCCGCCATCTCCACTGTTAGTATAAAAAACAGATATAAATATATCTGTTTTTTATACTAATTAAGTATTTCTATGGCATGTCCATTAACAAGTGCCTTTGAGACTTTTTTATAGGCTGAATCAAGAATCCGTGCAAATGTACTTTGAGAAATTTCCATTTTATTTGCAGCTTCAGTCTGATCAAGCTCTTCAATATTTTTTAACCTTAATGCTTCAAATTCATCTAATTCTAATTGAATAACTTCAAGTTTGGTAATTTCTATTCCATTTGGTTTAAAGTAAGTTGAAACTGGTGCACCGCACACATTCCTATTTACTCTTCTTCTTCCTCTTCCTGTAAAACCTGGAACAAAATCTACACCGTTAAATCTTCCTTGTCCTCCGACACGTCCATTTCCATTTCCTACACCAAATCCAATACCTAATCCATCTCCACGTCTATTATAAACATGATTATCATTTTGTCTTCTTCTAAACATATTATTATTTAAATTAATCATTGTTAATAAGTATATATTTATGAATATATACCCATATATAATATACATCCAGACAAAATAAAAAACCAGAAGAATCTTATTAGTTATCCACAGTCTCTTATTAATTATATTTATTCATTGTATTCTCTATTCCATTAACGATAAGTGAATAAATAATATTCGAAACCTTATCAGTAGTTTCTTTCTCAATAATATTAATCTCATCATTTGAAAAACTAGATAAGACATTAGGTTTCGCAAAATTCCCCTCTTCAAGTAATCTAGATATACCAACACGAATACGAACAATCTTTTTAGTACCTAGATGATTTATAATAGATTTCACTCCATTATGTCCACCATCTCCTCTGTTATAAGAAATACGCACCTTACCAAAGCCCAAGTCAACATCATCATGAAGGATGATCACATCTTCATAAGAAAAATCATTCTGTTTTCTTAAAGCATTAATAATTTCACCAGAACGATTCATAAAAGTATGTGGCTTTACAAATAAAATAATATCCTTATTAATACTATCTCCAACAAATGAAGCATTTATATATTTATCGTATTTCCACCCTTCTAAACCAAATGCATCAAAAATAATCCATGCAATATTATGACGAGTTGTTTTATAGTTATTTCCTGGGTTTCCCAAACCAATAATATATTTCATATATCAAGTATATGGGCATTAATAATTAGTTACAAGTAAAAAACAAAGAATATTACTTCTCTGTTTTTTATAAAAAACATTATTTATCTAATATTAAAATCATGTCTTTATAGGTTTCTGGTCCAGATAACCCATCTGCGTCTATACCTTCATTTTCTTGAAATTTCTTTACATCTGACATTGTCCCTGGTCCATAATCATTATCAATAATTTTATTAGTATTAAAATATATATTCAAAAATTCTTGAACGCTACCAACTCTTGTTCCTTGACTACCCTTCTTCATATAAACTTTATCATCAATAAGTCCCTGTAATTTCCCCAATAACACTTCTTCTTCTGGAGATAACTTTTTTTCTTCTTTTTTATCTTCAACTACATTGTCTTTTGTTTTTGTATTATCGAATAATACAACCTCTTCTGAAGGAACACTATTTTCATTTTTAGACGAATTATCAGAAACAACATCACTATTCTTATCATATATAATTCCATTATCTATCGCTGTAAATGCCCAATAGATACCAAAGCCTAAAATCGCTAATAATATTAAATTAACAAATCTATATTTAAATTCACTCATAATATGATTATATCAAAAAGGATTTTTTAATAAAAGTATTGAAATAAGAACAAAACATTTTTATGATACGTCAATTTTTTTTGTTTTTTTTTCTGTTAAAATATTACGTATATGAATACATTAATAGATTATATACCAATAATACAAATTATATTATCAATACTACTTATATTAATAATATTATTACAACAATCAGAAGAATCTCTTGGTGGTGCTTTCGGTGGAAGTGATTCTTTTGATACTGTAAAAAAAACACGTCGTGGAAGTGATAAAATAGTATTTAATACAGCATTAGTCATTGCAATTTTATTTATTATAACTTCTATAGCGTCTTTTCTTACTAAATAAGACATGAAAAAAAATAAAATAAAACAACTTATGAGTGTTTTTTTTGTTATTGCTATCATATCGTTAATAGGAATACTATGGCAACTACAAGGTAGATTCACCTCAATAGTAAAAATAGAGGGTGGGTCTTTCAAAGAAGGAATTATCGGCACACCAAGGTTTATTAACCCAGTACTCGCACAATCACAAAGTGATAAAGATATGACTAAATTATTATTTAGCTCCCTAATAGAACAAGATACCTCTGGTAAAATTATATATAAATTAGCTAAGTCTATTAAAGTATCCAATGATAGAAAAACATATACATTAAAACTAAAAAATAACCTATTGTTTAGTGATGGTAAAAAAATAACAATAGATGATTTAATATTCACGATAGAAAAAATTCAAGACCCTATAATAAAAAGTCCATTATTCAATAAATGGGAAGGTATCAAAATGGAGAAAATTGACAATTATACAGTAAACTTCATCCTAAGTCAGGAATATAGTGACTTTCAAAATAATTTAATTATTGGCATTCTTCCAAAACACCTTTGGAAGAATGTTAAAGGTGAAGAATTTATCTTTAACATGCTAAATACTAATCCAGTAGGATCTGGAAATTATGAAGTCAAACATATAAATTATAGAAAATCTGGTATTCCTGAATCATATATTCTAAAAAGAACAAAGAATAGTAACGCTTATATAGAAGAAATAGAACTACATTTTTATGAAAATGAAAATGATCTTGCAAATGCATTTAGAAAAGGAGAAATAGATTCAGCATATGGACTATCAGCAAGCAAAGAAAATAAAGATTTATTTGATAGTGAATTGGAGATAACTGGTAAATTACCACGTGTATTTGGTTTATTCTTTAATCAAAATAAACAAGATTTACTAAAAGATAAAGATATAAGAAAATTAATATCACTTTCTATAAATAAGCAAGATCTAATTAATAGTGTATTTTCTGGTTATGCATACCCCATTGACAGTCCAATCGGTAAACTATCTACAGAAAATTATTCAAATATAGAAAAAATAAAAACTGTAGAAGATAGACTAGAAAAAGAGGGTTGGAAAAAAGATATAGATGGCATATATAAAAGAAAAGTAAAAGACAATATATATATACTTTCTATTGATATGTCTGTACCAAATGTTCCTGATTTAATAGAAACTGCTAATTTTATTAAAAAAAGTTTAAGAAAAAATGGAATAAAAATTAATATACGTATTTTTGATGAAGCTAATTTACACCAAAAAGTAATTAGACCGAGGGATTATGAGATATTATTATTTGGATATATGATAGAAAAGAAAACAGATTTATATGCTTTTTGGCATTCATCACAAAAAAATGATCCTGGCTTAAATATTAGTTTATATAGTAATAGTAAGGTTGATAAAGAATTAGAAAAATTAAGAAAAGATAAATCTAGCGTAGATATAAATATAATAGAGAAAGAAATTAAGAAAGATATTCCTGCTGTATTTTTATACAGCCCGGCATATACATATATGTTACCTAAAAAAATAAAAGGAGAAAAATTATCAATAATCGAAAAACAAGATAGGTTCTCTAACCTAGAAGATTGGTATATAAAAACAAGACATATCTGGAATATATTTATAAAATAAGATATATCAATTTAAATTAAATATTTATATGATATACTCCAGAATATGAAAATTCGTATTGAAAAATACCTCTCAGAACAAGGAAAAATGTCCAGACGGGAAGCTAAAAAAAATATTATTGATGGACATATTAAAATAAATAACAAAAAACCAGAACCTGGCGACAAAATAGATCCAAACAAGGATGTTATTTCCTACTCAGAAGATATTAAAAATAATACATCAAAAAAAATAACAGTGGCCGTTTATAAACCACGTGGTATTGTATCATCAAAAGATATAGATATAGGAAAAAATATATTTAATATATTTCCACAATTCTCTAAATTAAATACTGTTGGAAGATTAGATAAGGAATCTGAAGGATTAATTTTATTATCAAACGACGGAATGATAACTAAAGCAATTACAGGAAAAGAACATAAAATAGAAAAGGAATATGTTGTAACAACAAGGGAGCAATTCTTGCCATGGATGGCAAAAAGGATGTCAAAAGGAATAAAATTAAATGATGGGTG
>CAYOMN010000013.1:14453-16350 GCA_964405115.1 uncultured Candidatus Saccharibacteria bacterium | reverse complement strand
ATTGGCCTAAAGGCAATAATATCATCAGGTGTTTTTCCTATCATTTCTTTCGCCTCACGTCCAACGGCAAGTATTTTATTATCTCGTGCTGAAATTGCAACAACAGATGGCTCATCGAGAACAACACCCTTTCCAGGAAGATATACTAGGATATTTGTTGTACCTAAATCGATTCCTAATTTTTTTGAGAATATAGACATGTACTTAAGTATAATGATTTTCTAAAAAAAGTAAAAAAAAACTCTTGTTGATAACTGGTGTATAAAAAAAACTAAATATAACATATATGGTATATTAATATGGTAACTTTGAAAAATAAAAATGAAAGATGAATTAAAAAAATATATAGAAATTGGAAATTTTATTCGTAAACTAAGAAAAGAACGTGGTCTTACCCAAGCAGAACTTGCGGAAAAGCTTGGAAAGAAACAATCTGCTATTGCTAGAATGGAAAAAGGTGGGTTAAATTTTTCAACCGGTGAATTAATAAAAGTCGGAGAAGTACTTAATCATCCAATTATAAAATTAGATCGTGAGGAACGGGATGATTTTATAATTAATGGTGGTAAAAAATTATCTGGATCAATTGAAACAAATACTTCAAAAAATGGAGCAATGGGATTAATGCATGCGGCATTATTAAATAAAGGGGTATCAACATTGCGTGGTATTCCACGTATACAAGAAGTATTTAGAATTATTGAAATATTTGAATCAATCGGAGTAAAATGTGATTGGATAAATAATACAAATACTCTTGTAATTACACCTCCAAAAAAATTCAAATTTGATCAAATAAATAAAAAATCAGCAAAACGTGTTCGTTCCTTTATTATGTCCATAGGAGCATTAATTCATCATCTTAGAGAATTTGAAATTCCAACTGCAGGAGGGTGTAAGATGGGATCTAGAACTATTGCAGCTCATAAACATGGAATAGAACAATTTGGAGTATCAATATCTTCGAAATCAACTGGATATCACATAATAAGAAAAAAGAAGTTAAAAGGTGCTGATATTGTTATGTATGAAGCCTCAGATACAGCAACTGAAAATATAATTATTGCTGCAGCAGGTATTGATGGTGTAACAACAATTCACTTCGCTCAACAAAACTATATGGTTCAAGATGTATGTTTCTATTTACAAAGACTTGGAATAAAGATCGAGGGTATTGGGTCATTGAAACTAATAATACATGGGAAAAAAGATATAAATGTGAATATCACTCATGACAACAGTGAAGACCCAATTGAATCAATGATGTTTATAACATCTGCGATAGTTACAAATTCAAAACTTACAATAAAAAGATGTCCAATTGATTTTTTAAAGCTGGAAATGTTAAAGCTTAGAAAAATGGGTGTTAGAATGAAAATTGGTGAAATATATAAAGCAAAGAATAGAAGAACCAATCTTGTGGATATAAAAATACTTCCACCAATCAAAATGGTAGCGCTTACTGATAAGATCCATGCTCAACCATATCCTGGAATTAATACAGATAACCTACCATTCTTTGTTCCAATTGCACTAAAAGCAAAAGGAACAACCCTAATACATGATTGGATGTGGGAAAATCGTGCTATTTATTTTACTGAATTAAACCGTCTTGGGGCATCAATAAGACTTGCTGATCCACATCGTGTATATGTTGAGGGTGGATTTAAGCTATCAGCAGGAGAAATTGTATGTCCACCAGCACTTCGCCCATCTGTTATGATTATGGTTACAATGCTTGGAATTGAAGGACGTTCTATTCTACGAAATGTTTATGCAATTAAACGAGGATATGAAAATATAGTAGAAAGGTTAAATTCAATTGGAGCTGATATACAAATTGTTAAGGAAATTTAAGAAAATTATAAGTTATTAGCTAAAAGTGAAAAATGATTTT
>CAYOMN010000013.1:0-14353 GCA_964405115.1 uncultured Candidatus Saccharibacteria bacterium | reverse complement strand
TGAAATCTTAATACCAATCTCTTCTTCTATTTCACGTAATGCTGACGTAATACTTGATTCACAAGAAGAAACATGTCCAGCAACAGAAATATCTAAAAAATCCCCATAACTTTCTTTTTCATTAGCCCTGTGTTGCAACAATAATTCACAATTAGAATTAATTATCCATACATGTACGGATTTATGCCATAAACCTTTTTCATGAACTTCTTTTTTTGTATACACCTCGCCAGTTGACTCACCTTTCTCATTTAAAATATCTATTTGTTCTTCCATAACAATTATTATAACGTAAATAACTCTAATTAAAAAACGAAATTAGAATAAATCTCATTTCGTTTTTTGAATCTATATAGATAATATAATTTTTGCTTCCTTAGACATTTCTTTAGTCCATATATTATCAAAACCTGGAATATCACCAGAGGCATATTTATCAAGGTATTTTACTTGATTTCCAAGAACATTTAATAAAAGTTTTTTATTATTAGTAGAATTTTTTTCCAAACAATAATATATATATTCATATCTTTCAATAGCATTAAATATTTTTCCTTCAATATATTTTTTTTCTTTTAAGTTGAAAAGAATTTTTTGAGCTTCATGTGAGAAATTTTTCCACTTATTTTCTTGTGTTACAAATTGCAATAAAAAAGATTTTTGCATCTTTTTATATAATATTTGATTGTTACCAAATATATTATAAAAAATCTCATTTACTTTTTCATATTCAAAGACATCATCAAGAGGATTCTTATTCTTCTCATCATATATAATATCTCTCTTTAAAAGAGCCTCCCCATGTTCATGAATATTAATAGCAGAAAGAATTAATCCACTATCAAAAAATATATATTCTTCTAATTCAAAACATATCCATGTTGAAACATGAGTTATCGAAACTATATGTTGTAAATTATTTTGATGTCTTAAATTAGAATCGTTTTCTAAAAAAGTACCCCATCTAATTATTTTTTGATGATTTATCTGAATTAATTCCCATAAATCTAAATCCTTAAAAAAAAGTTTCATAATAAAATATTAAGTTTTTTGAAAAAAGTTTATCTTAAACATAAGATATTTACTGAATTTAGTCAATCATTTTATACAAAAGAAAGATAGCGTATACTTAATATATGATAATTGCAGAAGTAATCCCAATAACATCATCAATATTAACTAATTCTCTTAGTTATTTTTCATCTGAAAAGATTATACCAGGCACACTTGTAATAATCCCACTACGAAGACAAGAAATAAAAGGAATTGTTATTTCTACATCTACAGTTAAGGATATTAAACAAAGTATTCGTAATCAAAATTTTAAAATACGAAACATAATAAAAGTTTATAGTGAAAATATTTTTTCAAATGAATATTTACAAACTATTTATAAATTAAGAAACTACTATCTTATCTCTGCTGGAAAATTAATTAATATTACATATCCAAAGCACATTATAGATAATTTTGATAAATTTATACGAAAAAGTTCAATAAAATCAAAATCTGAAAGTAATACTTTTTCTAAACAACTTATTCAAGAATCATATAAAGAAAGGATAAATATATACAAACATTTTGTAGAAAAAGAATTAAATGAAGGTAAATCAGTTCATATAATTTGCCCAACTGTTTTACTAGTAAAAAAAATAACCTATGATTTAGAAAAATATTTTAATAATAAAATATATTCTTTGCATGGAAAAATAAGTAATAAAAAAATTACAGAGTATTATAAAAAATTACAAATGAATCATTCTCTTATTATTTCAACACCAAATTTTATTGATATACAATCAAAAAATAGAGCGACTATTTTCATAGACAATGATTCATCTATATATTATAGACAGAAAAATTCTCCATATATAGATATGAGAGTTTTTATTGAAGAATATGCAAAAAATGCAAAACTATCTTTAGTAATAGCAGATAGTATTTTACGTACCATACGATTTAATAATAATAAAAAAGTATTAAAAAATATTGCCAATGATAATATTAATATGGAAGTTTTTTCTCCAAAAAAGATTTCTCTTGTTAATTACAAGGAAGAAATAAAAACAAAACAAACAGATCAAGAAAGAATAAAAAGTCTTTTATTTAATAAAGAGTTTTCTCCATTTTCTAAAAAACTTATAGAAAAAATAAAAAAATCAATTAAAGATAATGAGAGAATCTTTTTTTATACACAACGTAAAGGTCTCGCCCCAAATATTATTTGTCGTGATTGTGGAAAATTAGTACAAGATATTACAACAGGATTTCCATATAGTTTATATATAAAAAAAAATACAAAAAACTTAAATAAGAAGTATTTCTTCATAAACTCTATTACAGGCAATATAATTCCTGCTTTTGATACTTGCCAATTCTGTGGATCATGGAAACTTCAAACACTTGGGGTTGGAACAGAAACAATCCAGAAAGAACTTGAAAAAATATTTCCAAAACTAAAAAATCAAATTTATATTATTGATTCAACACATGCACCAAAACAGAAAGAACTACATAAAATAATTAATATATTTAATGAAGAAAATAAAAACCCAAGAATATTAATAGGAACACAAAAAGCACTTCCCTATTTAAAGAATATTGACACAGCATATATAATAGCTATCGATGGAATCTTTTATAAGCCGAGTTATACAAGCGAAGACAGAGCACTAATAATTATAAAACAAATATATGAAGAATCATGTAAAACTTTTATTCAGACAAGAATTTCTAATAAAGAAGACAAAATAATAATCAAAACTAAAAAAGATATTCAAGACGATAATTATGATAAATTACAATTGAAATTTTCAAAAAGATTAAAAAATGTCTTTGATAAGATCAGATACTCTCCAGAAATTCAAAAACAAATGACATCAAAATATACAGAGTCACTAAACATTTGGAGATTAATAAGGACAGGTAATTATAAAGACTACATTATGAAGACAAAAAAGAATATTGAAAATATTAATGTTGTTATTAAAATAAACCACACTTGCAAAAAAGATGATTATACTAATTTAGTAAAAACGTATGAAGAAAAATTTAAAAAATACAATTTTTTAATTAAAAGAAAATCTAATATTAAAAAATATTTTGTAACATTATCAATGGTTATATTCATAGACGAAAAACTTTGGAATATAGAATACCAAGAAACGGAACTCTATCAGAAACTTCCATTAAACGAAAGAGGAATAGATATTATTATAAATCCTGATATATTAATTTAACAATATTTATATTGCAAGATTTTAATCTTATGATAAGATACTTTTCATATGGCAACTAACGTAGATGTAAAAAAGACAAAAAAAGACAATAACTTAGGGATGATTAGAAAATTTTCGAGAAAAATGAAACAATCAGGGGTTTTAAGAAAAAAGAGATCATTAAGATTTTTTGAGAGAGAATTGTCTGAATTTAAAAAGAAATCTAATGCTTTAATAAAGATAAAGAAAACAAAAGAATATAATAGAAATATAAAAATGGGAACAATTGCACCAAGAATTAAAAAATAGATTTAATTTGATTATGGATGTAATAGAATTTAAAAATCTTACGATAAAAAGACAGACTAAAGGCAGAATTCCAAATCTGCCTTTTTCTGACATAAAAAATGATATTTTAGGGGAAAAATATGATCTATCTTTACTATTTCCATCAAAAGAACTTTCTATAAAATTACATAAAAAGTATAAGGAAAAGAAAACACCCGTGAATGTATTGTCATTTCCATTAGATAAAGAGAACGGGGAAATAGTGATAACACTATCAGAAGCTAGAAATGAAGCCAAAAAATATAGTAGAAACTACCATAACAATTTAATATTTTTATTTATTCATGGATGTCTACATTTGAAAGGAATGGATCATAGTGCTAGAATGGAAAAGGAAGAAGAATTTTATTATAAACTTTTCTCTATTTAATTTATACGAGATGAATGATTACATAACAGGAATTGATATTGGAACAAACTCTATAAAAATTATAGTAAGTGAATATCATCAAAAAATTGAAGAGCCATACATTTTACATGCGATTGAATCACCATCGTATGGTTTTCAAAATGGTTATGTTATCGATTTAGATGAAGCAATAAAATCATTAATAGTCGCATTAAATAAAGCCAGAAAGATTACAAAAAAGGAGATAAAAAAGGCAAACTTTTCCATTGGTGGTATTGGAATGATTTCACAGTATATAAGGACTAGTATTGAAATAGATAGAAAGAAAGGAGAAATTAATAATTATGATATTCATAATTTAATTAAAAAATCTGAGAGTCTTTTCTCTCAAAAGTATCCAAATAAAAAGATATTACATATAATACCAATAAAATATTTAGTTGACGGTCATGTTGTTTTAGGTAACCCAATAGGAATGTATGGGACAACACTTGAAGCAAAAATAGTTTTTATAACAATATTAGAGCATCATTATGAGTCAATTAACTCTGTTATTGAAGAAAGTGGAATTGAAATACAAGATATAGTAGCATCACCGATAGCAGACTCAAAATCATCAATAGGATATCAACAAAAATCACAAGGTTGTATATTGATAAATATAGGCGCAGAAACAAGTTCATTTTCAACATTTGAAAATGGCAACATTACATCTGTAAAAATATCAAATATAGGGTCAAGTAATATAACAAACGATATTGCACTATGTGTTCAGACGCCACTTGATGTTGCTGAGGATGTTAAGCTCATGAAGAATGATTCTTTTTCTAAGCAGAAAATAAAAGAAATAATTTATGCAAGATTTGCAGATATATTAGATGCAGTTGAAAGACATTTAAAATCATTGAATAAAAACAGAACGTTACCTGCTGGTATAATATTTTCTGGAGGAGGTTCATTACTTGAAGACATAGAGGAACTTACTAAAAGTAGTTTACATTTACCAACAAAAAAAGTAATCGTCCAAAAATACTCTAATAAAACAAAAAGGAATTCAAACATAGGCCCACAATTTTCAGTAGCGTATGGTTTATGTTTTAAAGATTCAAAAGGATTAAGTTTTAGAAAAAAATTTGATTTTAGAAAAATCAAAGGAAATATTATAAATCTATTTAAACAAATGATGCCTTAAATGATATTTTACCATAATAAAACAAATAACTCATATTGCTATTAACAAAACTTTTGATACACTATCAATATATAAAGAAATAATTAATTATTATTATGCCAAAAATTAACCCACAAATAGAGACTTTTGCACGAATTAAAGTAATTGGTGTAGGAGGATCAGGAGCTAATGCAATTAATCATATGATTAATTGCAACATAAAAGGAGTAGAGTTCATTGCTATTAATACAGATACACAAGATTTACATCACTCTAAAGCATCAAAAAAGATTCATATTGGAAAAAATTTAACAAAAGGTCTTGGCTCTGGGATGAATCCAGAAATAGGTAGAGCTTCTGCAGAAGAAACAAAAGCTCAAATACAAGAATCTGTTAAGGGTGCTGACATGCTATTTATAGCTGCAGGTATGGGTGGAGGTACTGGAACAGGAGCTTCTTCTGTTATTGCAAGAATAGCAAAAGAAGAAGGAATTTTAACTGTTGGTGTTGTTACTAAACCATTTATGTTTGAAGGTACACAACGTGCAAAGATTGCAGAAAAAGGAATTGAAGATTTAGAAAAAGAAGTAGATGCTTTAATTACAATACCAAACGATAGGCTTATCGTGGTTGCTGGAAAAGATATGTCATTTAAGGATGCTTTTGCAAAATCAGATGATATATTAAAACAAGCTGTAGAAGGTATTTCTGAGCTAATAACAACTCCTGGTATAATAAATATCGATTTTGCAGATATTGAAACAACATTAAGAGATGCTGGAGCTGCATTTATGGGTATTGGTATTAGATCAGGAAAAGAAAGGGCGAAAGAAGCTGCCATTGAAGCTATTAATTCCCCACTATTAGATATTGAAATTGAAGGGGCTAAGGGTGTTCTATTTGCAATATCAGCCGACGACGACTTAAAAATGAACGAGGTAAATGATATTGCCAAAATAATAACAGAATCAATAGATGGAAACGCAAAGGTCATCTTTGGAACTATACATGACACAAAACTTAAAAAAGGTGAAATAAAAGTTACTGTTATAGCAACAGGTTTTGATGGTGTCATAACAAAAAAATCAATTCCACAATCTTTTATTAATAGAGATAAGATTGATAATAATCCTGAAGATAGAACAGAAAATAAAAAGATAAAAAGACCTCAGGAAGAAATCGAAATAATAGAAGAAATAGATGATTCAGAAGAAGATTGGTCAGCAATGCCAGCATTTCTAAGACGTAAAAAATAATTATACATTATTAAAATAACACAATACTTATTGTGTTATTTTAATAACAACTTGTAAGTTGTAAGCTATAAATATATAATTATAAATATGTATGATTTGATTATTATAGGAGCTGGTCCTGCTGGAACAGCAGCTGGAGTATATGCAGCTAGAAAAAAATTAAAAACATTATTAATTACGGAAGAATTTGGAGGACAATCGATTGTTTCTGAAACAATTTATAATTGGATAGGTACTCCTGAAATATCCGGATCTCAATTAGCAAAGGACTTTAGAAAACATCTTGAATATTATAATGACAGTGATATTTTAACATTAAAATCTAGTATTAGCGTAAATAATATTGTAAAAAATGGAGATAAAACTTTTAAAATAATTGATTCACAAAAACAAGAATATACAACAAGAACAATTCTTCTTGTATCAGGATCAAAAAGAAGAAAATTACAAGTCAGTGGAGCTGATAGATTAGAACATAAAGGTTTAACTTATTGTGCAACATGTGACGGCCCACTTTTTTCTGATATGAATGTCGTTGTTGTAGGAGGAGGAAATGCTGGATTTGAATCAGCAGCACAACTCTCTGCATATTGTAAATCTGTGACTATTCTTCAGAGATCCAATGAATATAAAGCAGATAAAATAACAGTAGAAAAAGTTCTTAGAAACAACAATATAAAAGGCATAACAAATACAAAGATACTAGAGGTAACAGGAGAAAACTTTGTTGATGGTATTATTTATGAAGATATAGAAAGCAAAGAAAGACATAAGCTAGACGTGAAAGGTATTTTTGTGGAAATAGGACAAATACCAAATTCTAATATAGTAAAAAATTTGATGAATTTAACAGAATATAATCAAGTTGAAATTGATCCATGGACACAAAAAACCTCCACCGAAGGAATATGGGCTGCTGGAGATGTAACAAATGTTAGATATCATCAAAATAATATATCAGCCGGGGATGCTGTAAAAGCACTTGAAAATATTTATAATTATTTACATGCTTAAATCTAAAAAACTATTAATAATAAATATTTTATTATTAATAGTTTTTTAGATAAATAAAAATTTATTTATCTAAAAAAGATTCTAGTACTTTAAGTTGATCAACTGTATTTGCTCCAAGAGCTTCTTTTTCATTAATTTGTACTGATTCAATGGTCAATCCTTCATTAAATGCGATCTTTACCAAATCAGTTAAGTAATATTCTTCCTGTGCATTATTATTTTTTAAAAGATGTAGCTTTTCTAGCATCCACTTTTTATCTAAACAAAAATATGCAGGATTAACTTCCCTAATAGAAAGCTCTTTTTTATTTGCATCTTTTTTTTCAACAATTTTGATGATTACACCATTATCATCACGAACAATTCTTCCAAAATTATAAAATTGATTTTCAAAAAGATTTTTATCTTCTATTACTGCTGTTGCTATAACTATTTTTGCTAGCTTAGCTTTTATCGTTTTTGATAATTTTTCAAGTGTATTTTTAGATAAAAATGGTTGATCTGCATATAAAACAATAATAGTATTTGCATAACTACCTCTTATAAGATCTTCTGCAGCAAGAACAGCATGACCTGTTCCATTCTGTTTTGTCTGTATAGCATAAAAACTGCTCTCTCCGAGACTTTTTTGTACCATTTCGCCTTTATATCCAATTACAGTAATTGGTTTGTTTTTAGAGAATTCTTGAGACATTTCTAAAACATACTTAACCATAGGTTTATCTCCAAGCATAGTAAGAGCCTTTGGAATTTCTCCACCCATCCTAGTTCCCTTTCCCGCTGCCAAAATAACAATCTGAATATCAGTATTCATAGATAAAAGCTTAGCAGAATTTTATATTTAGAAATATTTACAAACATAAACATATATATTCCAATAAAGTATAAACAATTCTTAAATTAAGATAACTTCTTATTTTATTTATTAAAAATAATTATTCTAATTTTATTATATAAGTTTATAAAAAAATTATTCAGCTTATCAAACTTATTTCTATATCTGAAAATAAAATAAGAAATAATTACTGACACAATAATTGAACCTAAAATATCAAAAGGATAATGAACTCCTACAAAAATTCTAGATACTCCGCCTAATAATCCTAGGATTGATAAGATAATTCCAACAAATCTTGTTTCTTTAAAATATAAAAATAAAAATGCAATACTAAGCATAAATGTTGTATGGTCAGATGGAAAAGATGCTCCTGAGAGGTGTTTTATCAAAGATGTTCCAACATTATCCATGAAAGGTCTTGGGTGAAAATAAAAAATACTAATTATAAAATCTAAAATAATTCCTAAAATAGCAGAATATACAGATAAAAGAGTCCTTGTTTTATACTTTTTTTTACTAAACCATAAGATAAATAAAGTTAATATAAAAAAATATGGTAAATATTCAGCAAAAAATATTCCTAAATTATCAATAAAGATATTTTTTCCGGTTTGTAGGTTTATTAAATAAAATAAATTTGTGTTTAAATGGTAAAACATAATATATTATTATAACAATAATAACGATCAGAGGCTATTTTATTAGCTATAGTATATAATTATTATGTGAATGAATTATTAAATTAGATAAATTGAGTCTGATAGATAAAATAAAAGAAGAATTAAATAGATATAATAAATTCAGAACTGGAGTTCTTGGATCAAAACAAGAAAAAATGGATGTGAGTGAAACTTACATAAAAAACTATATGAGATATCTTTTACAAAATGGGTCGATATTGGAAAAAAGAGAAATGCTTTCTGGAATAAACGAGCAAATAATTTTATCTAAAAAAATTATTTTTACAGGATAAATTAGATATTTAATTAGAAGTAAAATTGTATCTCCATATTTTTTTCATCTCTTTAAAATGGTATAATGGAAAAATGAAAAATACTTAGTATAAAAAAATCAATTAATTATGATTTTTTTATTCTCTGTCTTTACGTTAATCAGAGGGTTTTTTCTCGGAAACACTTTTAAGTGGATATGAGTTGATTGGCTTTCCTCTCCTTCCATTTTTATTAGAATATTTTGGAGTACTTTAACCCTTGCAATCATAGGACGCTATCTATATTATGAAGTAAAACTATGAAAAATTTTATATAGTATATTTGGATTTTTTTACCCATTATATCAATTTATAAAATATATCGTTCGGATTTTACTTATTGGTGTTAGTTACATTATTTTTGAATTCTTTATTAAACTAATTAACTTTTTATTTTCAATAATTTATAATATCTTTGCTTTTATATTTTATTTAGCACCTCCATTAGTAATAGCCTTGATTATTATGGGAATTTGGATTTTATATAGAGAAAAAAGATACAATTCTATAGAATAAAAATATTAAATTAAACAAAATTATTCTAACCAGCTATATATAATTTTCCAGTTCGTTCTTGGAAACTTAAAATTACAACTTGCTATACCCATTTTTCCAGGATGATTCAAAGATATTCCCATAGAATAAGTATTATTTCTAATATTTTTATTTTCAGTTGAAAATAATTTCATCTCAATTAATTCTTTTACAATAAGCTCTAAATGATAAGATTTTTCTAAAAAGTAACTTTTATCAATTAAATCCATTTTTTTAAAATTTCCATGAGCTAAATAATTTCTAATATCATATATTTTTTCGCCTCTTTTTCCTTTATTAAACCTTAATACATTTTTATGTTTACTACCCAATATATTTTCTAAAAGATCTGAAACTCTGGGTTTATTTTTTTTAAAGAAAAAGAATTTATATTTTTTCTTTTTTCTCGTAGATCCAAAATAATTTAATAAATTTTCAAGAACAGAATACATTGATAAAAATTTACTATATTTATCTTTGTTTATTAATGAATGTTGAAACCATCTTATATTCATTAGTATCGATTCTTTTTTATTATTATCTAAATAATCAAAATTTTTATAATTTTTTATAACTTCATTAAAATTATCAATTTGTAATACCCTGGAATCACCACTTCTATTTGTTCCATATTTTAATCCAAATTTATAATTTCCAACTCTATTTGCATTTAATGAAAAAGATAATTTCATAAAAAATATTTCCAAATCCCTAACAGTTCTTCCTATAGATTGAAAATTAACTTTTTTTAATTTTATTGCACCATCAAAAACTAATATATTATTATCTATAATGTCATAATCAAATCCAACTTTTTCCATATATAATAAATTATTGTTAATGATAGTATCAAAACTATCTGGTATATTAAAATTTAATTTAACCCAAAATTCAATAACTGGAAAATCAGTAGCTAAAATATATCTATATAAACTATATTCTATATCATAATCCTTTTTATTTTTAATAAATTCTCTTAATTTAATATCAATTAAATTTAAATCTTTATTGGTACATAATGGTTTCCAATAGCCATAATTATTAAATCTTTCTATTTGTTTCATATTTCATACTATAACAAAAAACACTCAAAAGAGTGTTTTTTGTTATTTGAGTTGGGGGTCTTTATGACCCCAAAGAGTCACTTGAACTCTCAACTGTGTGTGATCCCACGGGGAGTCGAACCCCGATTTCCAGGATGAAAACCTGATGTCCTAACCATTAGACGATGGGACCATATATTAATATCACCTAGTTAAATTCAAAAAACAAAACTAATACAAAAAAATATTATCATATAAAACTATTTTTGCAAATAAAAACACATTTTTAATGTGTTTTTATAAATTTTTTAATCCCAGTCATACTTGTATCAAATTCCGTAATTTCTCCCAAAATACCATCAACATATGTAACTGACTGTAGGGCTTCTGAAACACCAATTGCATAGGCAAGCTCTACACGTACTTCGTGAGCCTTTTCTTTTTTAAGAATTTCTTTTGCGATTAAACGAGCATATAGAGCACCACTTCTATCTATTTTTGTCCAATCTTTTCCAGAAAATGCTCCTCCACCTATTCCAATTCTTGGTCCATAACTATCAATAACAATTTTTCTACCAGTTACACCTGTATCAGCATCAAATCCACCAATACTCCACTCTCCAGCTGAATTTATAAAATATTGAATAGTATCAGAAATTTCAACGCCATTTTCTTGTACCCACTCATCAACAGATTTTTTTAAATCTTTTATCTTTGTGTTTTGAAAACTTGTAACAAGATATGTTATCTCATTATTTTCATTAATAGTAATTTGTGTTTTTCCATCATATGGATATTTCTTAAAGAGATTATTACAAAGAGATTTTGCAAGATAATATTCTTGTGGTAACATTTCGTCATTTTCATCACAAGCATAGCCAATAACAATTCCTTGATCTCCTGCACCACCAACATCAACACCACGAGCAATATCTGATGATTGTTGTGCTATATGCACAACAACTTTATATTTGGTAGAATCAACAACTTTTGAAACAATCTTTTCGTAGTCCTGTTGTTCTAACTTTCCATTACTAGTAACCTCACCCATAATATAAACATGCCCATGACCCCCAAGTGTTTCTATTGCTACACGACTGTGCTCATCTTGTCCCACAAAGGCATCTAAAACGCCATCTGAAATAGCGTCACACATTTTATCTGGATGTTTTGCAGAAACATATTCTGCAGTTCTTATTGTTTTATTTTTCATAATTAAAAAAGTATATTAAAGATTAATATACTTTCATCGATTTATCTGAATTACTTGAATAGTAAACATCATCAGTTTTGAGTGAAGCACCTTATAGATTTTCTACAGGTTGCTGACAGGTCAAAGAGTCAAATCTCTCGCTGTCTCTCGATGAAAGATAAATAAATTATAGCAAAATAAGACTTTTCTGCAAAAAAATTGAATCTATTTTCAAAATACAAAAGCTAAAAATGAATCATTAGTTCAACTATTTATAGAATTATAGATAATAATTCCTTTTTAGCTTTTGTTAATTTTTTTATTCTAAACTCTTCTTTTAAAGCAAGTGAACGATTTTCATACTTTTTTGAATAAAATAATTTTACTGGACGCCGTACAGCTGTGTATTTTGCCCCTATTCCACCTATTAGACTTTTTCCATTGTGTTCATCAACACGTCTTTTTATATCAGTTGTTATTCCAGTATAGAGAGAATTATCAGAACATCTTACAATATAAACAAAATATTTCATATCTTTATAGTATCTGATATTATTAAAATATGAAAATATTATCCATAGAAACAAGTTGTGATGAAACTGCAATTTCAATCATTGAAACAAATAAGGAAATGACGAATTTTAAGATTATTTCTGATCTCGTTATTTCTCAAATTGAAATTCACGCTGAATACGGAGGTGTCTTCCCTGCTCTTGCAAAACGTGAACATGCTAAAAATATTATTCCACTTTTAAAACAAAGTTTCACCGAAGACAAAGGTCAAAAGAAAAAAATAGACTTAGACGACAAAACACAAATTCAAATAGAAGAGATACTAAAACGTGAACAAGAAACCTATAAAGCTCTTATTAATTATTTTAAAAATAATGAAGTTTCAAAAATCGATTCTGTTATGGTTACCTACGGACCTGGATTAGCACCAGCGCTTTGGGTTGGTGTAAATTTTGCCAGAGCACTTTCGCTCATTTTTGATTGTCCAATCTATCCAATTAATCACATGGAGGGACACATAACTTCAATCCTCTTAAAAGATGATTATAAAACATCAGATGAAGCACTCTATCAACTGCAAAATTTTCATTTCCCTATGATCGCACTTCTTATTTCTGGTGGTCATACTCAAATTATTTTAGTAAAAGATTGGGGCAATTATGAAATTTTAGGTGAGACCATAGACGATGCTGTTGGTGAAGCTTTTGATAAGGTTGCAAGAATGCTCGGAATGAAATACCCAGGTGGACCAAAAATATCTCAGGCTGCCAAAGACGGAAAAGAAAATGAAGGCATAAAACTTCCACGACCGATGTTACATTCTGGAGATTATCGTTTTTCATTTTCAGGATTAAAAACTGCCGTAAGATATTTAATTCGTAATCTTGAAAAAGAAAATAAACTAGACAAACAGGTTGTTTCAGATATTGCACGAGAATTTGAACATTCCGTCACTGAAGTTTTAATTAAAAAAACAATGCATGCTATTGAAGAATACTCTGCGCAAGGACTCATTATCGGTGGCGGGGTTTGAGCAAATAACTTTATCTCAAAGGTTTTCAGAGAAAAAACTCAGGAATTAGGTATTAACTTATATCTTCCTGAAAAATTTATGTGCGGAGATAATAGCCTCATGATTGCTACTGCTGGATTTATGCAATTACGTAATAAAAAAACAGCAACCATTCCACAAAGTGAAATCATTGCTGTCGGTAACTTGGGATTGTAAAGTTTAAGAGTCAAAGTTTCATAAAGAAACTAAACATCTTAGGACTGAGATTTGGTTTTGCGAAAAAAACGACGAACATCCCGCCTGTAGTCATTCACAGGGTAACAGTATCCGCGCCACTCACCAAGACCCGAATCCCAGTAAACGATTACGTAGAGCAACGCGCCATTCTTATCTCGGAAATATCCAAAATATGATTCTCCGTTTCTGGCTTCTTTTCCTTCTGCTGTGTTTGGATCTAATGTCATCACATAATGAAACTTTTGAACAAGTTCCATAGGTGACGAAACCGCATCAGAATATTTTTCTAAAATTTCATCGTCATTAAGACGACTTGTCGTTATGGTTTCTTCTGGTTTTTCTGTTAATTTTTCAAATTCATCTTCCAACATAAACTGAAAGAATTTTTTAAAATCTTTTGAAAAAGAGGTTTTAAAGAGTCCATTGTAGCCATCTTTAAAGAATTCTGATGTTTTGATAGTCTCCGCAAAAGATATGTCTCCTAATGCAGCAACCATCGCCTTTGCATCTTTGTTATGAGGTGAATTAATAATTTTTTTAATTCTTTCCTCGGTTAAACCAGCTTTCTCTAATTTCATTAAAAATTCATAATCTAAATAAGCTACATTTTTAGTTTCCATAATCCTGATATTAAATT
>CAYOMN010000012.1:0-16929 GCA_964405115.1 uncultured Candidatus Saccharibacteria bacterium | reverse complement strand
GTACGTGGACAACGTACTAAAACTAATAACCGTACACGTCGAGGAAACCGTAGAGTAACAATGGGATCAGGACGTACAAAAGTGTAATATGGGAAAAAAAAGAATTGTAAAGCAAAAGGGGCAGACAATGAATAAGAATTTAAGATCTCGTTCACTGTCAAAGGTCCCAAAGAAAAAAATAGCAAAAGCAATTTTGCATATTCAATCAACCTACAATAACACCAAGGCACTTGTAACAGACATGAATGGAAACGCAATTATGTTTTCATCAGCTGGGTCTCTTGGATTCAAGGGTGCAAAAAAGGGAACTCCATATGCTGCTGCAAAAGTAGGAGAAGTTCTTGGAGAAAAAGCAGAACTTATGGGAATAAAAGAAGTAGATGTTGTTATTAAGGGTGTAGGTTCTGGTCGAGAATCTGTAATGAGAGGTTTTATTTCTAAATCAAAAGTAGAATTAAAAAGAATTCAAGATAAAACACCTGTTCCATTTAATGGTCCACGACCAAAGAAAGCGCGACGCGTATAATAAAATATTATTATGGCAAGAATTAAAAAATATAAAATAGCACGACGTCTTGGTTCTGGTGTTTATGAAAAAACTCAATCACAAAAATTTATGCTTGCAGAACAAAAGCGTGCAAAATCAAGAAGTGGTCGTCCACGACGCCCAACTGATTATGGGTTGTCACTTATTCAAAAACAACGAGTAAGATTTTCCTATGGTGTGTCAGAAAAACAGTTTTCAAATGCTGTCAAAAAAGCATTTGAGTCTGCTAAACAGGGAGCTATTCCAGCAGATACATTGTTTTCTTTATTAGAAAAAAGGCTTGATAACGTTGTGTATAGAGCAGGAATTGCAAGTACAAGAGCCTTCGCACGTCAATTGACGACACATGGACACATTACTGTTAATGGAAAAAAGATTGATGTTCCTTCATATATTGTTAAAAAAGGAGATAAAATTTCGATTAGAGAAGGAAGTCAATCTAAAACAGTTTTCTCTAATATTGATAAAACATTGAAATCTGCAAAGAGTATATCTTGGTTAAAGATTGATGCATCTAAGTTAGAAATTGAAGTAACAGGAGAACCGAAAAATCCAGATCCATTCTTTAATTTCCAAGCAGTAATAGAGTTCTACAGTCGATAGTAGATAATGTTTATTAGGTTATTTAAAAAAATACATTATGTTTCATCAAAACATTGTTTTACCAACAAAATTAAATGTTGTAAAAGAGGAAGGTTCAAGTGGGGTCTATGAGATTGAAGGATTATATCCTGGATATGGTCATACTCTTGGAAATTCATTAAGAAGAATCATACTTTCTTCGTTACCTGGAATATCTATTACAGCAGTAAGAATTAAGGGGGCAGATCATGAATTTGCTACTTTAAATGGAATAAAGGAAGATGTTCTTACTATTCTTCTTAATTTAAAAAAAGTTCGTTTTTCTATTAATTCTGGAGAAGAAGCAAAAATCAATCTAAGAGTTAGAGGTGATGGAAAGGTTACGGCAAAATCATTTGATACTGATGGTAATGTTGAAGTTACAACACCAGACCAATATATTGCTGAAATTACAGATAAATCTACCGAATTAGATATTGAATTATTTCTTGCAAAAGGGATTGGTTTTATTTCAAAGGAAGATTTTAATAACAAGGAAACTGTTATTGGAAATATTCTTGTTGATGCAATATTTAGTCCAATACGAAAGGTTAACTATGAAGTAGAAAATATGCGTATTGGAGATAGGACTGATTATAATCTTCTTCGAATTAATTTAGAAACTGATGGGAGTCTTTCAGCAAAAGAAGCGCTTGAATCTGCGCTTAAGATTATGATTAGCCAATTCAAAGCTATATTAGATTTAAAAGAAGAGGAGGAGGTTGTAGATAAAGATTCTATTGTAGCTGATGATGAATTAGAGTTAACGTCTGAACCGGATATAGATGAAGACGAAAGAGTAGAACTTCTTAAAACAAGAGTAGATACATTAGATTTTTCATCAAGAACAGAAAAAGCATTAAATAATGCAAATATTAGAACGCTTGGTGGAATTGTTCAAAAAACTAGAGAAAATCTATTGTCACTTGATAATTTTGGTCAAAAATCACTCGATGAAATTATTGAGACACTAGATACTTTTAGACTAAGTTTAAAAGATGATAATAAATTATAATTATGAGACACGGTAATAAAAATCGAAAGTTTGGACGTAAATCAAAGGTTAGAAAGGGGTTTGTTAGGTCTTTAGCAATTGCGTTGATTACTTACGAAAAAATTAAAACAACTGAAGCTCGTGCGAAAGAGCTTAGGCCTTATATAGAAAAGATGATTACTAAAGCACGAGTTGGTGATGTTGCAGCACGACGAACCATTTCATCACGTTTAGGAAATCAAGAGTCGTTAGCTAACAAATTAGTTGATGAAATAACTCCACGTTTTGAAGGTCGAAATGGAGGATATACACGTATTACTAAATTGCCACATCGTAATGGAGATGCTAGTCCAATGGCAATTATTGAATTTGTATAATAATTATGGAAACAAAAAATACAAAAAAAGAATATATTTTTGATGCTGATGGAAAAAAACTTGGACGTATGGTAACAGAGATTGCTATGATCTTACGTGGAAAGAATGAACCAACATTTAAACCAAACGTTGTCCCAAATGTTAAGGTCATAATAAATAATGCTTCTAAAATCTTTTTGAATAAGTCTCAATTAGAAAAAGAATATAAACGATATTCTGGTTATCCAGGTGGACTTACGCACGAATCACGAGAACATATGATTGATAGAAAAGGCTATAAAGATATATTTGAAAAAGCTGTCTATGGTATGCTCCCAAATAATAAACTAAGATCGATAATGATGAAAAATCTTATCGTGAATGAATAATATGGTAAAAAAAGATACACAATATATTCAAGCTATTGGTAGGCGTAAAAGTGCATCCGCACAGGTACGAATTACTCCAGCTTCAAAAATGACATACATAATTAATGAAAAAACACTCGATGACTATTTTAATATTGAAACATTAAGAAATGTAGTTAGATCTCCATTTTCTTCTGTGGAAACAAAAGATGATTTTTCAGTTTCTATTGTTGTAAAAGGTGGCGGAATATCATCACAGGCTGATGCAATTAGGCATGGTATTTCTAGGGCACTTATTAAATATAATGAAGAATTAAGGGGTGATCTTAAGTCTGCAGGATACTTAAAGAGGGATCCAAGAAGAAAAGAGAGAAAGAAGCCAGGACTTAAAAAAGCACGGAAACGTCCAGCTTGGTCAAAGAGATAATAATATAAAGGAACTTTATTTATTTGCCTCAGAATTTTCTCATAATTGTATGTTGAATATTGATTGTCGAAAAGATTCTGATAGTTCCAAATTTCATTTTATTTATTAATTATTAATAAATAAAAAACGCTTGCAGGCGTTTTTTATTTAAAGTTTTGTTATTTAAATATATCTATAACTTCATTTCTTTTATATCTACTGGTATACTTAAATTATATGAAAAAATTTATTTATTTAATTATAATCATTAGTCTGTTTTCCATTTCAAATACTACTTTTGCTTGTACTAGTTCAGAGAATAATAATCAGACAACAATAGATTCTATGTTATTAAAAGATGATACAGCTATTGCGGTATATAAAATTGTATCTGGCGGAAAAGATGCACTAGGTAGTCTTGTTATTGGAAATAAAAATACAAATATGAATATTAATTTTAAGACAGATACAAGTGCATGCGGTACTAGATCAGAAGATTTTATTGTAGATAATTATGTTGTCGTTATCTATAAGAAGGGACAAACAACAATTAAACAAGTTGAGTTTAGTGACCAGTTCTTATACTTTTATAGTTCACAAACTGATGCCATTAGTAAATACACTAAATTATTAAAGTATTGGGATAATAAATTAGATGATAAAAATAGTGATACTGCTGTTTATTCTTCTGTAGATTACTCCTTAAAACCAGGAATGAAAAATGATGACGTACTTGCATTGCAAACAGCATTAAAAACTAAACTTAATCTAGGGGAAGGTTTTAAACTTGATGGTTCCTATGGTCCAGCAACTATTTCTGCCGTAAAACAATTTCAGTTATCCAAAGAATTAACAGATGATGGTATTGCAGGAGTTCTCACACAAGGAAAACTTTCTGGGGTTGTAATTGGAATTTCACAAGAAATAGGTAGTCAGAAAAATGAAGATAATACTGAGCAGACAGAACAAATTACTAACGGTGTAGAATATAACTCTGTAGATTACTCCTTAAAACCAGGAATGAAAAATGATGACGTACTTGCATTGCAAACAGCATTAAAAACTAAACTTAATCTAGGGGAAGGTTTTAAACTTGATGGTTCCTATGGTCCAGCAACTATTTCTGCCGTAAAACAATTTCAGTTATCCAAAGAATTAACAGATGATGGTATTGCAGGAGTTCTCACACAAGGAAAACTTTCTGGTACAGATTCTATTATCACTAAAAAAGATGAAGATGATCAGAAGGACAAACAAACCTCTCAAGATAAAGTAAATAAAACAAATGACGCATCCGATGCTGAATTAAAAAGGATATTAATCCGTGCTAAAAATGAAATAATTTACTATGCGGTTGGGGGTAAAGATTATACAGATGCATATGAGCTTGTCTCTGGTTATAATAATAATTTTTTAAATATTTACCCTAATTCAGATCCGTTATATAAATCTTCTGGAGGAGGTTTATATTTTGTATATTCACTTAAATTACGTAATGGTGAATATATTTGTGCAGATAATAATTATCAGAAGGAAATTATACAAAAAAAAGAAAGACCAAATATAAATACAGATCAAGTTTCTTGTTAATTTTGTATACGAATCAGACATTAAAAACACAGTAATTTGTGTTTTTAATTGTAAAAAAGTACATATTATATATACTTTATTCATAATGTTAACATTAATTTTATTGATTTTGGTTGTCGTCATTTGTTCTGGATTATTTTCTGGTATGGAGGCTTCATTATTTTCAGTTCCTCAATCACGTGTAATGATGTTTGTTAACCAAAGCAAAAGAGGATCATTGGCATTACAAAAAATTAAAGAAAATTTATCACAGGCAATTATTGTAATTGTAATTGGCAATAATATTGTAAATATTGTCGGATCTATGTTTGTAGGAATGATTGCTTTAAATGTTTTTGGCAGTGTTTGGCTTGGTCTGATTTCAGCAATAATAACAATTTTAATTATTATATTTGGCGAGATACTACCAAAAACGATTGGAGAAAATTATTCTGAAAAAATATCTTTATTTATTGCACCAATTGTCTTATTTAGTATAAAGATGTTAAAACCAATTGTATGGTTACTAGAAAAATTTACAAGTCATTTTAGAATAAAACGGAAAATTGTTTCTGAAGAAGAATTAAGAATGCTCTCAGAACTTGGTCATCTTGAAGGTTCAATTGAAAAAGATGAAAGGGATATTATTCAAAAAGTTTTTACTTTAAATGATATAACTGCACATGATATTATGACACCGAGAATTGCTATAAACGCATTTCAGAAAGATCTAATAATTGAAGATATAAAAGATGACATTTATAATTTAAATAATTCTCGTGTGCCTGTATATGATGCATCAATAGATAATATTATAGGAGTTTGTTATAGAAAACATTTACTTATTGCATTGGCAAAAGATCAGGATAAGAGAGATATTGAATCATTCATGCAAGATGTTTTATATGTTCGCGGAAGTATACGCTCAGACGATTTGCTACAATTATTTTTAACTAGAAGAGAGCATATTGCTATTGTGAAAGATGAGTTTGATGGAACAAACGGACTCATAACTCTTGAGGATGTTTTAGAACAGCTTGTAGGGGAAATCGTAGATGAAGATGATGAGGTTGTTGATACACGTGAACATGCACAAAACGAAGCAGAGAAATCAGATATTATTGTAGAAGAAGGAGAAGAAAGACCAGGATTAGATAAAAAAGAATAGCTTTGTTATTTTCTTTTAATATAATAAAAATATGTTTAAGCCAGGAGATAAAATAGATTTATCAAAATTTGATAAGTATAAAAAAATAAATAAAAAGGAAATTCTTAATCGTGATTTAATTCGTGAACAAGCACTTTCTAAAATAGAATCGGAAGAAGAATATAATATTGAATATATTAAATCGCTTTTTAAAAAATTTGGAGCACCAGATAATTTTATTAATAATGATGGAGCAATTAATAGCAATATCTTTAGAATGAGTAATGGTGGAAATCTTGAAGATGAAGATGTTGATATTGATGAAAAAGTAACTAAAATTCAAGATGAACAAGTTTTTTTAAAAAAAGAAGTAAAGGATGGTTTTCTTGCAGAGAAGATTATCTCAATAATCTTGAATAAAATATTTAATGGAAGTAATTATGTTATTGTCAGTTCTAATCCATATGATGATAACAATAATGGTGTTGATCAGGTTATTATTAATATTAATACAGGAGAGACGATTTGTGCTTTGGATGACTTTGTTAGCAATGATACTTTAATAAAAGTAGATTCTTCAAAAGAGGATCGTTTTACAAAAAAAGTTGATCGAATCATTAATAAAAAGAGTTATGGTGCAAGATTAAAATATGGAGCCATCTTTAAAGATGGAAGATTTGAAAGACTTGCTCAGTTAAAAGGTCTACCGTTAGCTGTGTTAAGAGTTGAACGTGGTTTATTTTATAAATCGATGAGGGATATGGATTTTTCAATAAGTAGTGACCAATGTGATAGTGAAAAGAAATTATTATCATATATGATAAATTCTATCGAAGAACAATTATCTATATTAGTAGAAAATGTAAATGTATCATATGATTCAGTTTATAGTTTGATAGACTTTTTGAAGAAAAATATCTCATAGAAATATGTTGCTTTTCTATTATTATTGAAATAATGAACATTTACTCACTAAAAAATAAAGGTGTTGCTGGTAATATATGGAAATATATTTTAATTTATGCAAGTAACAAGAGGACATATATGACTTTTGTGTCAATTTTTTTATTGACTATGCCAAATGCTACCGCTCAAACAATTGGTTTGTTATCTTTTCTTGGAAATATATCAGGTTTTATGTTTGAAGTTCCAAGTGGTTATTTAGCAGATAGAATAGGACATAAGAATGCAATTATATTTGGAAAATTATCACTTGCTATTTCAACATCCATGTATATATTTGCTTCCTCTGTTGTGTTTTTTATAATTGCATCAATCTTATTAGCTTCAGGGTTAGCATTATTGAGCGGTACATTATCTGCTTTTCTTCATGATACTCTTTTAAGTTTAGGAAAGGAGAATTTGTATAGTAAAGTTAAAGGAAAGATTAGTTCATTCGGTTTTACTATACCAATTATATTTATTTTATTACTACCGTTTCTTGTTGATACTTTTAGTTATAGAGTTGCGTTTGTTGTTGCTTTGGTTATCGATTTGATTGGTTTATATATAGCAATATCATTGAAAAATATAAAAAAATATGAAAAAGTAAAAGAATTTAATTTAAATGAAAAAGAAAATATCTTTAAACAGTATTTCAAAATAGGGTGGTTTAAATATGTTATTTTTTTAAGTATAATATTTTCATTACTTTTTGCAGCATCAGCTGGTTTTAAAAATCCATTTCAAGAAAGTATTGGTTTTTCCATATCAATGATTGGTATATTATGGGCATTTTCTAGGGTTGGAATATCTGGATTATCATTATTAAGTGGCTGGTTTAAAAAAAACTTGAAACTAAAACATATTATTCTTATACAAGGTGTTACTTATAGTTTTGTAATGATTGGAGTATCTTTATTTTCAAATAAATGGATGATAGCCATTTTATTTATTATTGGAACAATTATTATGTGGGGATTTTCTTCTGTTAAGAATCATTTTTATCTAGAATATATACAAGATTCAAAATATAAAGCTAGTTTTTTATCTATAAACAGTTTTTTTGAAAAGATAATCTCTGCTATTTTATCTTTATTGATGGGTTATCTTGTATTAAAAGGAGATTATCAATTTGGATTTATGATATTTGGATTTATTACATTTATTGTCGTTGTTGTCTCTTTGTTTTATTTTAGAAATAAGAAAAAAACAATTTAAGTTGTTTTTTATTCAAAATGAACTTTATAAGTATCTTGCTCGATTCGTTTTTTTAATTCTGGAAAATTTTCGAGGGTTTCATCGTTTTCGATAATATGTTTTGCTTCTGCACGAGCAAATTCCACCATCTTGATATTTTTAATAGCCTCCATTGCTAAATCAGACATACCCCATTGTTTCATTCCAGCTAGATCACCTGATCCACGTAACGATAAATCTATTTCAGCTAACTCAAATCCATTTTTTGCTTCCACGATAGCTTTTAATCTATTTATTGTCTTTTTTGTTTTTGCATTTGCAAATAAATAACAATAAGACTGATGTGTTGATCGAATAACTCTACCACGTAATTGATGAAGCTGTGCAAGTCCAAATCTTTCAGCTCCTTCAATAATTATACTTGTTGCATTTGGTACATTAACGCCGACTTCTATAACTGAAGTAGAAACGAGTATATCAATATTATGATTGTAAAACTTTTCCATTATTTTTTCCTTTTCATCTTTTTTCATCTTACTGTGCATAATTCCTATTCTATAACTTTGGAAAATTGTTTCTCGGAGTCTTTTTGCTTCAGATGTTACAGATTTTAGCTGGAGGGCTTTTTTCTTTTCTTGGTCAGGCTCATCAATACGTGGGCAGATTATATATGCCTGGCGTCCAGATTCTAGTTGTGATTTTATCTCGTTATAGATTTTACTTCTTGATTTTTCGTCTGGAGCAACAATTTTCGTAATAACTTTTTTTCGTCCACTCGGCATAGTATCGACAACAGATAAATCTAAGTCACCATAAATTGTAAGAGCAAGGGTTCTTGGTATTGGTGTTGCTGTCATTGATAAGTAGTGAGGAATTCTATGGTCTTTCGTAGATAAGTTCATTCGCTGTTTTGTTCCAAAACGATGTTGTTCGTCAATAATAACAAGAGCTAAATCTTGAAATTCTACTTTTTTTTGAATAAGAGCATGTGTTCCAATAACAATTGGGATTTCTCCGTTTTTAATCCATTTAAGAAGTTGGTTTTTTGAAATTTTTGTCCAAACATTTCCTGGTGTTTTTGCAGGAAATTTACGACAGCTAGATCCAGTCATAAGTCCAATTTGAATACCAGTTTCTTCAAAATATTGCACGAAATTTTCAAAAAGTTGTGTAGCTAATACTTCCGTTGGCGCCATGTAAGCAACCTGAAGATGACCAAAATTATATGTTTCCCCAGTCTTTTTTCTCGGTTTATTCCTTATTACAGCATGTGAAGCTACTGCAGCTACGAAAGTCTTTCCAGAACCGACATCACCTTCAAGAAGTCGAGTCATAGGATCTTCGCTTGTCATATCATTCAAAATTGCTTCTATTGCTTTACTTTGTCCATGTGTAGGTGTAAAAGGGAATCGAACGATAAAATCATTTTCTAATTTTTTGTTACGTTCTAGTTTATAAGAAAAATTCTTTTTATGACGTATTCTTCTTTGCTGGTTTCTTAACTGTATTAAAAAGATTTCTTCAAATGAAAAACGTTTTCTTGCTGAGTCCGCATCATTTTGATTTTTAGGATTATGGATCCAAAATAATGCTGTGGCAAGTGAAGGTAGTTTATATTTTTCACGAATATATAATGGGAGAGTATCTTCCATGTTTTTAAATATATTGCTTCTAAGTATTTTTAATATTGTATGATATATCCATCTACTTGTTATTCCACGTGTTTCTCTATAAATAGGAAAACCAAAATTTTCAGAATTCTTTTCTTGATTTTGAAAAAGACTATTGTGATTATCTATTGGCAATGAATTTATTTTTTCTATTTCTGGATTTAAAAGTGACTTGCCACCATTTTTTTGAAGTGATATTTTTCCTGTGAGTCGAACATTTTGTCCAATAGATAATGTTTTAGCTATGAACGCTTGATGGAACCAAATTATTTTAATTTGGTCTCCATTTATGTCTTCTATAACAGCCTCACTTGTTGGTATATTTGATTTATAGGTTTTTTTGCTTTGTATTTTTCTGATTACTCCGTAGATAGTTGCGTAATCATCATGTGATGTATCAGAAATACTTTTTATTTCACTAACGTGTCCATATCTGGTAGGGAAGAAATAAAGAATATCCCATATTGTTGTTATTGAAAGTCGTTTCAGTGCCATTTTTTGTGATTCTGTTGTGCGAAATGTACCTATTATTTTTTGATCTATAGAATTAATCTCCATGTTTATTATTGTATCATATTAAACAACAAGACCTCCTTTTATTTGAAAAAGCACCAGATACATTAATGTATAGGTGCTTTAGTACTTATTGTATCATATAACCAATAAGTACTATAAATTTTATTTTTTTATTCTCTTCATTTGTAATAATTACCACAGGTGGTTTTCCTGTAAAAATCCTTTTTTGGATTTTTACTTCTTTGTCATGTATCGTAGCAATTACCATTTCATACCTTACTGAATCAGAGAATTTAGTTCTAAGTAAGCTTTCACCTACCTTTACGAAATTTCCAGGTTTAAGTTTTCCTTGCATATCTAATAGATATGTACCAGATAAGTACTCTCTGCTTATGTCATATACATTTTGGGCATTAATATTCATAGAAAATATTACAAACGAGATAATGGTTATTAAATTTTTCATAATATGAAATTTTTAGTTAAATAATATTTTGAATTATTTTATTTACAAAAAGTTTTTATAAACAAAATAATTCAAAATATAACTAAAGCATAGAATAAAGAACTAATTTATTTAAAATATTACACTAATTGGATAACTTGTCAAGTATTATACATAATAAATTTGTAAGATAAAGTTCTAAATAATATTTATATTAGAATGATTCTATATATATAACGTATAGATACTCTTTTTATTACAGTTAAAAACTAAAATAAAAAAATCATTAGCTTTAAGTAATAATCTTTATGTGTAAATGTAGATAAATTAATTAATTTTTTGTTAATATTTCTTGTATAGATAATTCTGATATTTTTATCTGTTTATTATTATCTATAAAATTTATTTCTTCTTTTGTATTGTTAATGATAAAAAAATTCACATTACCAAGTTGTTTTTGTATATAATGCATTGTTTTTTTGCCATCATATTCTTTGCAAGATGTTCCAAGTATAACTGTGTTTATTTTTTTTCTTTGAGCAAGTGCTAGCCCGTTATTAACACAAAAACCACTTAATATATAATAACCTTTTTTATGTAGGAGATTTCCAAGAATTTCTCGAAGAAAGTCATCATGTTCAATAATAAGAATCTTTTTTCTTTTCATTTTTTAATTATACCTTTTTATTAATTTAATTAGAAGTATAGCAATCTTATTGTATTGTTTTTTTTGCTAGTGTTATAATATTTGTATTAATTATTTCATTAATTAATACAAATATATATTTATGAAAACAAAAACAGAACTAAAGATTGAAAAGTATACAGGACAATTAAAAAAGATTGGTGTACCTGTAAATAAGGATCTTCTTGAAAAAATTACAAAGGGTCTTGGTCAATCTAATTATAAATTAGATGCAATGTTTGTTGCAGTATCAGATAAGAAAGAACTTGAAACTGTTCTTAAAAATTTTGTTATGAAAAAGCTTGCATGTAAGGATAAAGAGAAGGGGATGAAAGCTATTTGTGCAGCCAAGGAAAAAATGTCCACTGTAAGGAAAAAATATAGAGGTGTATTCTATTATATTCTTGCAAAGAAAATTGGTTTAAAATAAAAAAATCTACAAAACGTAGATTTTTTTATTTAGAATCTTTATCAATGGTATTAAACTTTTTTATATATTTTCCATGTATATGGAAACTTGTAAAAATATAAGAAAGAGTGTATACAATATATATGTCCTAAATATTATTCATTTTCTGGGCATATTAATTTATAAGACTTATTATACAAAATATGTTTGGTAAGTTACTTCGTTTTTTTTATAATTTTTTTATAAAAAGACATTGTAAACTTATAACATTTATTCTGTTTTTTATTTCAATCTTGAAAAATATTTTGCAGTAAGTCTATAGAAGAAATCTTTTTATGGTTTTTTAAAAAAATATATGAATATAGAAAAATTTACAGAGAAATCAAAAATGGTTATTCAGGAGGCAATACAGGAAGCCTATGAACATAACAACCAATACCTTGAATATACTCATGTTTTTAAAGCACTTTTGATTGTCCCAGAAACTATTATTGATCCGCTTTTTCAAAAGATTTCCATTTCAAAAAGTACAATAATAGAAGATACAGAGAATCAAATACAGGAGATACCTAAGGTTTCTGAAATTTCTCAACCACAGATAACACCACCCATTGTAAGTCTTATACGAAAAGCTGAAAAAGAGGCTGAAAAGATGAAGGATTCCTATGTAAGCGTTGAACATATTTTTATTGCTATTATAGAAAGTGATGATATCAAGATACAAAATATTTTAAGAAAATACAATATCAACAAAAAGGATATTATAAATACAATAAAAGAATTACGAAAAGGTATGAACATTACAAACAATAATCCAGAAGAAAATAATAAGATACTTGAAAAGTATGGTGAAGATTATACAAAGCTTGCACGTGATGGGAAACTTGATCCTGTTATAGGACGTGATGAGGAAATTCGTCGTATTATGCAGGTTCTTTCGAGAAGAACAAAAAATAATCCTGTTCTTTTAGGTGAACCGGGTGTAGGAAAAACGGCTATTGTTGAAGGGCTTGCTCAACGTATTATTTCTGGTGATGTTCCAGAATCACTTAAAGATAAACGTCTTTTAGGTCTTGAGATTGGTTCTCTTCTTGCTGGTGCAAAGTTTCGTGGAGAATTTGAAGAACGTTTAAAAAATGTTTTAAATGAAGTTGAAAAAGAAGAAGGAAAGATTATTTTGTTTATTGATGAGCTCCATACTCTTGTTGGTGCAGGAGGAGGCGATGGTGCCGTTGATGCAGGAAACATGTTAAAGCCACTATTAGCACGTGGAAAACTTCATTTAATTGGGGCAACGACGTTAAATGAATATAGAAAGTATATTGAGAAAGACGCAGCACTGGAACGACGTTTTCAGCCTGTTTTTGTGGACGAGCCAGATGCAGAAGCAACACTTGCAATTCTTAGAGGTCTTAAGGAAAAATATGAAATTCATCATGGTGTAAAAATTACCGATCCAGCACTTGTTGAAGCGGTAAGGTTATCAAATAGATATATAACTAATCGTAAGTCTCCTGATAAGGCAATTGATCTTATAGATGAAGCTACTTCAACGATTAAGATGCAGATGGAAAGTATGCCGAATGAATTGGATACACTCAAGCGTCAGATTGCACAATTAGAAATTGAATTACAAGCATTAAAGCATGAGAAAGATACTAAAAGTAAGGAGCGAAAAAAAGAAATAGAACAAAAACTTGCTTCCCTAAAAGAGAGTTTTACGGCACAAAAAACATCATGGGAACAAGAGCGTCAAATGGTAAAAACACTTCGTGATGGTGCTGAAAAACTTGAACAGTTACGTATTAAAGAAGAGAAAGCTGAGCGAAATGCTGAATATGATATTGCTGCAAAGATAAAATATCAAGAAATTCCAAAAGCAAATAAAGAAATTAATGATGCAAAAGGAAAACTGGAAGCAATTCCAATTAAGAAGCGTATTATACGCGAACAGGTAACAGAAGAAGACATTGCTTCTGTTGTTGCTCGTTGGACTGGAATTCCTTTAAATAGATTACTTGAGACTGAGGTAGAACGACTTCTTCATCTTGAAGATGAATTACATAAACGTGTTGTTGGTCAAGATGAAGCTGTGCATAGTGTAGCTAAAGCAATAAGGCGTTCCCGTTCTGGATTAAAAAAAGGACAAAGCCCAATAGGATCTTTTCTTTTTCTTGGGCCAACTGGTGTTGGAAAGACCGAGCTTGCAAAGACACTTGCAGTTGAATTATTTGATGATGAAAAATCAATGATACGTATTGATATGAGTGAATATATGGAACGTTTTGCCATCTCACGTCTTATTGGTGCTCCTCCTGGATATGTTGGCTATGATGAGGGAGGGCAATTAACAGAGCCAGTTCGTCGTCGTCCTTATTCTGTTATTCTTTTTGATGAAATTGAAAAAGCACATCCTGATTTCTTCAATATATTATTACAGGTACTTGATGATGGTCGTCTTACAGATAGTCAGGGGAGAACCATTGATTTTAGTAACACAATTATTATTTTAACATCAAATATAGGAAGTGAATTTATGCTTGATATTAAAGATATTGGAGAGCGAAAAAAGAAAGTTATGGAAAAAGTACGGAATTACTTTAAACCAGAATTTCTTAATAGGCTTGATGATATAATACTTTTTGATGCCATTGATGAGGAGGTGCTTAAGCACATTGTTGAAATTCAACTTAATAATCTTTTCTCTTTTATTAAGGAAGAAAAGAATATTGATGTAAAGATAAGCATTAGGGCAAAAAAAGAGATTGCACAACGCGGATATGATTCCTCATATGGAGTTCGTCCGCTTAAAAGAACAATACAATCAATAATACTTGATAGACTTGCAGAAGATATTATTGCAGGAAATATACAAAGTGGGGATACAGTAAATATTGATTATAAAAATAAGAACTTTATTTTAGATAAAGAATAAAATAAAAGCTAAAGAAAAAGTGACTGCTGAAATACAACAACATATAGATAATGGAGATCTGGTTATTGAAGAAAAAACAGCAAGTATCTTTTCAATCCCAGAAACAAGAAAGATTATTACAGGATCAAGTTTGTATTCCTTTGATGATTCATATTCTTTTGTTCAAGACTACAAGAAGCAGGTAAAAATCCTTAATTACTATGGATTTTTGTTGTTTTTGTTCATATAATTTGGACGGTTTTGAATTTATAATTTGGGTAGCAAAAAGCCCCCAGCAAGGTCGGCAAACCCCGTAGAGAATGCCCATACCCGTTTCCAGATATGACCGTCCAAAGTAAACCCTGACTAGGGGTTTTTTACTTTGGACGGATTTTGCACCATCCCCTAACGAGTGAGGGGTTAGACGACTATTATATGTAGTTATTATAATACCAAATAAATTGATATTGTCTTTAGTTTAGCTTAAAAACATGTCTTTGAGAAGCTTTACCAGTAAAGGTTACAGTGCTATTATAAGGATAGTATAGTTATACTAATTTATATATGAAGAATACACAAAACAAACTAGGAGATAAAATGAAAAAACTTCGCAAAAAAGTGGGTATTTCACAAGATGGATTATCAAAAAGGGCTGACTTAGCTTTCTATACAATTGCAAAGATCGAGTCAGGGTCGACACCAAATCCATCGATAGACACAGTAAAGAAAATTGCTCGTGCTCTAGAAGTTACAGTAGATGAACTAATTAAATAAAAATATGGTATATGAAAAAGAACTAAAAAAGAATATTGAAAATGGTGTTAAGCTTTTTGAATATCTTGAAAATTTGTCACTCTTAAATAGTAACATCAGAAAGAATGTAAAAAAAATATCTAGTGAAGAAGAGTTTTTAAATCTTGACGACTCAAATTTCCTTCCCGTTGTTGCTCATGTTTTTAGTAGGCAAAAAGACCCAAGAGCAGAACTTGGGTCTGATATATTTTTAAAAATAGAAAGGTATAAGATAGAAAATCCTCCAAAACCTCCAAAAGATTTAATTGAGTGGATTGACTATGAATCTATATCTTTTGTAAAACCAGATTTTCATGAATACCGAATCATTGATGATAATTTTAATGACTCAAAAGAGAGAAAGGAGGAGTTTAATAACCTCAACCATATGGGAGATATTCCTTTGTTATTAAAAGGATGGGTTACTAGAGAATCAGACCATGAAAATTATAAAAAAATTGAGGTAAAATCTAAGAAAATATTTTTTAACGATTTCCCTGAGCTTTTAGATTTATATAGCGAGTGGATTGAAAATAAGTGGAGTAAGTGGCAAGAAAAAAATAAAGAGTTTTTTATTTCAAACCAAGCTTATGATAAATTTTATGGATTAAGATCTTTCCTAAAAACTGAAGGAGATAGTTATGACTTATTATGGGGTCATGATATTTTAGCTTGGAAAAACGGCACTGAAGAAATTTATCATCCAACTCTGTTCACTCCCATGATTATCGAATTTGATTCTGAGCGCAATATAATTATATTAAGATCAGATGAAAATATGCAAACTTTTTTTGATGTCGCATTTATAAGAGAAGCATTGAGTGAGGACAGTTCAGCTCTGGATGATATTGATAGCTTGGCTGAAAGAGTAGCGCTCGCCATTAAGGACGGAGATTTTGATGTTTGGAACTTTGAAACATTGCATAAATATTTTGAACAACTTGCTCACTTGATACAACCTGATGGAGATTCATTTTATAATAAAAGAGATCAAGAATTTAAAGTCTCAAAAAATCCAACATTTTTCAATACACACTACTTATTTCTTTTGAAGAAAAGTGGAAAGAGCTGGGCGGAGTATTCAAAAAAAATCCAAGAAGATATTAAGAAAAATATGGAATTAACTCCATTTTTGCAGGATCTTGTCTTTGATGAAATTATTGAATCAGACAGCGTCGAAACTGATGATGATTATCAAGGTATCTCTGATACAGAATTATATTTTCCCCTTCCATATAATGATGAGCAGAAGAAAATAGCTAATCAAATTGATTCCAGTTACGGATCTGTTGTTCAGGGTCCACCAGGGACTGGAAAAACTCACACTATTGCAAACTTAATATCAAGATAC
>CAYOMN010000011.1:0-18028 GCA_964405115.1 uncultured Candidatus Saccharibacteria bacterium | reverse complement strand
AACTTGGATCTAGGGATTAGAAGTCCCTTGTTCTATCCATTGAACTATAAGGGGAATTCAAAGCCTCGAAGCCTGGACACAGATAATATTAACATATTAGCTTTTTTGGTCAAATTATTTATCTTTAAAAAAAGTTAGAGCTCTTGTTATAAGTGGTTCGTATTCATAGCTCTCACTTTTAGGTACGGTGAGTACATCTTGAAAAGTATATTTTGACGAACATAAAACACAAAGATCATAAACGTCTAAATTTAGAACCATTCTTAATTTATCTGAGAAACCTAATATCGGTACCTTTGAAAAATGAATATATACTTTATTCTTTTTATTTAAACTATTTAATTTTAGAAAATTAATAAGATGCCTCATTTCTCGTTCTAAGCTTTTAAGTACTTTTTTATCCTTATGTGTCCTAAGCACACCATACTTAGATAATATCTTTTTTGCCTCCTGATTTGAAACATTAATATTTCTTACTATATCTCTTATAAATTGATCATAAGATACATCAAATCTTGTGTCGGAAACAAAAACTCCATCCTCATATTTAAGTAAATAAGTATGATCATTATCTACATATATTTGAGTAAAATCTCCAAATTCATATAACAAATTTGAAAAAGAGACGATTTCCGATTGTATCGAATTTATTTTCATTCCAGATTTTTCAAATACTTCTTGGTATGAAGAATTTATCTCAATTGGAATTGCCCTAAACAGTACCTCAATATTTTTCTCTTTATCAAAAAGATCATATTCATAGGCATGTGTTCTCGCCCAAGAAATATTTTCTTTATTTTTATTAAGATAATCTTTTAGTATTTTTTTATTTGATTTTCTCTTTTTATTTTTTAATTTATGTAAATCAAATAAAAAATATTCATGTGGTAAAATTAAATCAATAGACTTTGTATCTATTTTCTTTGAAATTTCCTTAAGAGCCTTACTTAAAAACTCAATTTTCAAAACTTCTCCTTTTTCAATAACACCATATTCTAAGTCAAAACTCTCATATTTTTTAACATAAAAACCATACTTATTTTTTGATAACGTTAAATATTTAATTTTATTATCATGCAAAGAAATAACCGTTCTATCTCTCTGTTTACGTTTAATCATAATTAGAGTATATCAAAAAAAGACAATGAATTCCAACTTATTATCTTTTATATAATCTTACCTAATTTCTTTGCCAATTTCTTAGTATCTCGAAGAAGTTTTTGTATCTCTTTTAAACCATCCTCCCAAAACTTCTTATCCTCAATGTCAATTCCCATCTCCTTAAAAATCTTTTTTGGTGATTTACTAGCCCCTGTATAAAAAAAGTTTTTTACATTTTCCCATTGCTTTGGATCTTTTTTAATAAGAGCATTCATTCCATTAGACATAAGTAATCCAGACGCATAGGAGTATACATAAAATGGTGAACGAAAATGACTCCAGTACATCCACCAATTTTCTGCATCATAATCTTGTAAAACGGACGATCCCATATATGTGGACATGTGTTTTTTAAAAATCTTTCCTATTTCATCAACAGAAAGATATCCTTTCTCACGAAATGTTTTATGAACTTCTTTTTCAAAATTATAAGCAGCAATTTGTCGCATGATAGTTGAAACGAAGTCTCCTAATTTTTTAATCATCAAAGAAAGTTTTTCTTTTTCATCTGCCTGTTCAATCAATCTTTCAAACGTAATCCCTTCACAAAAAGTAGAAGCTGTTTCTGCTGTAAACATTGGGGTATCGTAATTAAGCGCAATTTCTTTCTTCGCCAGTGTTCCATGTATTGCATGACCCATTTCATGTGCCAGAGTCATTATATCATTTGCTTTTCCAGTATGATTTAGCATTATATATACAGGCTCTTGCTTTCCATGATACATACAAAAGGCTCCTCCTCGTTTTCCTTTTCGTGGGTAGGCATCAACTTTTCCAGTATGAACCATATTATTAAAAATCTGCACAAAACCATCATCAAAAGATTTAAAAGTATCCTCAACAATACTTATAGAATCCTCATAGGAATATTCTTTTTCTTTTCTACTTTTAAAGGTTGGGGCAACACGCTCATGATAATGAAGCTTTTCTTGTCCCATCAATTTAGCTTTTAATGTATAAAACTCTCTTGATATAGAAAAATATCTAGTAACTGTCTCTGCAAGAGTATCAACAATTTTAGGAGTAACATCATCGGAGAGAATTCTTGCTTCGTCTGGTCGTTTTAATCCGCGCAGTTCATCATTTATCTTTTTATTTTCAAGAATAGAATTAAATTCTTTTTCTATAATAAAAGCATGTTTTTTAAATATTTCTGTCATTGCTTTTGCCGATGAATTCCGAACACGTTTACAATTACTTTGTAAGTTTGCAATAATTTCATTAAAGGTTTTAACTTCCATTACACGCTTTGATCCACTTTTTACAAGAACCTCAGCTGTTTCTTGTGCGAAGATTTCTGATACCAGAGATGACCAATTCCCACTGGCAACACCAGATTTTAATGAAAGAATTCTTTCCTCCTTTTCAGAAAGTTGATACTTCGCTGTTTCAAAAATACCTTCCAAATAATGTTTATATACAAAAAGACTCTTATCTTTGATAAATATTTTTTGATATTTCTTTTCAATTTTTCCAAGTGAAAGTCCAAAAAAACGAATCTCATCTGCAAGTTTTTGTATCCAATCAATATACTTTTTCTCCGCAGCAATAAGTTTATGATTCTCAGAATCAACCTGTCGCATAAGGAAAAGATATATACCTTCAGGGTCTTTCATTTCAGAAAGTGCGTTGTATTCATCAAGCGCTTTTTTTATTGAAGATATTTTTATTAAATAAGATTGATCTTCTTTCCATTTTTTTGAGAATGCTTTTACTTTTTTTTCATGAAGTTTTCGATCTTTTTGAAAAGCGGGATCATCGTAAGCTTTTCCTAATTCTGATAAATCCCATTTTGTTGACAATTTTTTTTGTTTTTTCATAACTGCAAGTATAACGATTTTTAAGAAAAAGAAAAAACAAAAATTATTTCTGTTTTTGTTCGGCTTCTTTTAGCCCATCATGATCCAAGTTATTATTACTTATCACGCCATCACCTTCCAGTATATCTGTATTTTCACCTCCTAACTCAAGACCTTCTTTTAATTCATTTTCAATATCTTCTATTCTAAGATTATCCTGCTTTTCTTCAATAACTTCTTCTGTTTCTATTTTTTCGCTAATTAATTCTTTTTCTTCTTTTAATTTTTCTATTTCTTTTCCGATTAAATCATCTTCCAATAGCACTTCTGCAATTTTATAATCTATAAAATTAAATTTATTAAAGTTTTCATCAATTAGATCAGAAACGCTTTTAGGTAATAAATCAAAAAGTCCTTGTTTTGTAATTTCTTGTTTTTGCTCTTTTGGAGTAATACCAGACTCAATAATTAATACGATTTTATTTAAAAACAACTCAATATCTTTTGTCATTTCTTCTTTTTTTTCCTCAAGTTTTTTTATTCTCAATTCAATTTTTTCTTGTTCATTATTTAGTTCTTCTTGTGTTTTATTATCAAGTTCTTCTTGTGTTTTATTATCAAGTTCTTCAAGTTTTACTTCTTCATTAGCAATTTCTTGTTTTATTACATTTGTATTTAATGTTTCCATATCATTCATATATTATATGCTAGCATATATATACTAGAAAACAAAAATTATTTCTCTCTTTTGATATTTTGTGAAATTCCATATATACCAAATATTATTTTAAATTTTGATTTTTCCTTTTTCTTAATGACAAGACCGTTTCTTGAACTTAAAATAATATTTTTCTTTCCAATATAAAAACGTAAATAGATACCTCTTATTTTTTCTGGTAGAATAAATCCTTTTATCCTATATTCAAAATCTCCTTCTTCAACTTCAGTCGATAGAAAAGTCTTATTCCCAAAACCAATCTCTGTAAAAATATCTTTCATATAAAAAGAATACTACAAAATATATTCAATTAATACTGGAATTAGAAAAATAAAAAAGCCTATTAAGACTTTTATGAATTACAAATCTTATCTTTTTTACTTTTATCATCAAAACCACCAATATTCGCAATTTCAGCTTTCAAACCCTTGTGTGATTTATAATCCTTTAAAACTATATCATCAAGAGTAAAATCATCTATATTATTGATATTAGGATTAAGCTCAACAGTAGGAAAAGGATATGGTTCTCTTTTAATTTGTTTTTTTACTTGGTCAAAATGATTTGAATAAATATGAACATCACCAAAGGTATGAACAAATTCTCCGGCAGGAATACCTGTAACATGTGATACCATTAAAAGAAGAAGCGCATAACTTGCTATATTAAACGGAACACCTAAAAACAAATCGGCAGACCTCTGATATAGTCCCAAATTCAACCTTCCTTCTGACACTTGAAACTGAAACATCGTATGACAAAAAGGAGGAACATGTGACTTTTGTCCTTCTGAGGCCATTGCATAAATAAAATCAGGATTCCATGCACTAACAACATAAGACTTTCTATCTGGTTTTGTTTTAAGACCATCGATAACCCATGCAAGTTGATCAATTTCTCGGCCATCTTTAGCCGGCCACTTTCTCCACATTCTTCCATAAATCGTTATTAGATCTCCCCACTTTTTAACAAAAGGATCATCCTCTGGTAGATCAATAAGTTTTTGAATAAAATCTTCTTGATTCATATCATCATCTGGAGAATTACCAAGAGCCCACATATGATAATGTTTCCACGCCCATTCGTCCCAAATATGATTATTAACACCAAGAAGAGGTTTTATGTTTGAAGAACCAGATAAAAACCATAGAAGTTCTGTTGTTACTCCTCTCCAAAAAGTTTTCTTTGTCGTAAGTAATGGGAAACCATCACTTAGATCAAAACGAATCTGTCTTCCAAATACAGATTTAATATATGGTGGCTCCTCTCCCTTTTTTTTATACTCATCAAGTATTACGTTATTAAAAAATAATTCTTTTTTAGATCCATTTTCTAAGATATCCTTACAAAGATCAAGATATTGATACTCAGGGTGTCTTTTATTAGTCATATTTTTATTTATTATCTTCTTTATTAAAGTTCTTTTCCCAATTATCACCATTAAAATTTCCAACCTTTTTATAATTCTTTTGTACGGGTGATGATATTTGTGAAAATAATATTTGTGCTATTTCCATCCCTGGACGCAAAATAATAGGAACTTTTCCTGCATTATATAATTCAAATGTAATATTTAAAAAATGTCCGGGATTAACAATACCAGCAGTATTATGAACAACTAACCCTATGCGAGCAAGAGAGCTTTTTCCTGATAATTGAATCAAATAATTATCTGAACCAAAATAATCTTTTGAAGTACCGAGAATTGTTTCTCCTGGATGTAAAACAAATTCCTCACCATCTTCTATTTCAGTTTTATGTGTTTCAGGAACAATATTTTCAGAAGGATCAATAAACGGAGTTTTATACCCATTTATTAGTTCAAATCTATTACCAAGTAATATATCATAGCTAACAGCCTGTAATCTTTCTTCATCAAAGTTAGATATTGTAATATTTCCTTCCTTTATTTGTTTCTTTATATCTATATCAGATAAATACATATTATTATTCTATATTAAATATATTGTCTGTCCCATAATAATCTTCCCAATTGTTATTATAATAATCGAACATACGCGCAAGACGATCCTGTGATAATTCTTCAACACCAAAATCAGACATTAACTTTCTTAGATGCAATTCTGCTTCATCTTTATCCTCGTCTTCACCAATAATTTTTTCAAACTCTGCAAGCCAACCATATCCAGCATTTTTATCTAAACAAACATTTATTCCATCAAAATCATATTCTTCTCTGTTACGAGACCACTTTGCTTGATATTCAAAATCAGAATTAATTAAAATATTATCAAGTTCATTTAAACTTAAATTAATATCTTCCTCAAATTCCATTCGTGCTATACCATTCTCACTTGTTGTACTATCTATTGAAGCCTTTAATACTAGTTTAACAACGCCATCTATTTCTCGTGTCCTTGTTGAAATACTCCTACCTTCATCTACTATTTTTTTTAATAATCCATATTTTTCTTCTGATAAATATTCTTTCATAGAAGATAACAATAAATTAAAATCTCCATTAATAAAATAATGATTTAACTGACTATTTTTAGATTTAATCAAAGCTCCTTTCTTTAAAAGATTGTCTCGAAGAAAATTTGCTTTTTCTTCTTCTCCGAGAAATGATTTAATTTCAATTTCATATTTCATGATATATTAATTATACTATAAATATTCAAATTTTAATAAAAAATACCAATATTTAGATTGGTATTTTTTATTAAAATTTGTAAAAAGTTATTTCAATTCAACTTTTCCTCCTGCTTCTTCAATTTTAGACTTAATCTCCTCAGCTTCTTCTTTCTTAACTCCTTCTTTTAATGTAGCTGGTACTGATTCAACTAATTCTTTAGCATCCTTCAATCCTAATCCAAGTAATTCTTTAACGACTTTCATAACTGGAATTTTAGCTCCACCATCTGAAGAAAGAATAACATCAAATTCTGATTTTTCTCCTGTTCCAACCTCTCCGCCAGTAGCTGGACCTGTTGCAACAGCAGCTGCAGAAACTCCCCATTTAGCTTCAATAACTTTCACAAGTTCATTTAATTCAAGAACTGACATTTTTTCAACTGCATCAACAATCGCTTTAAATTCTTTTGGAACTTCAACTTCTTTTTTTTCCTCCTTAGTTTCTTCTTTTTTTTCTTCAACAACTGGTGCTTCTTTTGCTTCAGTAGTTTCTTCAACTACATCTTCTGTTTTTTTTGTATCGTCTGACATGATAATTTAATAATTAATTAGTAATTTAATATAAAGGTCTAAGCCTTTACTTCTGCAACCTGATCAAGCACAACAGCAAATCGTTGTATTGGAGAATTAATAACATTCGCAAACATTCCTCTTAATATATCTAATCCTGGAATTGTTGCAATTTCCATCATCGCTTCTTGTGATTTAAACTCTCCATCAAATATTCCACCAATAATAGAAATTTTTCCATCATGATTTTTTGAGAATTCAAATAATTCTCTAGCTGGTGCCATTTGATCCGTACCAAAAGCCAAAGCTACCATACCTTTTCCAAGCTCTGGGGCTTCACCCTTTGCGGATGAAGCATCAATCGCTCGTTTTAAAAGTGTTTTCTTGGCTACAACATAATCTGAATCATTTTCTTTTAGAGCTTTTCGAAGTATATTTGAATCTTCAACTCCTAGCCCATTAAATGTTACAAACACTGCTGTATTTGATGATAGGGCATTATCAAGTTTTACAGAAATCCCTTTCTTTTGTTCTTTTGTAATCGCCATAGTAAATTGTCAGTTTTTTAAAAAGAAAATCAGTCAATTGACCGATTTATAGTAGACATAAAAATTGTTTTGCTATTGCTTACAATATACAATAATAATGTTCTACCTATGCAGGAAATTAAGTAATGTTTATTACACCTACAGTCTTCGGCTGACAAAATAAATATATCTTAATTCATATAATATGCAAGTATTTTTACTTTTAAAAGTATAATTTTGTACCACAAGAATTATCATCAAATGAATGAATTGAAATATTTAGACCATATTTAATACAAAAATCAATTACACGATCTTGAATTATCTGAGAAAAATAAAATTTATCTTTATAATCATAAAAACTTATTTTTGTTATCTTTTCTGCAATTTTATTTTTACTTGGGTCGTCTGTATAAATTGCACCAACATCTTTATATAAGATGCACCGAACAGATAAAGCATATGCCCAAATTACAGCCGTAAGGTCAGACCCTTCTCTCCTTAAGTTATTTAACTCTCCATTAGCATCAATTGATGCAAAACCTTGAGTCAAAATATGTCTGTGTTTTTTACTTTTAAAAAAATCTAAAATCTTATTAGAACTTTTTTCTAAATCAAAACTATTATTATCACCAAACACTAGTGGATCATCATCTGATATGTCAATACTTATACCAATATCTTTTAAATACATCTCTATCATTGAAAATGATATTTTTTCACCTAAAGCCTGTGCATGGTTACGTGAAATATTATTTTTGTGAATATTAACTATCTCATTAAAAATAAGAAAATCAGATTTAAATTTTTTATTAGAAAATAAGTTTTCAAAAATAATTTTGAATTTATTTTCTAATTTATCCAAATACTTTTTATTTTTAGTATCAAACCAAAACTCAATTAAATTTGTCACATTTTTGAATGCAGAAATAACAATAACAATGTCGTCTTTTGTATCTAATATTGAGACTATTTTTTTTATATCTTCTGCAGAAGTTAAGCAACTCCCACCTATCTTTATCACCTTTGTATTCATAACAACGATTATATCAAAAAACCATTATTATAATATATATAATAATGGTTTTTTAGTTAAGAATCTTCTAATTTTAATTCCAATTGATTCTTATCTTTTTCAGTTTTTAATGAAATAACTGTTAATTCCGTTTCAATAACATCAGATATATTTCTTTTTTTTAAGAAACTACCTAAAGTTTCGTTCATTACATCAAATTCTCCAATAATTTTCTCGTCTATTTTTACATAAACTTCCATAGGCTACATTTTTAAAATTAATAATTTAATATAATTTTTACATATTTTAAATAAATAACAAGAAAAATAATATTTTATAAAAAAAATTAATTGAATTTATTTAGTTATAAACTAAAACATATATCAAAATATTTACCCACTATCTTAACAATTATTACAGATACTGTCTCCAGATTCTCTTTTATGGTTATTAAAATAATATTTTTTTATAAATTTATCTTTAAACTCATAAAAATTATCATCAATAATTGAATAACGTATATCATCAACAAGTTTCACAATAAAATGTAAGTTATGGATTGATGCAAGTGTCTGACCTAAAACTTCTTTTGATCTTAATAGATGATGGACGTATGCTTTTGTATAATTTCTGCATGTATAACAATCACAACCAAAGTCTAGTGAGCTGAAATCCATTTTAAATCGTGAATTTTTTATCTGATATTGTCCATCATGTGAATAAATTCGTCCATGTCTTGCAACCCTAGTCGGAGAAACACAATCAAATAAATCACAACCATTTTCCACTCCAGCAAAAATATCCATCGGTTCACCTATCCCAAGCATATGTCTTGGTTTGTTCTCAGGAAGAATATCATTCACCCAGGCAACTGCCTCTGCCATGTCCTCTTTATTAAAAGAGCCACCAATTCCATAACCATCAAAATCCATAGCACCTAAGACTTGAGCTGACTCTTCACGTAAATCTTTAAATCGTCCACCTTGTACTATTCCGAATAATGCTTGTACGTTTTCAACATCCAATTCATTATGTCTTTTTAGTGATCTCTTTGCCCAACGATGTGTTCGATTCATCGCTTCTTTTTGATAATCATGATCAGCAAGAGGACTTGTACATTCATCAAAAGCAAAAATCATATCAGCTCTAAGATTCCATTGAATCTCCATAGACTTCTCAGGAGTAAAATTGTGCATTGAACCATCTAAATGAGATTTAAAAATAACCCCATCTTCATCAATATGAGCAAATTTATTTGATTTTGAGTATCCTTTTCTCTGAGAAACAACAATATCTTCACCACTGGCAACTTTCGAAACACCAGTTCCAAAAGCTTCTCCTAGTGAGAAAACTTGAAAACCGCCGCTATCTGTCATTGTTGGTCCAGACCAATTCATCATTTTCGGAAAACCACCAGCTTTTGCAACAATTTCATCACCTGGTTGGAAATAAAGATGGTATGTGTTCGCAAGTGTCACCTGCACCCCTATTTCATTTAGCATTTCTGGCGTAATTCCCTTTACATTCGCCTTTGTTCCAACAACAACAAAAGCAGGCGTTTGAATATCCCCATGTAATGTTGTAATCTTACCAACCCTACCAAGCTTTCCATCTAATTTCTTTTTTATTTCAAACGAAAAGTGTTTTTCTTTTTTTTCCATATGATTCTTTTCCATATAAATATGGTATATGAAACTATTTTTTTATAAAGTATTTGACATATTTAAAATAATTTATTATCATAATAATGAAAATAAATTCTAAACTTTTAAAATTTAATAAATATGAAAAATAATAAAAAAATAATTACAAAATATGGACTTAATACAATTTCCATTGTACCTTCTTTAGCAAATGATCAACCTATTAAACTTATAATACTATTATTATCAAGTATATTAATAATTATAACTACCATTTCTTTAACAAATGAATTGAATGAACACTTCATATTATATTTCCTTATAAGTATTCCACTAATATTTCTTATCTGGTATTTATTAGAAAAAATTTATAAATTACAAAGAAAACGATGGGTAAAAAAACTTAAAGAAATGGAAAAAGTAATATCCAATAAAATGAAAAAACTTATAGAAGAGAGACAAAGATATAATGAAACTTATTTTTTTGTTGAAAGCGAAGATGTAAAAGCACAAAATGTAAGGGAATTATTATTTAACTTTTATTCTCTTACTGACAAAATAAAAAAGATGATAGAAAGTGATGATAAAAATATCATGATACTTTTTAGAAAAAGACTAAAAAATGAAATTTTATTAATGTTAAAAAAGAAAATGAATACTACAGATATTAAATTATCAAAACAAATAAATAAAACTGTATCTTTCAATAAAATGGTGCACGAATTAGAATTTTCCTAAAAAACAGACACAATTTATTATAAAAATTAAAAAAATGTTGAAAAGCCAAGCTTTTCAACATTTTATTTTACAAAATAAATATAAAAAACAATTTTAATATATTATTTTGCTGTTTTTATTGCTTTTGCAATTATATCTGCTATTCCTTTCTCAAATGGACCTGGAATAATTTTATTAATCGTTGGTTTTTTAACCATAGAAGCAAGAGTCTTTGCAGCTTTTAGTTTCATAACATCAGTAATTTGTTTTTTCTTTCCAAGAAATACACCTTTAAAAATACCTGGAAAAACCAAAACATTGTTTACTTGATTTGGATAATCTGAACGTCCGGTAGCAAGAATTTTTACACCATAGTTTTTTGCATTTTCAGGCTTAATCTCAGGGTCTGGATTTGCAAGAGCAAAAACAATAGGGTCTTTTGCCATCTGTTTTATTTCTTTTTTTTCTAGAATATTCGCAACCGAAACCCCAATAAAAACATCAGCACCTTCTAATGCATCAAACAATGAACCACATATAGTTCTCTGTATTTCTTTTTTTAGAAGTTTTTTCTTTATATCATTTAAACCATTTCTTTTGTCACAAATAAGACCCTTTGAATCAACAACAAAAATATTCTTAATTCCATATAAAGAAAGTAGTTTTGTGATCGCCACACCAGCTGCACCAACACCATTTATTACAACTTTTATTTTTTCTTTCTTCTTACTTACAATTTTAAGAGCATTAATAAGTCCAGCCAACACAACAATAGCTGTTCCATGTTGATCGTCATGAAAAACAGGAATATCTAACTCTTTTTTTAATCTTTCTTCTATTTCAAAACAACGTGGAGCTGAAATATCTTCAAGATTAATTCCGCCAAATGATGGTGCGATATTTTTGATTGTTTTAATTATTTCTTCTGTATTCTGTGTATCTAAAACTATTGGAATAGAATCAATCCCTGCAAATCGTTTAAATAATGCAGATTTTCCTTCCATTACCGGCATTGCTGCTTTTGCCCCAAGATTACCTAAACCAAGAACAGCAGAACCGTCGGAAATGACTGCAACTGTTTTTCCTGCAGAAACGAGATCCTTAAATTTTTTAGGATCTTTTTTAATTTCTAAACATGGACCAGCTACACCTGGTGAATATACAGTGGATAGGTCATCTTTATTTTTTATTTGTGTTTTTAATGTAACTTCTAATTTTCCATTTAACTTTTTATGCATAGCAATGGAATTCTTTTTATAATCAATTTTCTTTTTCATAGGAACAGTATAACATCTTAATATAATGAAAAAACCAATAACGACTTATTAGTTTTTCTTAACTATGACTCCAACCCTTTGTAAACTCTGGATTCCATGTATAGGCGAGATATAAACTTCTTTCAATGGATCACGAGGATCAAAATCTATATATGAAACCGTTCCAATAACATATCCAGGTTCTCCCTGTGAGTACACAATATCACCAATATTAACATTAACTTCACGATTTAATTCTGCAAAAAGCGCATCACCCTTTCCAATCATATTTAATGAGGTTAAATCTCCACCTATATAAAGAACCCCATCAGTCTCAACCCCTTCCTTTATAAAAAGATTTATAGTAGAAGTTAAATCAAAAACATCTGCAACCTCACCTAACAACGTCCCGTCATATGACAATACAGTGTCTCCAATATTAAAACCTGAATCAGAACCACCAAGAATAGTAAGAACTCCATTATTATTCTTTTTAATAATAGATGTATAAATAATATTAGGATTAAATAAAATAATATTTTTATTTTCTTTTAATAAAGATTCTAAATACTTTATCCTTAGTGTATTTACCTCAAGCCCTTCTATCTTTTCCCTTAATGCTTTATTTTCGTCAAGAATTCTTCCTGAATAAAAAATTGATTTAAATAATTTCTTCGAATCTTTTTTTAATTCTTCTGTATTATTATATGTATTCAAAAAAGGTTTTTCTAACATATCATATATATATGAGTAAAAAGAAGTAAATATTGCTAGAATTATTACAATACTCAAAATTCCATAAAAGAAAAAACTCTTCTTTTTGTTTTTCTTTTTATTGTAGAGGTAACTCATCGTCTTCATGCATTAAAATTTGTTTATAATCTTCTATATCATCCAAAATCTTTCCAATACCAAGAACAACTGCATAGAGAGGGTCATTCCCAACAACAACAGGAATTGCTAATTCGTGTGTTAATAAAATATCAAGACCACGAATACAAGCACCACCGCCAACCATATAAATACCATTTTTCATAATATCTGAGACAATTTCTGGTGGTGTTTTTTCCAATACTTCTTTGACTCCATTTATTAGTGTAATAATTGAATCATTTATTGCAGACTTCATATCATGATTATTAATAACAATTTGTCTTGGTAACCCTGTTAAAAGATCACGTCCTCTAACTATAGATTCAATAATTTCAACTCCATCAACTCCGCCTATCTCAATCTTTACTTCTTCCGCTGTCTTCTCACCAACTAATATTTTATGTTCTTCTCTTAGATAATTTATTATATCATTATTCAGCTTATCACCGGCAACCTTTAAATTTTTTGATTGTACAACACCAGATAAAGATATCACGGCTATATCAACAGTACCTCCACCTATATCAATAACCATCGACCCAACTGGTTCACGTATTGGTAAGTACAAACCAACAGCAGCAGCAACAGGCTCTTCAACAATATAAACTTCACGTGCACCAGCATTATGTGCAGCGTCATAAACAGCACGTTGTTCGACATTAGTTATTCCAGAAGGAACACCAACAATAACACGAGGTCTAAAAAATTTTGAAGAAAGTCTTTCTGCCTTCCTAATTAAATAAGAAAGCATCTCTTCGGTTACATCAAAATCAGATATAACCCCGTCCACTAAAGGTCTGACAACACGAATATGGTCCGGATTTCTACCAAGCATCTCACGTGCTTCAGCACCTACGGCAACTATTCGATCAGATTTTGTATTCAAAGCGACAACCGAAGGTTCATTAATAACAACCCCTTTATCTTTTACATAAACTAGAGTATTCGCGGTACCTAGATCTATTCCAATATCATTAGAAAATCTATTATAAATTTTTTTTAAAATGTTATTCATGATAATAATTATGATTTATTTTCTTCTGAATTTTCTAAGTAAGCAATTACACGGTCAGCAGAAATATATTCAACGTCATTTTCATTTCTTTTTTTAATTTCCACACCACCGTTATCAGAAGCTTTTTCTGAAAAAACCAATCTATAGGGAATTCCAATTAAATCAGAATCATTAAGTTTTTGCCCTGGACTAACTTCTCTATCATCAAACAAAACTTCAATTCCTGAATTTTTTAAATCGTGATATAAATTTTCTGCTTCTCTTATAATATTTTCATTATTACCAAAACTTAAAATATGAACCTTGAATGGAGCAACATTTTCTGGCCAAACAAGTCCTTTTTCATCAGACATATTTTCTGCAATAACACCCATAATACGAGTTATTCCAATACCATAAGAACCAAGATGGACAGGAATTTGTTTTCCATTTTCATCATTAAAATACAAATCCATTTCTTCACATTTTTTTGTTCCAAAATTAAAAATATTTCCAACTTCTGCTGTTTTTACTTTTTCAAGTTCATTTTCTTTAATATTCAACTCATCAAGAGTTTTTTTATTATAAACCTCTTCATTTATTGCAATATTCTTTTCACGATTAATATAAATATAATCTTCACCTGCATCACAAATTGTTTGAAATTCATGAGAAAACTCTGTGAAAGCTCCGCCTGCAGCAAAAGTAACAAAAGTATCATTACCTAAACCTAATTTGTCATAAATACGCTTATATGCGTCAATGGAGGTTTGGTAGAATAATTCGTGTTGTTTTTCATTCACGGAAAAAGAATACATGTCTTTCATCAAAAATTCTCTCCCACGTAAAATTCCCGATTTTGCGCGAGCTTCATTTCTCATTTTAGTTTGAAATTGATATACATAAATAGGTAAATCACGAAAACTTGATATATGATTTTTCATAAGTTCAACAATAGGTTCCTCATGTGACCAGCCAAAACCAATTTCATTTCCATTCTTTAATTTAGATTTAAACCATACATCTACAATATTATCATCCCACCTCTTTGTTGTTTCCCATGTTTTTTTTGATTGAAGTGATGTCATTAGAAATTCCAAAGCTTTAATATTATTCATTTCATTTCTTACAATTTGTTTAATTTTTTCTACAACACGTAAACCTAAAGGTAATAAATCATAGGCACCGGCAAATTCTTTATGAATAAATCCTGCACGAATGAGTAATTGTGCATTTTTTGATTCTTCGTCACGAGGTGCTTCTTTTCTTGTTTTAGTAAAAAGTTTAGACTGTTTCATATATAATCCATACTACTTGAAAATAATGATATATCAACTTTTTAGAAAAAAGTTGCAGAAAAAATATTTTTTGGTATAGTTCTTACGTAAAAACTTGTTAATTATAAAATCAGATGTTGTTGTATTTATAATTACTCACTATCGTAAGTGAGAATAAACGATAAACAATAAGGTTTATTGTGCAAGATTTACCTAACTTTATTTAAAATATGGCAAAAGTAAACGAAGCCCTTATTACAGAAATGTTTGAGGCTGGAGCTCACATTGGATATTCAAAAACACGTCGTCACCCATCAACAAAAAAGTTAATATTTGAATCAAGACAAAAAAAGGATATTATTGATCTTGAAAAAACAGAACTACAATTAACAGAAGCACTTACCTCACTTGTTGATATTAAAACAAAAGGATTACAAGTTTTGTTTGTTGGAACAAAGCCAGAGGCAAAAGGTACTGTGCGTTCAATGGCAGAATTAATTGATATGCCATATGTTACAGAAAGATGGCTTGGTGGAACTCTTACAAATAAAAAAGAATTAAATAACCGTATAGAAAGACTTCTTAAACTTACAGACCAATCTGAAAAAGGTGAATTAGTTGCTGCAACAAAAAAAGAAAAACTTATGCTGGAAAGAGAAATCGAAAGACTAGAAAGAAAATTTGGTGGAATTAAAAACATGAAGAAATTACCAGCAATTCTATTCGTTATCGACCCAAAAAAAGAATATATTGCCATTGAAGAAGCAAGGCAAATGAATATTCCAATAATTGCATTGGCAAATACCGATTGTGATATTAATATCATTAATTACCCAATTGTAGCAAATGATACTAACCTATCATCAATAAACTTTTTTGTGAAAAAGGTTGTTGATGCACTTAAATAAAAACACTATTATGGAAATTTCAATGGAAGAAATAAAAACATTACGTGAGGAAACTGGTGTTTCTGTAATGAAATGTAAAAAAGCTCTTGAGGAAGCTGGTGGAAATATGGATAAGGCAAAAGAATTAATTAAAAATTTATCATCAAAGGCGGCAGCAAAAAAAGCCGACCGTGATTTATCTGCAGGAATCATACAATCTTATATTCATCAAAATAATACTATTGGTGTTCTGATTAATCTTTCTTGTGAGACAGACTTTGTGGCAAAAAATGAAGATTTTATCAAGTTAGCAAATGATATCGCAATGCATATTGCTGCAATGATGCCTGAATCAACAGAAGATTTACTTGGGCAAGGATTTGTAAAAGATCCAGAGACTACTATTTCAAAACTTATAGAAGAAGCAATATTAAAAATAGGTGAACGAATAGAGGTTGCAGAATTCACAAGATACGCTATATAATATAATTACGATGTTATTTTTAATAATATTTATAATTTCAATATCCGCTATCCTTACACTATATTTGATTTCAAAAGACAGCAATAATATATTGCATTGCATTAAAGAATCATGTAATATCGATAGTGTTCAATTTGAAAAAAGACTTAAGTCTTTCTCATCTTTTACAAAAAAAAGTATTAGATTAATCTTTTATTACATAAGAAAACTACATATGACATCTCTTAGGTGTAGGAGAAAGATACTAAGAAGAACAAAGAAAATGGTAAGGAAAAAACTTTTTGTTACTAAGCAAAAAGAACATATTTCAGAATATATATCTGAAATGAAAAAATAATCTATTTGATTATTTATGCCATCTTAGCTCAGCTGGTAGAGCAATGGTTTTGTAAACCATAGGTCGTCGGTTCGAATCCGACAGATGGCTCCAAAATATTAAAAGCCGTTTGCTATGCAAACGGCTTTTAAATTTAATTAAAATTAATCTCATTATTTTTTCTTTAAGTCCATGTATCATATTCATAAAACAAAATAAACTTTTTATTTTTTTGTTAAAATTGTAAATTTTATTCTTTTAAAGAAAATTCCTTATTATCAGAATCATATACCAATGTAACTTCCTCCATTTTTTCATTTCCATCTTTATCAGTAGTTACATATGAATAAACAAGTTCATCTCCAATGAACGAAATATAATTAAAATTATCTATTTTATCAAATTGGTCATTTTTTGTTAAAAACTTTAAAGCTTTTCCTTTAATTTCTTCTCGTTCTTTTTTAATAATTAACTCAGGAATATATTTCTCAATCTCAGATATAGTTTTAAGTCCAACATATTTTTTATCACCAATAATTATAATTGGGGCTTTCTCTGATAAATCATATAGACCTGCAAAAGTCTCAACAATAGAAAAGTCCAAATTCCTATCAAAAGAATAAATCCTTAACCACGGATATCTCCTTTTTAATTCTGTTAAAATAAGACCTTGTTTTCCACAATCATCACAATTGTGTTCATAAAAATAAATAATAGATTCAATTTGAATATCACACTTCTTTGCAACTTCCTGTGATAACAAATAATCTTTTACTTCTAAAAGAGAATAGTATTTCTTTAAATCAATAACATCCTTATTGTTTTCTCCCTGCGTCTCTTCTGCATATGCAAGTTTTTTACCAAGTTCACCCATCTGACGAGAAAGCAGGGAATCACTTTCTATTGCCTTACATGGTGCATTTTTAAGTAAATCAAATTGTGTTTCATTTGCGATAAGGTCAACTGTAATTTTTCTTTGGAGTTCTGAAATGTTTTCACGCTTTTCTCTATTAAAAAGAGACACAATAAGAAAAACTGAAACAAACAAAGCAACTGTAATAACAAATATAAAAATATATTTCTTTTTATTGATATTCATATTTATCAGTTTAATGTTTTTATGTTTAAGAAGCAAGACATATTTTTAAGTTGTTTTTCTTTTTTTATTGCGCTTTCAATAGAACTCGTATGTTCAT
>CAYOMN010000010.1:17361-18339 GCA_964405115.1 uncultured Candidatus Saccharibacteria bacterium | reverse complement strand
AGATAACATGAACGTACATAATAACTTGTATGTTGATGGTGGTTTGAATGTGGGTGTTGGAGGAATATATGTCGGAGTTGGACAAAGTGTAGGGCTTCATGTATTTAGAAGTGATGGTGGTGATGTTGCAGCTTTTACAGATATAAATGGTACTTGTACTATAGACCCAACAAGTGCTGGATTGATATGTTCTTCAGATAAAAATCTGAAAAAAGATATAAATATAGCAGAAGGATCACTTGAAAAAATAAATCAGTTAAGAGGTGTTACTTATCATTGGAATGGGGAGTCTGAAAAAGACTCATATCATTATGGACTTATTGCCCAAGAGTTACAGGCGGTATATCCAGAAATGGTATCAGAAAACAGCAATGGTTTCTTATCCGTTTCATATACAAACCTTATTGTTCCACTTATTGAAGCTGTTAAGGAATTGTTTAATAAGGTTATTGGCAATACTGCTGATATTGAACAATTAAAAATGATAGTATGTTCTGACCATCCAGATAATTCTTATTGTACTGGAACTAGTAATTCTGGTGATAATAATACAGGAGGTGATGGAGACTCTGGATCAGGTACGACAGGAGGCGAAGTTAATAATACAAATCCTACATTAAGTATTTCAAATGAGAGTGAAATAGAAGGAACCAATTTAGGATTTAAGATTGAATTGGATAAAACGAGCACAGAAGATATCGTTTTAGATGTTGTTACAGAAGATGACACAGCATTAAACCCAGATGATTATATTTCGGTTGTTGAAACAGTAATCATCTACGCAGGAGAAACTGAGACAAATGTAAGTGTAACTACTGTAAATAATGATATAGAAGATGGTGACAAAGATTTTAAATTTAAAGCTGTTGTTACTTCTGGAGAGACGGAGAATCAAGATATTGAAGCTATTGGTACGATTATTGATGACGATGGAGTTTCAAATCCTCCAGCAGACCCAGTTCTAGGTTGTATGGATGA
>CAYOMN010000010.1:0-17261 GCA_964405115.1 uncultured Candidatus Saccharibacteria bacterium | reverse complement strand
AACAGCAACAAACTATATTGCAGAAGCAACAGAAGATGATGGTAGTTGTGAGTATCAGAATCCTCCAGCAGACCCAGTTCTAGGTTGTATGGATGAAACAGCAACAAACTATATTGCAGAAGCAACAGAAGATGATGGTAGTTGTGAGTATTAGGAAAATAATTAATGAGACTATTATCTAATCTTGATATAAATTTAAAGATAAATTATAATCTAAAAAGACACCTCTGTTATTATTAAAGATAAAAAAGAGATGGAGTAAAATATTATGAAAAATATTAAAAATATTGAAGTAGATAAAAAAATAAATTTAGTTAAAAAAAGGAAGATAAGTAAAAAGCCTATTATTATATTACTAATAATTGTCTTAGTATTGGCTGCAGGATATCTTGCCTATAATAAATATTATAAAGTTAATTCAAAAGCACAGGGAGAAGAAATGTCTCAAAAAGAGATTAATCATTTGCTTCATGAAGTTGGAAAGCTTATTAGATTACCAGAAGGTGTTCAGCCTGCAATAGCAACTGTTAATGACGCAGAAGCTTTAATAAAACAACAGAAATTCTTTCTTGGAGCAAAGAATGGAGATAAAATTTTAATTTATAAGGATAAGGCATTACTTTATGATCCAGATAATCATATTTTAATTAATGTTGGTCCTGTTATAGGAGGTGATGGAGGTGATACAAAGACACCTGTTGATAGTCAAACGCAAAAAGATAAAATTAATCTTGATATAAGAAATGGTTCAGGTATATCTGGTGCTGCTAATAAGATGTCAAATGGATTTGGAGATAGTTATAAGATTATTCAAACAGTTGATGCTGCTAAAGAATATGATAATACCATTCTCGTTAACCTTACCGGAAAAGATGCAAGTGTATTGGAAAAAAGGTTAGGAGTTAAGGCAATAAATAAATTACCAGATGGAGAAAAATTAAGTATTGCAGACTTTGTAATTATTATTGGTAAATAAGTTTTTAATTAATAAAAAACAGCATATGCTGTTTTTTATTAATTTATTTTTTTCATTTTGTTAATAGATATAACTTTCAGAATAACAAATATGTAGTATTTTTTAATTACCAATGAATCTCTTTTTTTCCATGTTTTTTTAAATATTCATTTGTCTTTGAAAAATGTTTATTACCAAAGAATCCATTATATGCTGAAAATGGCGAAGGATGTGTTGACTCAAGTATAAGATGTTTTTCTTTCTTAATATTTTTTCCTTTTTGTTTTGCATAATTACCCCATAGTATAAAAACACAATGTGTTTTTTCTTCTGATAATTTTTTTATAACGTAATCTGTGAATTCTTCCCATCCAATTTTTGCATGGCTACCTGGTTTTCCTTTTTCAACTGTGAGAACTGAATTAAGCAATAGTACACCTTGTTTTGCCAATGACTCTAAGTTTCCATTATCCAAATCTTTATTTATTCCAAGATCATTTTGTATTTCTTTATAAATATTTTTTAGAGATGGTGGAATAGTTGTTTTATCTGGTACAGAAAATGATAATCCATGGGCTTGTTTTGGTCCATGGTATGGGTCTTGTCCGAGTATTATTACTTTAACTTTTTCAAATGGAGTTGAATTAAAAGAATTAAATATGTCCCCTGGTTTAGGATATATTGTTTTTGTTTTATATTCATTTTTAATAAATGAAGCTAAGTTTTTCCATTCTTCTGTTTTAAAATAATGTTTTAATTGATTCTCCCAGCTTTTTTCTATTTTTACATTCATAATTTTATTTTACCATAAAAAATAAGATTTATTTCTTAAAAAAGCTTTAAAAAATAAGCTTTTTTTGATATAATATACTATATAAAATAAATATTTTTATGGCAAAAAAAGAAGTTAAAAAACAAGGAAAAAAAGATTATAGTGCTAGTGATATTTCAGTACTCGAAGGGTTAGAGCCCGTACGGAAGAGACCTGGAATGTATATTGGTTCAACTGGTCCTGATGGGTTACATCATTTAATACGTGAAATTTTTGATAACTCACGTGATGAGGCAATGGCTGGGTATTGTGATCATATAGAAATTACACTTCTTCCAAATAATGTTGTTAGGGTAGTTGATAATGGACGAGGTATTCCAGTTGATAAACATTCAAAGACAAAGAAATCAGCACTTGAGGTTATTATGACAACTCTTCATGCTGGGGGTAAATTCGATAATGAATCATATAAATTTTCTGGAGGTTTACATGGGGTTGGGGCTTCTGTTGTGAATGCTCTTTCAATTTATACACGGGCAGAGGTACATAAGGATGGGAATAAATATTTTCAGGAATATGAAATAGGAAAACCAAAAAAAGATGTAAAGAAATTTGGAACAACTAAATATAATGGAACGATTATCACATTCCAACCAGATCCATTAATTTTTTCTGAGATTGAATTTAATTGGGAAAGGATTATAAAACATTATCAACAGCAAGCATATCTAGTAAAAGATTTAAGAGTATCTTTGATCGATGCGCGAGAATATGATAAAGATATAGACTTAGAGAATTCATATTATTTAGAAGATTTAAATATGCAGGTTCCTTCTATTTCATTTTATTTTGAAGGTGGAATTGTTTCGATGGTAAGATATTTTAATGCAAATCAAAAAAAGATACATAAAAATATATTTCATGTTGAAAAGGAAACAGAAGATGGAATTCAAGTTGAAGTCGCACTTCAATATGTAGATGATATTTCACCAAAGATTGTTCCATTTGCAAATAACATATCTACGCCTGGTGGAGGTATGCATATTACTGGATTTAAGTCTGCTCTCACAAGGTTAATAAATGCATATAATAAAGATAATAAGATCCTCTCTGAAAAGGACGGTTCTTTCACTGGGGAGGATGTTCTTGAGGGAATTTCAGCTGTTATCTCTGTAAAAATGAAAGAGATCCAATTTGAAGGTCAAACAAAAGATAAGCTTGGTTCCCCAGAAGCTCGTGGAGCTGTTGAGTCAATTTTTGGAGATGCATTTAGTAGTTTTTTAGAAGAGAATCCAGATGATGCAAAAAATATCTTACGTAAGATAGCTTTAGCATTAAGGGCTAGAAAAGCAGCTAAAGCTGCAAAAGATACTATTTTACGTAAGGGTGCACTGGAGGGTTTTACTCTTCCTGGAAAACTTACTGATTGTCAAACAAAAAATGCTTATGAGGCAGAAATATTCATTGTTGAGGGAGATTCTGCTGGTGGTACAGCAAAGCAAGGTCGTGATAGAAGAACACAAGCAATTCTGCCATTACGTGGTAAACCATTAAATGTTGAGCGTGTTAGGTTAGATAGGATGCTTGGAAATGATGAAATTAAATCTATGGTTATTGCTTTTGGTACGTCAATTGGTGAAACTTTTGATATTGAAAAAGCTAGGTATCATAAGATTGTTATAGCAACGGATGCGGACGTGGATGGTGCCCATATTAGGATTCTCCTCATGACTTTTTTCTTTCGTTATTTTAGAGAATTCATAGATGCAGGATATATATATATCGCTCAGCCACCACTTTATAAAATTAAAAAAGGGAAGGAATTACATTATGCATATACAGATGATCAGCGTGATAATATTTTATCTAATCTTGGAGTTTCTATTGAGGTTGATGGAGATGGTGAAGTAAAGAAAACAGGAACAGTACACGTACAAAGATATAAGGGACTTGGAGAAATGAATGCAGAAGAACTTTGGGAGACAACAATGGATCCAACAACACGTACATTAAAACAAGTGACTATTGACGATGCTGTGGAAGCAGATAAAATATTTGAAATTTTGATGGGGAAGGATGTTGCTCCACGTAAAGCATTTATACAAAATAATGCCAAACTTGCTGAGCTTGATATTTAGATAAAAAGAGATATTTAAAAAATAAAACACTTAAGCTAATCATATATACTATAAGTGTTTTTTATCTATTTTGCTAGTTATTTTATTTTTTTCTTTTTTTAAGGAGTTTACTTAATTCATCAACTCGTATTTCCAATTCCTTTCTTTCTTCTTCTGATTCATCATCAGATTCTTCTAGTTTTTTTATTTGTCTTTTTAATCTAGACTCTTCTTTTTCAATAGAATTTATTTCTTTGTCCACCTTTTTTGAATGTTTTTGAGTTTTTATCATTTCTTCCTCCATCTCTTGGATACCCTTTGATGTGTGTGTAGTAAGAACAACTCTAATTGCAACTATTACAACAAGTAGGATTATATCCATCATCTTTACATCAGACCCTCTTAGAAAAACAGTTTCCAATATGTCTTTTACAACTAGGAAATCAAGACCAAGAAGAATGTGTTTTCCTATTACATATCTGATTTTTTGAAAGTTTCTACTATCTTTTATATATATGATTAGTGCCTCAACTAATCCTATTAATATAATAATAACTCCAATTACACCGATGATAAAAGCAACTGAATGTAATAAATTCTTAATTATTTCTTCCATATGCTTGATATTATAACATAAAATAAAAATCAATAATTATTGATTTTTATTTTCCTATATATTTTCTATTATTTTTTTTAAGTGATCGCTCAGCAATCATTTCTCTTTTAACAGTAAGTCGTTTTGTTGTTTTGTGAGAACGTGTTGTTTTCATATTCCCAACTGAATTTATTCGTTTTCCCATAATGTTAGTAGTATATAGAATGAAGTATAACTTGCAAGTATGAATTTATAAGAATCTTTTTTAGATAGTATATTTGTAGTTATTTTTAAAGAAAAAATATATGAAAATAATTACATTAATATCTGTAGATGAAAAATTAAAAGAGAACTAATAAATATTATTACATTCAAAGATTAATATAGAAGATTTCAAGATATTATCTGATGTCGTCTCAGATCATGCAGCCTTATACTTAAAAATTATATAAGATGAAAAAAGACCAAAATGACTTTTTTAATAAAAATAATTTGATTTTTTACTTTAATTTATCTTTAATTGATTCAAAAAATTCTTCAAGTTTAATTCCTTTGTTACTTTCATCTTTTGATTCTACGGTAATAGTATTATTTTTCATTTCTTCGTCACCGATGATAATCCAATATGGAAGTTTTTCGTTTTTAGCACGACGAACTTTTTTACCAAAATTATCATGTTCGTAATCCCAAAGTTCTACCCGTATATTTTCTTTTTTTAATTTTTCAAAAATCTCTTTAGTATATTTTTTGTGGATATCGTTTTTAATTGGAATAATTGCGATTTGTGTCGGTGCAAGGAAAAGTGGGAGCCATCCAGCAAAATGTTCTAGCATTATAGACATAAATCGTTCAAGTGATCCAGCGATAGCACGATGTATCATTATTGGAGTTTGTTTTTCTCCTTTATTATCGGTATATTCCAATTCAAATCGTTTAGGCATTGAGAAATCTAATTGGACTGTTCCAAGTTGCCATTCACGACCAAGTGCATCTTTAAATTGGAAATCAAGCTTTGGTCCATAGAATGCTGCATCCCCTTCAATTCGTTTATATGGAAGATTTTCTTCTTTTGCAATTTCTTCAAGAATTGTTTCTGCTTTTTCAAAGATACCATCATCGTTCATATATTTTTCAGGATGTGCAGGATCCATAACAGAAAGAGAAACCCAATAGTTATCGTCAAGCATTCCTAAACTTGTATAAAAATTTTTAATAATTGAAACAACGTTTTTAACTTCATCTTTTATCTGTTCATGGGTTACAAAAGCATGTCCATCATCTTGAGTAATAGCTCGAACTCGTGATAATCCAAGAAGTTCTCCTGCTTGCTCGTCACGATACACGATTGTATTCTCAGTGTAGCGAACAGGTAGATCACGATATGATTTTGGAAATGCTTTGAAAATTTGTGTATGGTGAGGACAATTCATAGGTTTCATTACAAATTCTGTATCTTTTTTCCCATGTACCTTAAAAAGTTCATCTCCAAACTTTTCCCAGTGTCCAGAAGTCTCATATAATTCTTTTTTTGTTATATGTGGAATAGATACAGTTTCCCAGCCAAGATTTTCTTGTAGAGATTTTATTTTTTCAATAATAAGCTCTCGTATTTTTGTACCTTTTGGTGTAAAAAGAGGAAGTCCAGGTCCTACAAGATCAGAAAAGGTAAAAAGCTTTAATTCTTTTCCTATTTTTCTATGGTCTCGTTTTTTTGCTTCTTCACGAATTTTTAGATAGTTATCTAACTCTTCTCTTGTGTTAAATGCAAGTCCATAAATACGTGTAAGCATTTTGTTTTTTTCATCACCGCGCCAATATGCTCCAGCTATGCGGTCAAGTCTCCATGCATCCATATTTATATTTGAAAAATCATCAATATGCCCACCACGACATAAGTCTGTAAATTCCCCTGATGTGTATAATGTTATTTCTTCCTCACGATCTGCTATTTCATTAATTAATTCAATCTTATATTCATTATCACTAAAGAAATTGAGTGCTTCCTCTCGTGTTATTTTTTTCTTGGAAAAATCAGACCAAGAGTTTGCAATTTTTTTCATTGTTTTTTGAATTGTCCTAAGGTCTTTGTCGTTTATTGATTCTTCTCCGAAATCGATATCATAATAAAAACCATTTTCTATATTTGGTCCAAGTGTAATCTTCACATTTGGATACAATTTTTCAATCGCCGCAGCAAGAAGGTGAGCAAGTGAATGTCGTTTTTTTTCTATATTAGTCATAATAATTTTATTTTAGAGTTTTGTAAAAAGTGTAATAATCTCGCTTCTTCTATAATAAAATCGTCCTAGCAAGAAAACACAAAAAGTATTTACTTGCTAGGACGATTTTTTATCGCGGTTCCACCTAGCTTCTGTCCATGTTATATGAACAGCACTCAAATTAATCCAGATTAGGCAAAAAAGCTTGAGTATTCTCAATTTTGGTTGGTAGCCAAAACAATCTCTGATAAATATATCATAGCATATCTATCTTTTAATAAAAGTTTGTATATTTTAATCTTTAATTTCTTTTGTACTTTCCTTATTGGATAGATTTTATGTATAATTAGAAAATGAGTAATAGACAAAAAAATATTTCATGCAGAAATATCTTTAATAGTTTTAGAAATGCATTTCGTGGGTTTTCTCTTTTATTTAAGTATGAATATAATTTATATATTCAACTCACGTTTGCACTTCTTGTAATAATCGCTGGTTTTTTATTTAAAATATCTCTAATAGAGTGGGCTATTCAAATAATCGCAATAGGACTTGTAATTTTTTCAGAACTTGTGAATACTTCAATTGAAAAGATTATGGATTTTGTTTATCCAGAATATAGTAAAAAGGTAAAAGACATAAAAGACTTATCGGCAGGAGCTGTATTGTTTACGGTTATTATATCGATTGTAATAGCTTGTCTAATATATTTACCAAAAATATTTTTATTGGGTTAATCTATGTTTTATTAATTTATAGAAATTACTTGAAAAGTAATCTTTATTGAGATATGATGTATTTGTTCCAGTCTAGATTAATGGAATTACGGTAAATAAAGTTTGCAGATATCTTAGTTTTCTAATTTTTATCATGGCATGATTTGAATGTGGAATTTATTATTGTAAACAAAAATAATTGAAAAGATGAGTCCGCGTATAGCTCAGTTGGTAGAGCGCGGAGCTTATACCTCCGTGGTCCTTGGTTCGAGTCCAAGTGCGCGGACTCATTTTTGCAAGATTCTTGATTGGCGAAACAACATCATAATATTAACCCATTATCATTGTGTTAAACCTTAATAAAAAATACTAGCCAGGGTTAGTATTTTTTATTAACTGAGTTTTTTTATTCCATTAATAATAACAGATTTTGCTCCATCTCTATCAGAGACAATTGCTTGTATTGCAACTATGTTATCTTCAATAATAAGATCTTGGTTTCTCTTAAATGTTTTTGGAAAAATAACGGCTTCTATGCTAGATGTAAAATCTGCTATTGTAAGAAAAGCCATTTTATCTCCTTTTTTTGTAGTTATTTCTTTCACATTTTCAATAATCCCTCCAATAATTATTTTTTGTTCATTTTTTATTTCGCCGTCATGTATCATCTGTATATTACTTTGTGCAGAATCAAATTTTTTCTTAAATGGATTGAGTGGGTGTCCGGAAACAAATACACCAAGTATTTCTTTTTCTAATAATAATTTCTTTTCCTCAGACATTGGATTACATTTTTTCAGTGTTATATGACTTATTGTTTCGCCAAATAATGATCCTTGGTCAGTATGCATTGTTTTTACTGATTTATTATATTCTAACATTGCTTCTATATTATATATAAGTTGTCCACGCTCTCCGAATGAGTCAAATGCACCTGCCATTATGAGTGCCTCTAGTGACTTCTTATTAAAGTTTTTATGACGTATTCTATTTAAAAAATCTTCTAATGATATAAATTTTCCTGTGCGATTTCTTTCTTTTATAATTGCATCTGCAATTGCTTCTCCAAGATTTTTAATTGTATAAAATCCAAATCTAATTGCGGTTGGAATTTTATTCTCGTTTGTTATTGTTGTAAATTTTCCGAAACACTGATTTATATCTGGTGGAAGTACTTCTATATTCATTTTTCTACAATCATGAATAATTGCCGCTATTTTATCTGTATCACCTGATTCTGCCGTAAGCATGGCAGTCATGAATTCGACCGGATAATTTGCTTTCATATAAGCCGTTTCATATGTTATACGTCCATAGCTTGCAGCATGAGCCTTATTAAAACCATATGCAGCAAAAGTTTCAATTTGATCCCACAATTCATTGGCAATCTTTTTCTCCATTCCTCTTTCTATACAACCATTTATGAGTTTTTCTTTTTGTTGAGCCATCATTTCTGGAATTTTTTTACCTATGGCTTTTCGTAGTTTATCAGCATCACCCCATGTAAACCCTGCTAGTTCTACGGCAATCATCATTACGTCATCTTGGTAAATAAGAATACCATATGTTGGTTGTAGTATTGATTCCATTCTTTTATCTAAATACTTAACAAGTTGAGGATTTCTTTTTCTTTTTATATAATCAGGTATAAATTCCATTGGACCGGGACGATAAAGTGCAATCATTGCGTTTATTTCGTGTATATTGCTTGGTTTTAGATCCATTATGTATTTGGTCATACCAGCTGAAGCCATTTGAAAAACACCCATTGTAGAACCGTTTGCCAATAATTCAAAAACTTTTTTATCATCAAGCGGAATTCTATTTAGATCTATATCAATATTTTGTATTTTTTTTACTAATTTAACTGCATCTGCAAGTATAGATAGATTTCTAATACCAAGAAGGTCAAATTTTGGCATATTAACAACACCATCACGATCACCTGTATACATGTCATATTGAGTTATAATTTTCCCTCCTTTCGGGTCCATTTGGACAGGGCAGAAATCATCAACTCTAGATGGTGAAATAACAACTCCAGCTGCATGTACAGAAATATGACGTGCACAGCCTTCAATTTTTTGAGCTAGGTCAATGATGCGTTTTACATCTTCATCTGATTTATAGAGTTTTTCCAAATCAGGTTCTTCGTCGATAGCACGAGCAATAGTCATGGCAAAACCTTGAGATCCTATTGGAATAAGCTTCGCAATTTTATCACCGATTTCATATGGATAATTTAATGCTCTTGCAACATCACGAACTGAACCACGAGCTGCCATTGTACCAAATGTTCCTATTTGTGCTACAGCTTTATTTCCATATTTTTCTCTTGCATAATCAATAAGATCATCTCTACGATTATCAGCAATATCTAAATCAATGTCCGGAATTCCTTTTCTTCCTGGGTTCATAAATCTTTCGAATGGAAGATTTAGATCAATTGGATTTACCTTTGTAATAAAATTTAAATATGAGACTAATGATCCAGCAGCGGAACCCCTTGTGTTTGTATAAATTCCCATTTCTTTTGCTGAACGGACAAGGTCTTCCATTATGAGAAAATAAGAAGAATATCCTTTTGATTTAATTATATCTAATTCATATTCAATGCGCTTTTCCAATTCTTTTGTTTGTTTCATATGACGCTTACTAATTCCTTTGTATGTTTGTTCTTTTAGAATTTCATCATATGTTTTATCCTTTGGTATTGGAAAACTAGGAAAATACCATGAATCGATATCTATTTCTAGATTACAAATATTTGCTATTTTTATTGTATTTTCAATTGCTTCTGGATATTCAGAAAACTTTTCTATCATTTCTTCTGTATCTGCAAAATGAAAATCTCCATGCATAAAGCTAGATCCAATTTTATTTCCGGTTGTTGAAACACCTAGAAGAGTATCAAAAGCTTCTCGATCATCTGGATGAAGATAATGTGAATTTTGTGTTGCCACCAATGGAGCTCCTGTTTCTTCGGAAAGCTTTTTATAGTCTTGATTTATTTCTTTGAGTCCCTCAATATGTTTATTAAACATTATTTCTAAGTAGAAATTTTCTTTTCCAAAAATATTTTGATATTCACTAACAAGATTTTTTGCTTTTTTAAAATTTTTTGTTATAAGTGCTTGTCCTATTTCTCCAAAAATTGGACCTGATAAACAAATAATACCGTCAGAATACTTTTTTAAAAGCTTTTTATCCATTCTTGGACGATAGTAAAAACCTATTATATACGATTGAGTTACGAGCTTCATCAGGTTTTTATATCCACTGATATTTTTTATTAGAAGAGTAAATGGATATCTTTTATTATCTATCCCGTGATCTTTTTGTTCCATACCACGGAAGGCCATATATGCATCAAGACCTATTATTGGTTTAATCCCTTGTTTCAATGCTTCTTTATAAAAATGTATTACACCATACATTGAACCATAATCTGTAATTGCTATTGCTGGCTGGCTATCTTTAGTTGCTTTTTTAATTAGGTCTGGGATTTTTGATAATCCTTGGAGTAGGGAATAGTGAGTGTGAGTATGTAGGTGAACAAATTTTTTCATATCTTGAGTATATCAAATTTCTAGGATTCCGCATTTTTTAACTAAAAAATATTTTTAATCTTGACATATAATAGTTATTATGATACATTTAATACTAAATTAGTAGTTGAACAAAAAATTGACGGTAATTTTTTGTCTTTAATTTTTTGTTTAACTAAATTTTTAAAAAATGAATAATAGAAAAAAAGAGCTAATAACAAAAGTAAATTTAAATATTTATTCTTGCATTTTGTCGGGCGGACAAAAACATCTTCATGTTGTCGAAAAGATAAAGAACAATGTTTTAGTCCCACCAGGAGGAAGTTCTCTTTGGGGTAATATGAAAAGTTTTTGTGAAGAAGAGAAATCTCGTATTTTTAGTGATACAATATTTAATTATTTTAACAATAAAAATGAGTGTTTATATGATATTTCAGAAGATTATATTCTTTATTTATATAAAGAGATTTTATCTTCTGAGATTAAAAATAGTCATTCGAAATTTAATGCTATGATTGAGTCTTTAGAAGAGACAGGAAAGTTATTTTTTAGAAATCTTAAACTTCTTCATTATGAGAAAGTTGGAGATCATGAAAAATTTTTTTATAAAGGAGAAGAATATATCTTCTTTTCTGTTGTAGGACGTGGACATATGGAATATGTACTTATGGTTCAAGATCAAGTTGACGGACATCCTATCAATGGTAGAGATTTTTTATGTCATGATTCGGATTTATCGCGGACATATGTTAAACTTAAAATAAGAGATCTTCTTGAATCGTATCAAGAAGATTCAAGTTTATTTAAAAGATACGGTGCTGGTGGACATACGATTGCTTTAATTAAGTTTATTGATTCTTCATCCTTTTTGAAGGATGAAGAAAATAAAGATTTAATCTTTATTTTTGAAAAATTAAAGAGAAAATTTATTTAAGATAAAGATATAACACTCAAAGTATTAATTTGAGTGTTTTTTTCTTGTCAAAAGATTTTATTTATATATACTATTTGTATTATGGTTATTCGAATGAGACATACACGAGCGCATACTAAAAATAGGCGTTCACATCATGCGTTAAAAGCAAATACAATTAATGTTGATGAAAAAACGAAGACTTCTTCATTAAGACATCGTGTAAATATGGAAACTGGAATGTATAGAGGAAGACAGGTAATTGATGTTATTAAAAACGTTACAAAAAAAGCAAAGAAGACATCTAAGTAAAACAAGGTAATACCTTGTTTTACTTTTGCATATTTAAACAATCCTGTATAATAAAAACATTATGGCGAATAGGCACTTTTTCAGATCAATAATATTGCAAACACTCTTTGAGTTGGATATGCGAAATTTTATAATAGAAGACTTTAAAAAGGTTGTTGATTATAACACTGAGTCATTTTTATTATCATCAAATAGTGATAATACTAAGATAGTAGAGCTTGTTCAAGGTATCGTTAACAAGAAAGATATTTTAGATGAGATCATAGAAAAATCTGCTCCTAATTGGCCGCTATCTAAAATTACTATTATTGATAGGAACATTTTAAGACTTGCTATTTATGAATTATTATTTATTGATAGAGATTTAGTTCCTGCAAAGGTTGCTATAAATGAAGCCATTGAACTTGCAAAACAATTTGGAGGCTCAAAATCCAGTCGTTTTGTTAATGGAGTTATTGGTGCTGTATATAGAGAATTAGGAGAACCTGGTAAAGATGATAATACAAAGAAGAAGTATGATGATATTCCATTAGAAGATATGGAGATTGATCAGAAAGGTGCGGCAGTTGTGTATAGTATTGATTCTAATGACGTTATTAGAATTGGTATGGTTCATGATATATTTGGATATTGGACTTTATCGAAAGGCGGAATAGAAGAAGGAGAAAGTAAAGAGGAGGGTACAATTCGTGAGATAAAAGAAGAAACTAATTGGGATGTTGAGATAGTAGATAAATTAGGTGAAAATGAATATATTGCATATCATCCGAAGAGAGGTCCAGTTAGAAAACAAGTGCAATATTTCTTGGCAAGGTCAGATTATACAAAACCCACATTAGATAAGAATCCTGATTTTTCTGGTGGTTTGGATGATGTTAAATGGTTTGATCTCTCAGAAATATTAGATTTAAATATGTATGATGATGTTTCAAATATGCTCATAAAAGCAATTGAAATAATTACAGAAGATCATTTATCTATAAATGATATAGAAGAATTTCCTGATAAAGTTGATATTAAAAAACAAGATAATGATATTAGCTTATCTTCTATGAAGACTGTAGAGTTAAAAGCTTTAGCCAAAAGCAGAAGTTTATCAGGTTACTCTTCATTAAAAAAGGCTGAATTAATAGAATTACTCTCTAATTAATTAAAAGTGATATGAAAAAATATACTGATTTTGAAAAAAGATTTGATTTAGATTTTAAAGATAAAACATTATTACAACAGGCTTTTATTCATCGTTCTTATATTAATGAAAATAAGAACCTTGATCTAGAGCACAATGAGAGATTGGAGTTTTTAGGTGATGCTGTGTTGGAATTAGTTGTTACAAAATTTCTTTTTAAAAAATATCCTGAAACGAAAGAGGGTGTTTTGACGGCATATAGATCTTCTTTAGTTAGGACAGAATCTATATCTACTGCGGCACGTGGAATGGGAATGAATGAACTTCTAAGGCTATCAAAAGGAGAATCAAAAGATGAAGGGAAAGCTAGGGATTATATTCTTGCAAATACATTTGAAGCATTTATTGGTGCGGTTTATCTTGATCAGGGATATGATGAAGCCAGAAGAATTATTGCAGATGCACTTTTTGATAATATTGATGAAGTAATTAAAACAGGTTCGTGGAAAGATCATAAATCATATGTACAGGAGATGTCTCAAGAACATTATTCTGAAACACCACATTACGAGGTTATTTCTGCAACTGGACCAGATCATGATAAACAATTTGTAATTGCTATATATTTTGGTGATAAAAAGATTGCCGAAGGAGAAGGAAATAGTAAACAAAAAGCACAGCAAGATGCAGCACATAGGGCTTTAGAGAAAGAGGGGTGGGAATGAAAGTTGTATATTAGAAGTTAAGTAGCTATAATACTAGAATAATATGCATTTAAAACGACTTGAATTAAATGGGTTTAAATCATTTGCTAAGAAAAGTGAATTTATTTTTGACGTACCTATTGTGGCAATAGTTGGTCCAAATGGGTCAGGAAAATCAAATGTTGTTGAGTCAATTCGTTTTGTTCTTGGTGAACAGTCTGTTAAATCAATGCGTGGAAAAATTGGATCTGATCTTATCTTTAAAGGTTCACGTATGATTTCAAAAATGTCTCGTGCTTCCGTATCGATAATTTTTGATAATACTGATCGTGTTTTTAATCTACATGATCAAAAGAATTCAAAAATTGATATTAATTTTGACGAAGTAGTTATTAGTCGTGAAGTATTTGCTGATGGAGGGAATAGATATATGATAAATGGACATGAGGTTAGAATGAAAGATATACATGAATTAATTGCTTCAGTAAACATAGGGGCATCTGGACATCATATTATTTCTCAGGGGGAAGCCGATCGCTATCTAAATGCAAATACAAAGGATAGAAGAATTTTAATTGAAGAGGCACTTGGATTGAAGATATATCAATATAGATTAAAAGAATCCAATAGAAAACTAGAAAGAGCTGAGGCTAATATAAGAGAATCCGAGATTTTACGTAGAGAACTCTCACCTAATTTAAAGTTTCTGAAAAAACAAGTAAATAAAATCGAAAAGGGAAAACAATTAAAAATAGATTTGGCAGATAAATATAATGAGTATTTTTCAAAAGAAGATTATTTAATCCAGAGTATTACAAAAAAAGTTGAATCTGAAAAAGAGTTTTTACAAAATAGATTAAAAGAAGTTAACGACTTTTTTGCGAAACATATAAATTCAAATAGTGAGATTCATTATAATGAAGAAGATCTAATAAAAGAAAAAGGAATTTTTATTCATGACTGGCAAAAAAAAATTGATATTAATAATAGGGAGCTTGGAAAAATTGAAGGTATGCTTTCTTTATTAGAGAAACAAGAAAAGAAAAATAGTGGAGAGCAGGATAAACATCCTGGGTTTTCTTACTTACAAGTTAAATCATTTTTTACAAGAGTGTTAAGTTATTTAAATGAGATAAATAATGAAAATATTTCATATATATTATTAGAGATAAAAAAAGATTTTGACATATTTGTAAAAATTGATGGTTATAATAAAAAAGTTGTTGATAATTCTGTCGAGATAGATGAACTAAAGAGGAAGAAAAATGTTATTATTGAGGCAACTAAAGAGGCTTCTTCTTATATAACTGAATTAAAAAAAGAGATTAATAGTCTTGAGGATGTAGTATTTAATCTTCGTAATATGGAACGAGAGTCTCAAAAACAATATTATGAATATGTTGCTTTAGGTAAGGAATTAGATGGAAAACAAGAAATTCTTGCTGGTAAAATTAATGGACTCAATAAACGTATTGCTGATAGAAACGAAGAATATAACGAGGCAATTGTTCTGATAGGAAAACAAGAATTTTCCTATCAGAGAACTCTTATAGATGAAGATGATATTATTACTGAAAATACTCAGGAGAGATTTAGGAGAGATTTAGAACGTATAAAAATTAAACTTGAAGATATCGGTGGTGGGTCTGGAATTGATATAATAAGAGAATATAAAGAGATATTGGAGCGTGATAGATTTTTAGAAAATGAAATTTCTGATGTTAAAGAAACAATTACTTCTCTGGAATTAATAATAAAGGATCTCAAACTTAAATTGGATGTGGAATTTAATATTGGTATAGAAAAGATAAATATTCAATTTGATAAATTTTTTAAATTAATGTTTGGTGGTGGTTATGCAAGATTAGAATCTATTTTAATTAAAAGACGTAGTAAGAAAACTGAAGAATTGGAGCAATTAGAGATTATTCAGTACGATGAACATCAAAATCAAAATGAGAAGGAATATGGTATTGACATAAAAGTTATTCTTCCAAGAAAAAAAGTATCGGCATTGGAGATGCTTTCTGGTGGTGAGAGGTCTTTGACTTCAATTGCATTATTGTTTGCTTTATCCCAAGTTAATCCACCACCATTTTTAGTTTTAGATGAAACGGATGCTGCACTTGATGAAGCAAACTCTCAAAAGTATGGAGATATGATAGAAACGCTTTCCGAATTTTCTCAGTTGATTTTGGTTACACATAATCGTGAGACAATGAGTCGTGCCCATACTTTATTTGGAGTTACTCTTGGCAGAGATGATGCTTCTACTATGTTATCGTTACGTCTTGAAGACGCAACTAAATATGCTAAATAGATATTTAAGGATTTATTTTTTTGTTTTACTAAGTATAGTCAATAGCTTTTTTGGAAAGCTATTGACTATACTTTCTTTTCTGATAATATGAACGTTATCGCAATGAGTAAAGATGAACAAAATACAATTAAAGGCGTAGTGGTGGAAAGTCTTCCAAATACCATGTTTCGTGTCCAGCCAGAAGGTACAGATTCAGAAGAGGATCTTATGCTTACATATCTTGCTGGGAAAATGAAATTATATCGTATTAGAGTTTTAATAGGTGATACCGTAGAGGTTCTTGTGGATCCATATGGAGGAAAAGGACGAATTATTAAAAGACTTTAACGATGTTTTTTATTGTCATGTTTCTATATTAGATTTTGGCAATTATTCTATGTTTCTGCTCATAAACATATGAAATCAAGTCTCTTTATATAGAGTATTTTATTTTAAAATACTCTTAGTTTTAGAGAAATAATAAAAAACTTTAATTATGAAAGTAAAATCTTCAATTAAAAAAAGAAGTCCCGAGGACAAAATTGTTCGTCGTAAAGGACGTCTTTATCTTATTAATAAAAAAAGTCCACGAAATAAAGCTCGACAATAGTCGTTCTGTTTTTTCGTGTTTTTTAAAAAATCACGATAATAAGTGATTAATCAAAGAATATAAATTTATGAGAATTTTTGGTATTACTATTCCAGATGAAAAACAAATTCAATATGCACTTACTGTAATTTATGGAATTGGTTTGTCACGAGCACAATCTATTTTAGATGAAGCTAGTGTAAAGCGAGACATAAAGACAAAGGATATATCTAGTTCTAATGAAAAGAAAATTAGAGATATAATTGAAAAACTTACACTTGAAGGAGATCTGAGAAGGCAAGTAAGTCAGGATGTCAAACGACTTATTGATATTGAATCATATAGAGGTGCTCGTCATTCACGAAGATTACCTGTACGTGGACAACGTACTAA
>CAYOMN010000009.1:0-18590 GCA_964405115.1 uncultured Candidatus Saccharibacteria bacterium | reverse complement strand
CCCGATTTCCAGGATGAGAACCTGATGTCCTAACCATTAGACGATGGGACCAATAAATTTAATAATAACAAATTATGATTTCATGTAAATATATTTTATTTATAATTATAACACATTGATGTATTGTGAAACGAAAAAGATATTTTTAATTGTATTAATTTTGCTCTATGCGAGACTCCAAAGCATATTTAAGTGTTTCAATATCTGAATATTCTAATTCGGTTCCGCTTGAAAGTCCTCGTCCAAGAGTAGAAAATATGAGTTTTGGATAACTTTCATGAATCATATTATAAAGTCTCATCCTTGTGTGTTCAGCTTCAGGACTTATTGATAGACCAAAGATAACTTCATTTAAGTTATTATTTTCTACATCACGTTTAATTCTTTCAAGTAATTGATCAGTTCTTGCATAGGACCTCTTTTTTTCATGGCTAGCAATAAAACCACCAAGTACAAAATATTTTCCATCATAAAGATTTGTTTTGTGGATGTTTTCTAAATCTGCGTCTTTTTCAACAATCATAAGTTGTTTTATTTCTTTGTTTTTTATACAAATAGGACAGATTAATTTTCCGTTCCTAGGATAAAATCTGTAACACTCCTTACATTGATTGATATCCTTTTTGATGTTTGCAATTTCATCTAATAGTTTCTGTATGTATGTATTATCTTTATGTAATAAAAAATAAACAAAACGTCTTGATTGACGTCTTCCTATTCCTGGAAATTTTTGAAATAATTCTGCTAATTTATCGATTGAATTCATAGTATGAGTATATTTTATTTTTTCTTTATTTTAAAGGCTTTTTTTATAAAATGTAGATATTGATCATTTCTGTCATATTCATTTTTAAATATACCAAAAGACGCTGCTCCAGGTGATAGAATAATTACATCACCAGCTTCAGCTTTCTCTATTACAATATTTACTGCAGTTTCCATTCTCATTGTCTCAATAACACGTCCGAAGTTTTGTTTAAAATAAGATTTTATTTTGTCTGTTGCCGTTCCAGAAAATAGAACACTAAAGTAGATTTTTTCTTCTATATAGTTTGAGAGTTTTTTATAATTAAAATTTTTATCAAAACCACCAGCTATTAATAAAATATTTCTATCTGGATATTCAATTTTTAGTGATTGAAGTGAAATTATTGTTGATTCAGGAGTAGTTGAATTATTATCGTTGTAAAAATGAATTTTATTATGGGTATCAATATATTGGAATCTTCCATTAATAGCTTTGAACTTTGTTAAGGCTGAGAGTATTACCTCTTCTGCTATTCCAAGTGATATCCCAACTTGATAGGAAACAGCTATATTTTTTTCATTGTGTTTCCCAAAAACCATAAAGTGTTTTGATTGTAGTCTTTTTGAAAAACGAGCAATTATTTTTTTTGATATTATTTCATCTTTATAAAATTCATCAAGAGATTTCTTTGATTCATTTGTAAGTATTAATATATCACCTTTTTTTTGATATTTAAATATTGCAGATTTATCATGAAAATATTTTTTCATTGAACCGTCATAGTAGTTTAAATGATCTTCAAAAAAATTTGTAAATACTGCAATATTTGGAGATATTTTTACATCATGAAATCCTTGAAGTTGCCAAGAATCTAATTCCGCAAGAATAATATCCCCTCCATTAATTTTTTTTAATAGAGGAAGGTTTGCAACGCCGCGAATATTTCCTGCAGTATGAAATACTTTTCCAGATTTATTTAATATAGATTCTATCATTGCTGTTGTTGTAGATTTTCCTTTTGTTCCTGTGATCCCAACAACTGTAACGTTTATCTTTTCTTTTCTTAATATATCCAGAGTTAGTGCAAGTGACATATAAACAGGAATATTATTTTTTTTTCCTGTTTCGATGTATTTATTTTTTAATGGAATTCCATTTCCCTTTAGAATAAAATCTTTATTTTTAAAATCAGAAATAAGATGTCTATCTAGCGTATAATTTATATTTCTGAACTTTTTTAATTTTCTCAGTGATTTTTTTAATTCTTTTTCTGACTTTATATCAGTTGCAGTTATATTAGCTCCATTTTCAGCTAAAAATTTAATATCCCCAAGATTTCTTCCGAGTAGACCAATTCCCATTACTGTAATATTTTTATCTTTAAAATATTTTTGGTAATTAGTTTTTTTCATATTCTTAATATATCATAAGAGATTAAACTAACAATATGAGATATTTTTGTTATACTCATATTATGGAAATTAGAAATCTTCACGAAAAGTTTATTAATGAGTGTAATGGAAATATATCTACAGATACAAAAGAAATTATTAATGGTTCTATGTTTTTTGCATGGAAAGGGGAGTATCATGACGGTAATAAATACGCAGAAGAGGCATTAAAATTAGGGTGTAATTATGTAGTAGTAGACAATCCAAAATTTGCTTTTAATAATGATAAATATATTTTAGTTAATAATTCTATAGATACACTTAGTAGATTAGCTAATTTTCATAGGAATAAATTTAATATACCGGTTATTGCCATAACAGGATCAAATGGAAAAACTACAACAAAAGAACTTGTAGCATCTGTATTAAAAACAGAAAAAAATATTATATATCCAGATAAAAGTTTCAATAATAATATTGGTGTATCAAAGACGTTATTAAAAATAATAGATAGCACAGAAATTGCAGTTATTGAAATTGGAGCTAATCATGTTGGTGAAATTGCAGAGCTTTGTAAAATAGTAAATCCTACACATGGTGTTATAACAAATATAGGAAGAGCTCATCTTGGTCTTTTTGGTGGTTTTGATGGCGTTATTCGTGCTAAGACAGAGTTATATAGATATCTTGAAGAAGTGAACGGTACCATTTTTGTAAATGGACTTGATAATCTTTTACTAGAAGAAGCAAATACCAATGAGAAGATAACTTATTTATCTAAGGACTCTGATTATCCAGTTAGTTCTAATAAAAGTTTTCCACTTTTTTCTTTTACATGGAAAGATTTTTATGTAAAAACGAATCTTACTGGAGAATATAATATAGCTAATATAGCTGTTGCGATAGCAATTGGGTCATATTTTAAATTGAAAGATAAGAATGTTTTACTTGGTATAAAAAGTTATAAACCTAGAAATTCACGATCTGAAATTATTGAGACAAATAAGGGAAATATTGTCATAAAAGATTATTATAATGCAAATCGTAGTAGTATGGAGCTTGCTCTTGAGAATTTATCTGATATACAAGTAGAGAAAACTAAAATAGCTATTCTTGGTGAGATGAAGGAATTAGGTAATTTTGCTTTGGATGAACATATTGCAGTAGTAAATAAAGCTATCGATGTTGGTATAGATAAAATTATTTTAGTTGGTGATATATTTTCTAATTTAGAATTAAAATATGACAATATTTTGCAATATAAAAATATTAATGATGTTATAGAATATTTAGAGAAATTAGAAATTAATAATTCAATTATACTTTTAAAAAGTTCGCGTGGACCTAATCCAATCCCTGCATTCCAAGAAATTTTTGATAAAATAGATTGGTAGTATGAATATAGCAATAATAACTGGGGGAACAACAGGAGAAAGACTTGTTTCAATAAAATCTGCTAATAACATAAAAGAAAATATTAATTTTGCTGATGTTGATACATATTTATTTCCAGAAGACAGGACTTCTTTTTTTGAGAACATAGATAAATATGCTTGTATTATTCCTATGATACATGGAGTAGGTGGTGAAGACGGCGTTTTACAAAAAGAGTTAAATAAATTAGGTATTAAATATTTATTTTCTGATTATGCTGGTCATAGTCTTTGTTTTGATAAAAATATTTGTAAGAATGAATTGAATAAATATGATGTTTTATCACCTAAAACGGTTAAGGTAGATAATATAAAAGTCTCTGATTTTCCACTAATATATAAAAAAATAGATGGTGGTTCTTCAATAGGTATTAAATTAATAGAATCAGAAAATGATCTATTAAATATTAATGATTCTGCTGGTTTTATATTAGAACAGTATATAAGTGGTAGGGAATTTACTGTTGGTGTGGTAGATGATATAGATGGAGTAGCAAAAGCATTACCAGTTGTTGAAATATCAAGTGAAGGTTTGTTTTTTGACGAATCTCAAAAATATTCAGATCATACTGATGAGATTGAAATTTGCCCAGCACATATAGATAGAGAGTTGGAAGATAAATTAAAAAAAATAGCATTGACTGTTCATATGTCTTTAGATTTAAAACATATGTCTAGGTCGGATTTTATCTTAGATAATAATGGAGATGTATATTTTTTAGAGGTTAATACAATTCCAGGGATGACAAGTAAATCACTAATTATAAAAGAATTAAATGCAGAAGGGTATAATATAGGTGAATTGTTTAAATTTTGGTGTAAATAACTTTCTTGCATATTTACTATCTTCATATATACTACTTTTCAGTAGTTCTTTTGGAATTACTACGTAATCCTATATTTTGGGCCTGTAGCTCATCTGGCTAGAGCGCCTCACTTGCACTGAGGAGGTGGCAGGTTCGAGTCCTGTCAGGTCCACGAACTAAAAACAGACATGAAAGTGTTTGTTTTTATTTTTAATATCAGTAATAAGACTTGACTATTATTGTAAAAATGTTATCTTTTTATTAAGATTAAATAATTTAATATTTAAGATATGGAACCTAACAAAAAAGAATGTATTAATAATATTTCGGATCAAAAAACATTAATGAAAGCAATAAAGATTGCGCTAAAATGCCTTATTAATGAAGAAGAAGTTGTTGGGCCAAAGAGTTTGCTTATTCTTAGATCAGACATGGAAGATAAGTGTATAACGCTTATATATGTAATTGATAAAAAGACTGGAGATTTTTTAATCTGTGCAGAATCGGAGAATTTACTTGATGATGGATATTTGTTTGTTGAAAAGGAAGAAGGTTTATTAAAAAAAATAAATAATAGCTGGTAAGGTTATATTAATACACTGACGAGTTTATTTTTTGTTGGTGTATTTTTATATACATTTATTAAAAAATCTTTATAATTAAATTTATGAAAAAGACAAAGAAGGACACTTTTTATATCTATGGGAAGAAGCCTGTTGAAGAACAACTTATGCGAAATCCAGAAAATGTAATGAGGATATTTATTTCAGACGTTATATCAGGAAATAGTCAAGAGTTTGCTTTATTAAAAGAGTATGCAAAAGAGCACAATATTCCATTCAATAGTATTTCCAAGCATAAAATCAAAGAATACGTTGGCGACGTAAATGCTCAGGGGGTTTTAGCTTTGATAAAAAAGTATGAGTTCATGAGTTTTGATGAATGGAGAAAATCAATTGATATGCAAAAATTACCATGTGTAATGATTTTAGATGGAATCCAAGATACACATAATTATGGTGCAATTTTACGTACAGCTGCAGCAACTGGAGTTTCTGCTGTAATTGTTTCGAAGGATAGACAAGCTCCTGTTAATGGAACAGTTTTTAAGACTTCTGCTGGAGCAGCATTAACAATTCCAATTGTTCAAGTCTCAAATATCAATCAAATAATTAAGAAGCTTCAAGATATGAGATTTTGGGTTGCTGCAATTGATATTGATGAGAATAGTAAATATACCATCTGGAATCAAAAATATGATACAGCAATGGCTTTTCTTGTTGGAGCAGAAGGAAAGGGTATTTCTGAAAAGACAAAGGAGCATGTTGATTTTATATTATCTATTCCAATGGAAAGAGGGATTGAGTCATTAAATGTTTCTGTTGCGGCTGCTGTTACTTTATATGAATGGAAAAGACAGATTTTAAAATTAAAAAAATAGAGAAATTATCTTGTAAATTTTTGTATTTATAATTTTTATATAAACAGTAAAGAAAGTCTTATATCACCATATGAAACTTTTTTATTTAATTTATTAAATATAGATGAAAGTTTTATATCTCCATTTTCTGTAAAATCTTTTTTCGAATTTTTCTCTGTTATTTCTTTAATTATTTTTTCTACTTTTTCAATAATTTTGTGGTCAGGTTGTAAATGAGAAATATCAAATTCTGAGTCATCATCAATGATATCACAAATGTGATTTATAATTGTTTGTTCAGTCATGTCACGCTCTTTCGCAATTTCAGAAATGGATTTTTTTTGCTTAAGAAGTACTTTGGTCTTAAGAAAAGATTTAATCTTAGGTTTAGATACTTTCTCTTTTTTTTCATTTCCTTTTTCAATACTTCCACCAAGAAATTTCATGAATTCTTTCGTCTCAATTTCTTTTTGTTTTTTGTCTTTTTTTAAGATGAGTTTATGAATTTCGTTTGAATGTTTTCGTATCAGAGTATCTGTTTTAAGAACATGTGTATCAATGCATAAGGCTACATCATTAAGTCCCATGAGTTTTAATCCTGAAAGTGATTTAATACGAGAAAGTGCAACATAGCCTTGTCCGGGTTCAAATGCTTTAGATAAATCTATTTCTGCAGAATCTAAAGTCATTCCTTGTGATTTATGAACTGTTATTGCCCACGCAAGACGAAGAGGTATTTGTTTTATCGTTGCCTTTGGATTTCCTTCGTTGTCACTAAAAATCCATTCCATTCGTTCTGCTTTTATTCTTTTTCCAGATTTTATTTCAACAATTGGAACATTGAAGACATCAAAATCCACAACTGTTCCAAGTGTTCCGTTTATATATCCTTTTTCATAATTATTTTTTATAAAAAATACAAGTGCTCCAAGTTTTAATTCAAGATTCTGTAAAACCAATGAGCTATTTAAAATACGCTCACACCACTTTTTAGAACCAGTTGTATGTGCTTCGTATTTTTTTATAGGTTCATCTATTTTAATAAGTTCATGTGTATTGATTTTATCAACATCAATATTATGTGTATATAACTTGGTTATCACTGAATTGTTTTCTGGATTTTTTTTATAACGATTTCTAAAATGTTCCATTGAACCATCGGACACATTTCCATTACGTATTTCGTTTAATATTTTTAATAAATCTTCATCGTCATGTCTATGTGATTTATCTAAATAGCACATGTTTAGATCTAAATTATTCCATAAGTCAGTTTGGAATATGAAACGTTTTTCCTCTTTTTTCTTTTGAATTGGTGGAAGTTGAAAAAAATCTCCTACTAGAATAACTTGTATTCCACCAAATGGTTCAGCCGAAAATTTAAATGTTCGTAATATATTATCTATCGATACAAATAATTTCGGAGATAACATTGAGACTTCATCAATAATTAATACTTTTAAGTTCTTCATTCTATCCCAAAGATATTTTTTTTCTGTTAAATTTTCTATATCATATTGTGACAATGATTCTTTTATTCCAATACCAAAAAAACTGTGTAACGTTATTCCATTTATGTGACTTGCTGCAATTCCAGTTGGTGCTGTAATAGCAACATTTATACCATAAGCTTTTAGGTATTTAATATATTGATTTAGTATATATGTCTTTCCAGTCCCTGGTGCTCCAGTAAGAAAAACATTTTTTCCAATTTGCATAATATGTAGTGCTGCTTCCTGTGTCATGTATATATTATACCAGAAAACAGTAATATCTGTTTTTTAGTATAGTATTATGAAAAGTAATTTTAGGTTATAATATATTGTATGTTTAAAATCGTTTGGAAAGTAATATTAATTATTTTAATTCTTTATGTATTATCACTTGTAATTAGAGAATCTATAGGTTTTTCTTGGAAAGATTTTAATTATTTAAGCACAAATAAAAAGTCTGATGTCGTTAACTTAGGATTTATTTCATCATTGACTGGACCAGGCTCACTTGTTGGTGTTAAATCACTTTCGGCCGCAAGATTAGCTGTTGATGAGATTAATAGCGAAGGAGGAATAAACGGTAAGACAGTAAAATTATTAGTTGAAGATGGAAAATGTACAAAAAAAGGTGGATTAGAAGCTGCTCAGAAATTAGTATCACAAAATGTTGTTGGGATTGTAGGCGGTTTATGTTCTGCAGAGTCACTTGGAATGATTGATGTTATAGAATTGAATAAAATTCCAGCAATTTCCCATTGTTCTTCTTCGACTGAATTATCTGGTATAAGTAAATATTTTTTTCGTGTATATCCATCAGATTCTTATCAGGGGGTTTTTGCAGCAAAATATATAAAAGATAAATTAAAAATAAATAGAGTCTCAGTTGTTTATTTAGATGGAGTTTGGGGAAAAGATTTAAAAGACGTATTTACAAAATCATTTAAATCTAACGGAGGAACAATCGTATCAGAATATTCATATACTGATAATAATTTTAATTCTATCTGGAAGAGTATAAGAAAAGATAATGTTGGATTGGTTTATTTTTTAGGATTTGATAATAGTACAGTTGCTGCTTTTGAGGAGTTAAAACAATCAGATAATTTCATCATGTTTGGTACATATGTTTGGGATGATGATAATATCTGGGATAAGTTAGATATAAAAGATAAAAAGATAATGTATACAGTGGTTAATTATGGTGAGTATAGTGCTGATTTTATAAAAAAAATAAAAGAAAGAGGTGTTCACTCTATTTACTCATGTATTCCACAGGCTTATGATGCTGTAAAAATATTATCCGAGGCTATAGCTAATGGTAATGATGATTCAGAGAAAGTTATTGAAAACCTAAGAAATACAAAATATATAAACGGTGCATCTAAAGAAAAAATTCAGTTTGATAAAAATGGTGATATTTCTGATGTTCAGTATGTAATCAAGAGAGTTAATTAGATATATTTAAACCTATTGATAAATAAAAAATCGTTTATTAAATAAAACAACAACAAGTAGTTCTTTATTGTTGTTTTATTTTTTTTCCTTAAGAAATTTTTGTATTCTTTCGATTAAGTCGTTTCCAGAGAAAGATGATTTTGGTAAATAAAGATCTGCACCTAGGTTTTTTGCTCTTTCTTGATCACTTTCTTGTGATATATTGCTCCATATGATAATTGGGATTTCACTTTTTTCATTGGATAGATTATTTTTTATACTTTCTAATACCTCAAATCCACTCATTTCTGGCATCATTATATCTAAAAGAATTAAGTCTGGAGTATGTTCTGCTAAATAAGTTATTCCATCAAAACCATTATTTGCAACAGCTATATCAAATCCAGCAATTTCGAATCTCATTCTATATATATCAATTAATTCTTGATTGTCTTCTATTATCAAAATTTTCTTATTCATATTATAATAACTATATCATGAAATCTTTAAAAACAACATCTATGTTACTTATATTTGTTATTATTTCTATAATAGCGATTATTTTTATCTTTTATAGTATTTTTTCTAGAAATGTTGAATCATCAGCAAGTAAACATTTAGTTACTGTAGTATCTTTAAAAAAAGAATCATTAGATATCTTTTTAGGTGATATTGAACATTCTATGTCTTCCATTAATCAGGCAAAGGTAACACAGAAGATATTTAGCGGTAATTGTGCTAAAGGTGATGTTGACAGCTGTAATTCTATAATCAATGATTCTGATATTTTTAATACAGATAATGATAGAATCAATGGTTTTTATTTCTTTAATAAAGATGGTGAATTATTTTTATCAGAAGGAAATAATATAGATAGTTCAGAATCTAATCACTTTAAAAAAATAATATCAAGTTTCATTGATAAAAATTCAGTAAGAGAAGAAGATATATTTTTACCCGTAAAAACAAATAAAAGTGATATTTATAGTCAAATATATTTTTCTGATATCTTTGAAGAAGAGAGCTCCCCATATATGTTTTCTTTACTTGTTGTTTTTAATAATAAGGGAACAGTTCTTGGGTCTGTTGTTGCAGATATCTCAGTTTCAACTCTTTATAAATTGTTTAATGATAAGGAAAATTTGAAAGATAGCGAAGAAATATATTTGATAGGTACTGATCTTGTTATGCGTACTGATTCTCGTCTTTTTAGAGATTCAACAAAATTTTCTCAGATTGTTGATACTGAAAATGCTAAAAGATGTTTTAGTGGAGAAAAAAATATTGACGGTTTCTTTGAAAATTATAGAGGTTCTTTATCTCTTGAGGCACATGAATATATTCCACAGTTAGATTGGTGTCTTATAGCGGAGATTGATAAAAGAGAAATAATGCATGTTAGGAGTATTTTAATTAAAATATTTATATTATTAGGTCTTGTTTCAATAGGTACATTATTATTATTTTTTGAAAAGATTGTGACAAATACAAATTATTTAAAGAAGAAACAATTAGATTTGACGAAAGCTTTATTTGAAAAAGAAAAGTTTAAGAAAGCGTTAGATACTGCTGAAGATAATGTGTTCATACTTGATATGGAAGGTAGGGTTATATATATGAATAAGTCGGTTTCATTATATACTGGTTTTTCTTCAAGCGAAGTTATAGGGAAAAAAATAAATACATTATGGTGGTCTAAGGTTGATAAAAAGTTATTTAAAGATATTTTCGATAAAATATTTTCTGAGAATAGACCAGGGACATGGGAGATTAAATCAAATAGAAAAGACGGTACTATTTATAATTCTGAGATTTTTATTACTCCAGTTTTGAAAGAAGGAGAACTTGCATTTGTATTAGTTATTGAACATGACATTGATAAAAGAAAGAAGTTAGAGTCTATGAAAGATGAATTTATTGGTATTGCTTCGCATGAATTGAGAACCCCAATGACTGTTATTCGTGGATATGCATCGTTACTTCTTGATAAAATGCTTGGGCCATTGACAGATAAACAGGCTGAGACACTTAAGAAAATAGATGGAAATTCAGAAAAACTTATAAAGCTTGTAACAGATATGTTGGATCTTTCAAAATTAAACAGCATGCAGGATAATAATGGTGGTATTAATAATACTAAATTAGATTTAAGAGATCTTATTGAAGATGTGTCTGATGGGTTTAAGGTTCTTGCCTCTAAAAAAAATATAACATATAAAACAAATTATAATACTGAAACAAATATAGTATCAAACCCTATTTTAATAAAGAGGGTTTTGACTAACGTCATTGGTAATGCTCTAAAATTCACACCTGAAGATGGTAATATTTCTGTAAATATAACATCTTCAAAGAAAGATGACTTTATAAGAATTGAAATTTTTGATGATGGTCAGAGTATTCCTGAAAAATATAAAGATGTTGTATTTGAAAAATTTTCTCAGGTTGAAGATTATATACATAAAAATAAAGCAAATGAAGGTACTGGACTAGGTTTGCCAATATCAAAGAAGATTATTGAATCGCTTGGTGGAATAATTGATTTTAAGAATAAAGAGGGTGGAGGTATTACGTTCTTCTTTGAGGTACCTAGAAAATAAAAAACAGTGATTTCCTGCTTTTTGTGTCTATGGTTTGACTCGAAAATAAAAAATATGCGTTATGTATCATAATCATCAATTGTATATTATATAGATTTCATTATAGGTTAGCATTAACTTTTACTTATTTTATATTTTTTTGAAAAATATATAATATAAATATGTTTAATTTTTTTAAGAATATTGATTATACTTTTAAGACGAAAAATGGAATTAAAGATACAGGAGGATTAGTTTCTAGTATTTTTTTTGGTCAGTTTGAGAGATTATTTATTATAAGTTTTATAATGTTTGGTATTTTAACTTTTGGCTTAGGATTTGTTTCTTTTTATTTTTCTAGTAATATTGCATTGTTTTTTTCTATATTATTTTTGTTAATTTTTTTCTTTGATATTTGGCTTTTTAAAAAAGTTAAATCAATTTTTGGAAAAGTAAGTAAAAAAACAGTTGATTATTCAAGAAAACAATCTAAAAAAATTTTATCAGGTAATATTGTTGATGTTGATTATGAATAATGAAAAAATAATATTTTATATAGTAGCAACTCCAATTGGAAATCTAGAAGATATTACATATCGTGCTGTGAAAATTTTATCCAGCGTAGATGTAATATTGTGTGAGGATACACGTGTTACTGGTAAACTACTTTCTCGTTATAAAATTAAAGCAAAACTTGAAAGTTATCATGCAAATTCAAGTAAGGAAAAAGAAGATAAGATTTTAAGAAATGTTGATGGCGGAGTTATTTATGCTTTGGTATCTGACGCCGGAACACCAACTATTTCTGATCCAGGATCAAAACTTATAGATGAATTATATAAAAGATTTAGGAATAATATCGATGTTATCGTTATTCCTGGAGCAATTGCATTAACAACTGCACTTGCCTCAAGTGGTTTTATGGGAAATCAATTTACTTTTTATGGTTTTTTACCTCATAAAAAGGGAAGAAAATCTATTTTTAAAGAGATATTTAGTTCAGATAGGATTTCTATTTTTTATGAGTCACCACATAGAATAATGAAAACTCTAGAATTTATAAAAAATAACTACAAAGATTCTAAAAGAAAAATACATATTGCAAGAGAACTCACAAAAATGTATGAAGAAAAAATTCATGGAAGTATAGATGACGTTTATTTATTTTTTAAAAAACACCAAGAAAAGATAAAAGGTGAATTTGTTGTTGTTATTGATAGACTATAAATTCTAATATTCTGTAAGTTCTTTGCTATGTTTTTTACTTATACATTAATAGATAACTTAGACATAATAGAGAGTTCAAATGAATATTCATTGATTCAAGTTTACATAATAGCAAAAAGGCAATTTATTTTTTAATTAAATTGCCTTTTTACATTTTTGCGATTATACTTAATTGATATGAAAAAATATTTTAACACTATTTTAATAGCATCTATATTGTTGCTTATTTTTCCATTTTTAGCTTTTCCAGAGCTGTGGGAGAATATATACGTAGCAGTATTAGCTTTTATTATCGGCTATTCTTCTTTGTTATTGAGACATAAATTAGGAATTTCTAGTAAGGAAGAATCAGAAACTTCACTTCAAGATTATGTTCATGAAATAAAAATGCGTTTCAAAGAAGAAAATGAAAATAATCATTATGAAGAGCAAAATTCAAAGAGTATTTCTGACATACCATTAAATGAAGAATAGGATTTATGTCTATTTTTTAATTTTTTCAGTTATTTTATTAGCTGTGTTTTTTGTGTTGAAAATTTATTTTAATGGAAATGATGTTTTTATATCTCATGATCAGAATCTTTTTTTACGTGTTGATCGTATCCGGGATATAAAAATAAAGAAAAAACATGTAAAAACACCAGATAAGGTAAGAGCTATTTATATGTCTAGTTGGGTTGGTAGTAATAAGAAAATTCGTTCTAATCTTATTGATTTTATTGATACATCAAGGGCAAATGCAATTGTATTAGATATTAAAGATTATTCTGGGTTAATAGCATTTCATATTGATAATGATTTATTATATAAATATAAAACAGATGGAAATAGAATATCTGATATTGATAATTTAATTAAAGAACTTCATGACAGAAATATATATGTAATTGGTCGTATAACTGTTTTTCAGGATCCGTTGTTAGCAAAATCAAAACCAGAATTTGCATTTAAAAGAAAAGATAATGGATTGGTATGGAAAGATAAAAAAGGATTAGCTTTTATTAATCCACAGAAAGAAGAAGCATGGGAGTATTTTGCTGTTATTGCAGAAGAATCATATAAAATTGGATTTGATGAAATTAATTTTGATTATATACGCTATCCATCTGATGGAGATATATCAAATTTAAATTATGAATTAAACGGAAAAACTAAATTGGAAGTAATGAAAAATTTTTATGAATTTTTAGATGAACGATTGCGTACACAAGATATTCCAATTAGTGCTGATTTATTTGGTTTTACAACATCAAGGAATGGAGGTTTAACAATTGGGCAAAATCTAAATGATGCATTACTTTATTTTGATGCTGTTGCACCAATGGTATACCCGTCACATTATCCGAATAATTATTTAGGGTTTTCTAATCCAGCAGAGCATCCATATGATATTGTATTCCATGAAATGAGTTCAGCAAAAAATAAAGCTGATGCTCTTGGTTTGCCAAATACAAGTCTAAGAACATGGATTCAAGATTTTGATCTTGGTGCTAATTATGGAATTAAAGAGGTACAAGATGAAATAAGAGCCTCGTATAATGCAGGTGTTTTATCTTATATGGCATGGGATTCAAGTAACATGTATACTAAAATAGCTTATTATGATAACTTAATTAAAGATTATGAAGAAAATAAAGAATAAACACATATTAATAATAATCACAGCAGTTATATTTTTTATTGTTGGTTATTCCACTCAAGATTTGATACATAAAAAAGATATACAAGAAAAGACTCCAAACCAAGAGAGTTTTACTTTATTTTGGGATGTATGGAATATACTTGAAAATAAATATCCATTTAAGGAGCCTAGTGAGTCAGAAAAACGCTATGATGCAATAAAAGGACTTGTTGCTTCCTATAATGATGATTATTCTGTGTTTTTTACTCCTAAAAACTCTAAGCAATTTAGAGAGACTGTAACTGGTAAATTCGGAGGTGCTGGCATGGAAATTGCAAAATATAAAGGATATCTAATTGTTATATCTCCATTAAAGGATTCTCCAGCAGAGAAAGCAGGGTTTTTACCAGGTGATATTATTACTTCAATAGGAGATTTAGATACTTATAATGTTGATATGAATGAACTCATTTCTATTATAAGAGGTAAACCTGGTACTGTTGTAAAAATGACTGTTGTTCGTGATGGAGAAGAAAGTCCAATAAAATTAGCTTTAACAAGAGATATAATTAAGATTCCAGTATTAGATACAAAAGTTATTGACGATGTTTTTATTATTTCTTTGTATAATTTTAATCAAGAATCTGAAAATGATTTTAATAAAGCAATTATAGAGTTTAAAGAATCAGGACTTAAGAATCTTATATTAGATTTAAGGAATAATCCAGGTGGTTATATGTCATCATCCATTGATATAGCAAGTTACTTTATTGATCAAGGTAATGTTGTTGTAAGAGAAGATTTTGGAGATTCTGGGAAAAAGCAGGTTATTCATAGAAGTAAGGGTTTTGATCTTTTAAAAGGTATTGATTATAAATTAGCTGTTCTCATTAATAGAGGGTCTGCATCAGCTTCAGAGATTGTAGCAGGTGCATTACAAGATAATGGAAAAGCTATTATTGTTGGAGAAAAAAGTTTTGGAAAAGGATCAGTTCAAGAGCTCATAAATCTTAGTGAGGGAACTTCACTAAAGGTAACGATTGCTAAGTGGTTAACACCAAGAGGTAATCAAATATCAAAGAAAGGTATTATTCCAGATTTTAATATAGATGATCAAACAGATCCAGAAACAGTTCTTCATAATGCAATTAATCTTTTGAAAAGTAATTAATTTAGCTATAATAAAAATATGAAAGTAATTTTAACAAAATTTATAAAAGATTTAGGTAGAGAGGGTGACATTATTGAAATTTCAGATGGTTATGCTATTAATGCTTTATTTCCAAGGGGTTTAGCAAAGCAAGCAACTGCAAGCATTATTAATAAACAAAAGATGGCGCAGCAATCTGCTGAATTAAAAGCAGAAAAAGAACAGAATGCTACGCTTTCCGTTCTAGAAAAAATTGATGGTAAAACAATAGTTTTTGAAGAAAAATTAAATACAAAGGGGACCTTATACCACTCACTTGGTTTAAAAGAGATTATTAGAGCTATTAATGATCAGTATCATGTAAGTACACCAAATAATTTATTTAAGAAATCTTATTCATTTAAAGAAGCAGGAAAGTATACAGTTGAATTAGAAGCATATAAAAAAATTATTAAAATAATTGTTTTGATTGAGAAGAAATAAAATAATGAAAAAGCTTTCACTTTTCGTTTGAGTAAAAAAAATAAATTAACTAATATTTAATTTCTAATCCTTTTTTCCAAATATTACCAGCGCCAACGGTTATCACAATATAATTTTCATTATATTTTTTTGACTTAAATATTTCTTTAAAATTATTTGGCTTGTCTATGATAAAAAAGTTTTCTTTTTTATGTATGAAGTTTTTTAAGATGAAATCTTTTTCAGGTTGTGCTTCTTCTCTTGCTTTGTAAACGGGAAATAGATATAGAATATCCGACAAAGATAATATCTGTCCAAATTCTTCCTTAAAATCCTCTGTTCTTGAATATAGATGTGGTTCGAATAAAAGAATTATTTTTTTATTTGGATACTTTTTTTTGATTCCACCAAGTAGGAATTTAATTCCTTCTGGGTTATGTGCATAGTCATCGAATATTATTGCTCCTTTCTCTGTTTTTCCTATATATTCCATTCTTCTTTTTGTACCAGAAAAATTATTTTTTAGGTATTCTGATGCTTTTTTAATATTCAAGTTTAATGCTTCCAATACTGCTAATGTTGCAGCCATATTCTGTTTATTATGTTCTCCAAATAAATTACCAACTTCTTCGTTTTTTATATATTTTGAGTAATCTATTATTTCTATATTTTGTTTTTCAGCGTATTTGACTATAAGATCTAGGTTTTCTAGTTTTGTATTACAAATTAATATGCCATTTTCTTTTTTATTTTTAATAAATTCTATGAATGCAGATTGAATATCCGACAGGTTTTTAAAATAATCAAGATGATCTTCAGTTATATTTGTTATAACTGCAATATTATGATGGATATTTAAAAAAGATCTTTTATATTCACAGGCTTCAGTTATAAAGTATTTAGAATCTCCAGATAAAAAGTTTGAATTATACTTTCTAAGTATTCCACCAACAACAACTGTTGGATTAATATTTTGATCTTTTAAAACTTCTGTAAGCATTGTTGTTGTTGTTGTTTTTCCGTTTGTTCCGGATATTGCAATGGTGTTTTTTTGTTTAGATATTTTACCAATTGCTTCAGGGTATGAAATTATTGGTATATTTAGTGATATAGCTTTTTCATATTCTAAATCATTTTTTGATATTGCGGGAGAATATATAACAAAATCTGTATTTTTTGTTATTAAGTCTGGATTATTTCCTATTTTGATTTTTGCATCAAAATCTTTTTCTAAACTTTTTGTTATTTCTGACTCATTTAAATCAGAGCCTGTTATAAATATTCCATTATTATGACAAAGTTTAGCCAATGCTGATACTCCAATACCACCAATACCAATAAAATGTATTTTTTTTGAATCTAAAAAGTCCATACTTTAAGTATATCAAAGGATAAAAAATGAGCTATTAAAATTCATTGTCTAAAGAATCGTCACTTATATCTTTGTGTTGATTATCAAGCGATAGAAATGTTGTTCTATCTGCGTCAAAAAATAATTGTGCGTAGCCAGTTGCTCCATTTCTGTGTTTTTCTACAAGAACATCAACAATATTTGTTTTTCCAGCCCCATCTTCATTTCTTTCTCTATGCAGAAACATTACAACGTCAGCATCTTGCTCAATTGAACCGGAATCACGTAGGTCTGACAATCTTGGTTTTCCACCACGAGATTCTACAGCACGAGATAATTGAGAAAGAGCAACAACAGGTACATCTAATTCACGAGCTAGAGATTTCAGTGAACGTGATATTTCAGTTACTTGGTTTACCATAGAATCATAATTTTTAGATGTTGTCATTAGTTGCATGTAATCTACAAATATTATTTCAAGTCCATGTTCAGCCTTTAATCTTCTTGCTGTTGCACGCATCTGTAAGATGCTATTTCCTGGCTTATCGTCAATATATATTGGAGCCTTTGATAATGTTTCCATTGCGACAGAGATCCTTGAAAAATCATCATCGGTTAAACCACGCCCTGTTCTCATTCTCCAAGAATCAACTTGAGATTCGGCTGATAACATTCTATCAGTCAGTTGATCTGCACTCATTTCCAGTGAGAAAAATCCAACTGGCATATTTTTATCAACGGCAACTTTACGTGCGATATCTAAAGCTAAGGCAGTTTTTCCTGTGGACGGACGAGCTGCTAATATGATAAGGTCAGATTTTTGTAAACCTGATAAGATGTTATCAAGTGCTTTATATCCAGTTGGAACACCACGTAATTCTCCGCCTTCTGATAGCATTTCAATTTTTTCCCATGATCTAGGTATTATATCTTTTATGCTTATAAACTTTTTCCCAGCATTTGGATTATTAGTGATCTCAAAAATCTTTTTTTCTGCTTGATCTAAAACTTCATCGACTTCTAGTGATTCTTCAAATCCAAGTTGTGTTACAAAATCCCCAGCAGTTATAAGTCTTCTAAGGATAGATTTTCCATTTACAGTTTTTGCATAATATTCAATGTTTGTTGCATTTGGTACTGTGTTAGCAACGTCATTTAAATATGAGATTCCACCACTTTGATCAAGCAAATTCATTGCCTGTAGCTTTTCAGCAACAGAAACTAAATCAATTGGGTCACCAATACGAGAAAGTTCAATCATTGATCTGTAAATTAGTTTATGTTTTTGAACATAAAAATCATCTTCGGATATTGAATCAACTACTTCAAGTAAAGATACAGGGCGAAGCATTATAGATCCTAGAAGTGCTTTTTCAGCATCAATGATTTGAGGTAGGTTTCTAAAATAATGTTTGTTATCATTTATTGTTTCTTTGTTCATATTATTATTATTAACTTTCTTTTACTTTAAATCA
>CAYOMN010000008.1:0-20263 GCA_964405115.1 uncultured Candidatus Saccharibacteria bacterium | reverse complement strand
TACATCCCACGATCCTATATCTTGATTAAATGCAGATGCTCCATTAAACATAGCATGCATATCAATAACACTACTTACATCCCACGATCCTATATCTTGATTAAATGCAGATGCTCCATTAAACATAGCACTCATATCAATAACACTACTTACATCCCAAGAACTAATATCTCCATTAAAAGAAGCTCCACTGAACATACCATACATATTAGTTACATTACTAGTATCCCAATTCCAATTACCAGTTCCTGTTATATTTGCATTTTGAAACATCCAACCAAGATTAGCATTACTCAAAAAATGAGGAATATCACTTGCATTCATTTGCAAGTTAGAACAACCATCAAAAGCTTGACTAAAAGTTTCAAAAAGACTTGTCCCCCATTGATTAATAGATAAAATCTTATCGCCATCACTTCCTCTTCCAAAGCTAGGAAGACCAGTATGCCCAACTAAGTCATTATGCTTTATTCTTATTGTATATGTACCTGCAATAGTATAATTACATGTATAATGTGTTCCTGTTTGATTTACCGCTTCATCAATCCCATCATTATCACAATCAACATTAAAATTATGAACAGCTGTAGTTGCAGGAATAAAGATAGAAAACTGAGTATCTGATGAAGATCCTTGGTTATCTGTCTTTACAGTAATTACAAAATCATCAGACGGTGCTGCAAAAGAAGTCTTAACTGATAAACCTATTGTCAATAAAACTGTTAATAAAATTGTTAACTTAAATAAAATACTATTTTTTATCTTCATATATCATATATTATATACTCATCTTTTTAAATAAAAAACCTTAAATCTTAAAAACTTAAATACGAAGTCTGTTCTTCTCCTTCATCGTCAATATATGTTTCATTTCCAAGCTCTAGGTTAATATTTCCACCATATGAAGATTCATCATATTCTAACAATTCGTCTGGCAAATCACATAAAAAAACTGATGGCTCATTAATATTTTGCTGTCCATAAATAGTTCTCATTTTTGCATAGGAAACATGTAATTTTTCCTTTGCGCGTGTAAAAGCAACATAACATAGACGACGTTCTTCTTCGTTCTCATGTTTGTTTTTTGAATCATTTCTTTCTGATGGAAAAAGTCCTTGCTCTAAACCAACCACAAAAACATATTTAAACTCAAGTCCTTTTGATGCGTGTATTGTCATCAACTTTACAGTATTACTATCTTTTTTATTTGAACCAAGAGAATCCTGATCTGAGAGTAACGCTACTTCTTCTAAAAATTGTTCAAGTGGGTTTTCATAGGAATCATACTTAGATGCATATGTTACTAATTCTTTCATATTTTCGAGCCTTTCAATATCGTCAGAGTTCCCATTACTAAGCGATTTCTTAAAACCAGTTTTTTCTATAATAAATTTTATTATTTCTGATGGAATATGCTCTTTTGAATAATCTGCGATATCAGATAAAACTTTTTTGAAACCCTGATATGAAATTCCTGTCTTTGCTGGTAAATTTTCTACTTGTCCTGCAAAAATTTTTACAACTGAAACTTTCCCAATTCCACGCTTTGGTTCATTAATAATTCTCTTTATATCAGACAATGATTTCGGGTTTAATGCCGCTCTTAAATAAGACATAACATCTTTTATCTCTTTTCTCAGGAAAAACTTAACACCAACAACTTGATAGGGAATCATCTTTTGTAAAAAAGCTTCCTCTAGGATTCGTGATTGAAAATTTGTCCTAAACAAAACCACAATATCTTTTGGATCTACTCCTGAATCAATATAAGTTTGTGTTTTATTTGCAACCCAAGAAGCCTCTTGATTTGCAGAAAACCCTTCAAAATAGATAATTTTTTCTCCATTGGAGTTATCCGTAACAAGTCTCTTCTCAATTCTTTCTGTGTTCTTTGAAATAATTTCATGAGCTGCGGATAAAATGTTTTTTGTTGATCTATAATTTTTTTCTAAAATAATTGTTTCTGCTCCACTAAAATCTTTTTCAAAATTTAATATATTTCTCATGTCAGCCCCTCTCCATGAATAAATATTTTGATCACCATCACCAACGACAAAAATATTTTTATTGTCACCGACAAGGAGTCTTATTATTTTATATTGAATAGTATTCGTATCCTGATATTCATCAATCAAAATATGTCCCCATCTTTTTTGATAAAAATCTAATATGTCTGAATTATTTTTTAATAAAAAATAAGTCTCAAGTAATAAATCGTCAAAATCAAAAGCCTGTTCTGCTAGCTTTAATTCTTCATATTTTTTCCATATTAATTTTGAAATTCCAGTTAATGGATTATTATTTTCTTTAAATGTTTCAACCGTATACGTATCACCTTTTGCGCGAGAAATTACAGATGATATTTTTCTTGGTTCCCATTGCTTTGGGTCAATATCATGGAATTTCATTGCTTGCTTTATTAATGATTTTTTATCTTCAGTATCAAGAATTTTAAAATACTTATTAACTGATATTTTTTGATATTGTTCACGTAATATCTGTACACCGAGAGAATGAAAAGTGTTTCCTATAGGGCGAAAACCTTCTAACAATTTTTCACCAACCATATTTTTTATTCTTTCCCACATTTCCTTTGCTGCCTTATTTGTAAAAGTAACTGCTAATATTTGTGATGGGGATATATTTTTCTCTTTAATAAGATAGCTTACACGTGAAGTAAGTGTTTTTGTTTTTCCTGTACCAGCACCAGCAATAACCAACAAAGCTTTATTAAGTGGAAATTCTACTGCTTTTCTTTGGTGTTCATTTAATTCTTCAAAACTCATTTTGTAAGTATAACATGAAAATATAATAATTCTTTACTCATTGACAAAAACAAAAAAATAATTATTATTAGAAGAAAATCGTTTTCTAAATTAAAAACTTCATATCATGAACAGGGAATTCAAAAAAAGTATGGTAAAATTCCATATCGTTTCAATTATTGTTTTATTATTCTTAATAACATTAAACTCTTGTGAAAAAACAGAAATCAAACTGGATGAGCCTACAATAACCGTACGTAATTTACGAACAGGGAATAGTGGACTAATAAAAAGTGCGGAAGTTATTGTCTCTCCTATTTCTGAACGATTCGTTTTTATAAAATATAACCTTATAGGAAAAGATGATGGCCTCGAGGGAAATATTGTGTTTAGAGAATCATTCTCTGACACAATAGATACAAAATATGAAAAGAACATGTTTGGAGAAAAAACTTTTCTATTGATTTATACAAACATGGAAGGAGTCTATCATCTTCAAATTGAAAATTCTAAAATTGTATTAATTCCATCCCCATATAAAGAAAACTGAAATAAAAAACGGTCAATACAAATATTGGTCGTTTTTTTTATTTCAATTTTTCTGTAAATATCTTTTTTGTGATAAATTATTCATCACCTCTTTCCTGAAACAATTTTATTTCTTCTATAACCACTTCTCCAAAGTTTGGAAAATTTTCAGATATAAAATTAGACATCTCTTCTTCTCCTGGCTCAGATTCAATAAATTTGTTAAACTTCTCCTGCATTTCTTCTCCTGCATTTTCTAATGAACGCAATAATGCTGTTTCCATAATCATCCCTGATGTCTCAAAAACTAATTGTGTTTTTGCTTCCTCATTAAAACCAGAAAAATCAAACGATTGCTCAATTATCTGATCTAATGTGTAATCTTTTTGTTCTTTATTATCCATATATTTATATTATCATAATTTATAATTAAAATTTTATTTGAACTTATTTATATCTATAGATTCTGTTTTCGTAATCATTGACCTTATTTTTTCAATCTCATTATGATCACGTAATACAACCTTATTATCATTACTGCTCATTATCATTTCTTCTATTCCGTTCCTATCCTTAAATTCAATAATATACTCACCAGAATCATTTATAAATTTATTCTTACGAAAATCCCTTCTAAGATAATCTTTCTCACCAATTTGGTTATGTGAATGAACATAACGATCTATCTTACCATCTCCATTCGAATCGATAAATTCACTATGCATTCCATTCTTGTAAGAATGATACATTACAGATTTAATCATATTATGATCCTTATCATATTCTATGATAGCAGTCATTCCTCTTGGAACCTTAACTTTTAAATAATTATCACCCAATGATTTAACTTCTAAATTTGAACCAAATCTAATAAATGGGTTTTTTGTATCTTTAAAATACGTAATTAACAGATTTTTTGTATCACCTGGCATTTCTTTATTTATTGTCTCTAAAATATCTGCATGATTATCAAAGACTTCTTTTCCAGTTGTAGCGTCATCCAAGTTTACAGTACCAGATAAATCAATATTTGAGTTTGAATCAAGATTTCCAATTCTCCTACCAATTATTCCATCTTCATCAGTTATTTCAGTTCTGCTCAAATCCATTCTACCTTCACCTAAATCACCAATTCTTTTACTTTCTATCGTATCGATATCAACATTATCTTTGGTAATTATTTCCGTAGATCTTTTTCCAAGATACTCATACCTTTTTTCTATATCTTTTCCTTCGAATTCTCTATTAAAATAACTTTTCTCTATAACATTCCCTGATTTATCTAACTCTAATACAATAGGATTTCCGTTTTTATCTAACGTAGCAAAATATCCTTTATTTGCATCTAATTTTAATTTTACTTCATATTCATCATTTAAATAACCAAGTTTCTTTGCAAGTTCAGAATATTCTTTTCCATCACCATTTGTTATCCCAAATTTCTTTGCAAGTTCCGGATTATTATCAAACTGTCGCTTTAATATCTGAGTAATACCATCACCTTTATGTATATAAACATTTGTAGGAACATCTTCTACTTTTAAACCAACTGCAAATTTTTCTACTTGAACATTTGTAATATTATGTCCTCCTAAATTACCATTAACACTACTATCTGTAGTTACCTCATTATTAACAAATACGTCTTGTTCATGAACAATATTATGATCCTTACTAATAATTTCTTTTTGTATAACAGTTTTATTTTTAAAACCATTATCTAATGAACTACCGTCAGCATGAATATTTTTATCTCCTATACGAGAAGAAACATCTTTAGCTCCAATATTTGTATTATCTATATGTAAAGTATCAAAATGACTAATATGATTGATAACTTCTGCCCCATAACGTAAACTTAAGCTCGTAACAAATCCTGCAGCAGCAGCAATTAAAACATTGTTTCGTTCATTTTTTGCTATAAGTCTTATCCTAATTTCATCACGTTGTTTTCTGATTTCTCTGGTTAAAGCTTTTATTTCTTCTGCTCTGTTTTTTCTTATTTCTTCAATTGTTTTAAATTTTAATCTATCCTCATCACTAATAGTCCCATCTTCTTTTTCTTTTCTTAATCTTTTTATTAACTCTTTGTTTCTTGCAAGAACACCAAGTTCTTTATTTGTATCAACATCCTTTTCTTCTAAATCCTTAAAATATTGACCAACACTTTTTTCTTGAATATTTTTCTCAAGTCTCTTCTTTGTAAATTGTTTATGTAAAAGACCTGCCCCTGCTCCAGCAGCAAATCGTGCGACAACACGTTTTAAAGCAAGACCACCACCAACAGCTCCAGCTAGAAAAATCCCCCCACTTGTCATGACAGTAGCACCTGCTCCAGCAGCAATACCTAATGTACCGCTAATGATAATTCTTTTACCGAGTTTCTGCCATTTGTTATCCTTTTCATTACTCATGAACTCAGAATATTTTTTATATCTAGGTATCTTATTTATTGTATTCTCCTTAAGAACAGAAAGTTTTTTCCCAAACTTAGCAAAAGTTTTTTGAAATTCACTTTTTTTATCTAATTTTTCAAGTTCAAATTGAAGATTGCCTTTTTTAATTTCACCTTTTCTCAACTCTAGTTTTTTATTTTCCCTAAGAAGTTTTGTTTCATAGACAACAAGATCATCTGGGGATAATCTTCTCAACTCTTCAATACTTAATTCTTTAAAGCTATTAGGCTGTTCTTTTTCTGTTGAATCTATTTTTGATTTTTGATATTTTTCTTCTTTTATAGATTCTTTTTTGCTAGAATCTGATTTATTTTTATTAGTATTCTCATCATTATCTACAAATTTTCCATTTAATTGCCTTTTTAAATCATTAACATCTTTGATATCTCCAAAAGTTTTTTCAGCTATCTTCTCAATTTTATTTTTGTAATCCGTCATAATATTATTTTAATTCTTTATCTTTATTAAGATTATCAATTATTTCATTTTCCTTTTTTACGATTTCAACTTTTTCAAGTAAATCCTTGATAAGAAGCTGCATTTTTTCTATCTCATTTAATTCCTCATACATTTTTTCTGATTTTTCAAAACTAACAATTTCTTCTTTTGTTTGTCTATTTGGCTTTTCCTTTAATAGTGTATTCCTAATCTTTTCTTTATTTTTTCTATTAAAAAGATTTTTAAATCCAAATAAAGATTTTTTTAAATCCAATTTCTCTTCTTTTGTATATTCTTTTTCTTCAGATTCCCCCATTGCAAATTGTATTTTTTCTAAAACATCTTTTACATTAGATGTTATTTTTTCTTTTTTTTCACGTTCAAAATAAGAATCCTCTTCGCTAGATTCTTCCCAATTTTGAAAATCATTAAGTTTTGACTCATTATTTTTTAATTTATATTCTTCTTTCGTTACATTTTCATGATTTTTCCCATCTTTCCTAATAAAATAATCTATATTTCTTTTATTAGAAAAAACATCATCTTTAAGCTTTTTAGTATGATCTTCAATAGTCTTTTCCAATTGTTCTTGTTTTATTTGCCTATCTAGTTCATTTGGAGAACTAAGGCTATCTTGATCTTTTTCCCAATTAGAAAATTTTTCTCTTTGTGAGAGATTTTGGCTTTCTTTAATTTTGATTTTTTCTTGTTCTGAAATAGAGTCCCCGTTTAATTTAATCCTTTTTTCCACATCTTTTAATTTTTTTCTATTTTCTTTTAATGAAGCTTCTGTTCTTTTTATATTTATATGATTAGATTCAATCATTCCATTCTCTATTAGAGAATTTAAATTCTTTAGTGTTTTCTCATCAAAGTTAACTCTTTCATGTAGTCTATCTCTTTCATCCTTATCTATATAAACTATTTTTTTATCAAACTCATAATTAGCGTTTTTTATTGAATCTTCTATCTTTTTATCTATATTTTTTGTTGCTTCCACTCCAAAATCATCAACTTTTTTATCAAATTCTTTCCCTAAAAAAGTCTTTTTTTCTGATTGATGTTTAATCAATCCATTAATCAATACATTAACATCTTCTTTCGTTTTTAAACTTTTTTCACGGTTTTTTCTTCTTAAGTGTGCGTTTAGATTTCTATCTTCATTATTATCATCTTTTTTTATTGTATGAATTACATCTTTTTTATCTTCAATTTTAACTTTTTCGTTTTTATTAAAAAAAGTAGCACTTCCATCTTCTACATACTTATTCAATTCATTTAAACTATTTAGTTTTTTTGTAAATGTATCTTGTCCCATAATACTTTTAATGTTGATAATCTCTTAGAGATTTTTTAAGCTCTGATAATGTTTTATCTTCAAACTCTTTCTTTGGTATAAAATAAATGTTTCCTGTATTCTTACCACCAATACCAATTATTTTTAAATAAATCTCATTTTCCGATGAATTTAAAATTTCAAGTAATAAATATTCATTATTTTCAATAACAAAACTATCCGAAGGAATAACTCTTTGTTTATTTAAAAAAACATGTGTAATATATTTATTTATGCTTTCTCTATTTTCTTTTAATTTATATTTCATATTTTAATGATAACACAAAATACAAAACGTTGATTAAAAACCTTTTTTCTTTTGTGCATAATATAACACTATAACGTTTGTATGTCAATACTCTATTATCAAAAAACTGATATCATATGGTATGTAATGATTTAATGGTTATTCCATTAATATAAACTAAGGCTTATCAAAAATAATGCTCAAGACCCAGAAGGTTCAAATCATCTGGTGACATATATAAAAGAAAAAAGAAATAATTCTTATTATACTGCTATTTTTTTAATTGCTATTGTTGTACTTTTTTTAGGTGTTAGACCTATACAAGCATCAGAATTATCCTCATTGGGATCACAAGAAAACTCTCAGTCTCTTACTCTTTTGTCACCAAACTTTGCAGTAGTAATACCTGTTGCAACTGGTGGTCCTCTTTATGACGAAACAAATAAGGATATTTTAGTTTCTAATATAGGAAGTATGACAGGTGAATTCTTTAAAAAAAATATAGAAGATACTAATGGTGTTAGTATATACATAGTAAAAGATGGAGATACCTTATCAGAAATTGCAGAATTGTTTGATGTATCAATAAATACTATTAAATGGGAAAATAATATAGGTAATAACCTAAGAGTCGGCCAAGAATTACGTATTCTTCCTGTTAGTGGGGTAATGCATACAGTAAAAAAGGGAGATACTTTTAGTAAAATAGCTGCTAAATATAATGTTGAAATAGAAGATATAACAATTTTTAACAATATTGATTCAACAAAATTAACAGTTGGAGAAAAAATTATGGTTCCGAACGGAGTCAAAAATAGTTCTTCCCCAAACATAGGTGTTAGAATAAGGTCATCAAGAAAAATCGGAGGGGCTGCTCAACATGGATATTATCAAAGGCCTAGTGCTGGTAAAATTACTTCGCCTTTTGGTCCACGTCATGGTAGCTATCATTATGGTATAGACTTTGGTCAATATCGTGGAGCTCCTATTGTAGCAAGTGCCTCTGGAAAAATCGTAAAAATTGTTTACGGGTGTTCCGTTGGCTCTTGGGATTGTGGTGGTGGTTACGGTAATAACATTATTATTCAACATTCAAATAGTACGAAAACACGTTACGCACATTTAAGTAAAATTATAGTAAAGAAGGGCGATGATGTTGTACAAGGACAAAAAATTGGCGAAATGGGTAATACAGGAAATGTACGCCCAAGACCTCAATCATATAAATCGACAGCTGGAACACATCTTCACTTTGAAATTATTAAATCAAATGGACAAAAGATGAATCCAAATAGTCTATTTAAATAAAAAAGGTAATAACCAAAATATTGTTTTTTATTTCTAAACAAATAAGGAAACTAAGTTTCCTTATTTGTTTATTTGTTTATTTGTTTATTTGGGGACGATATTGTAGCGCTTCCAGAATATGATCAACAGTTATTTTTTGTTTAGCTTCCATATCTGCAATAGTCCGCGCAAGTTTAATAACACGATGATAAGCCCTTGGTGATAAATTCATACTTTCTGCACTCTTATTCAAAATGTTTTTTGTATCATCAGATAATACTTCATTTTGGATATCACGAGAAGTCATTTCAACGTTTAACTTCTGTGTTCCTTTTCGTTGATAAGAAAATTTTCGTGCTTTTACAATTCTTTCACGAATCTGTGGAGATATTTTTTCAGCATTATTTCTTTCTGAAAGTTTTTCATAATCAATATGTTCAACTGGTAACCAAATATCAATTCGATCAACAATTGGTCCTGATATCTTTTTTTGATAACGAGTAATATCATAGGCGGAACAAGTACACACTTTCTTTTCAGAACCATAGAAACCACAAGGACAAGGATTCATCGCTGCAAGTAAAATAAATGACGCAGGAAAAAATGCTGTTCCCTGAGATCGCGAGATCGTTATAACTCTATCTTCTAAAGGTTGACGTAGAGACTCTAAAACTTTTCTATCAAATTCTGGAAATTCATCAAGAAATAAAATGCCACGATGAGCCAAAGTTATTTCTCCAGGCTTTGGACTTGTTCCTCCACCAATAATTGCGACATAACTCGAAGTATGGTGCGGAGAACGCACAGGTGCTTTTGTTAAAATTTCAGAGTCTTCAAGTATTCCAGCAACAGAATGAATACCTGTAATTTCTAAAATCTCATCTCGAGAAAGATCTGGTAAAATAGAAGAAAATGCTCTAGCCAACATAGTTTTTCCTGTCCCAGGAGGTCCAAACATAGCAACATTATGTCCTCCGACTGCAGCAATTTCTAGTCCACGTTTTACTATTTCCTGACCCTTTATATCAGAAAAGTCAATATCGTAATCTTCTATTATTTTTTTAATTTCTGTATATTCTTGTTTCTTAATTAAATTATTTTCATTTAAATTAAAATCTAAATGTTCAATTATTTGGGTCAATGTTTTAACTGGATAAATTATAATATCCTCAACAAGTGCTGCCTCAATAGCATTAGCTTCTGGAACAAAGACTTCTATAAAACCATTTTCTTTTGCAGCCTGAATTATTGGTAAAATTCCTCTTACTGATTTTATTGAGCCATCTAAAGATAATTCACCAAGAAAAAGTTTTCTCTCTGGATCAAAATTAACCTCTCCAGCAGAAAGAAGGTATCCAAGCGCAATTGCAAGATCATAATATGCCCCGTCTTTTTTAAGTTCTGCTGGAGCAAGAGAAATTACAAGCTTTTCATTTTTTGATTTTGGTGCTTCATAACCAGCATTCTTTATTGCTGAATTTACACGATCTTTTGATTCATCTACAGCTTTTGAGGCCATTCCAACAATTGAAAATGAATGTATCCCACGAGAAATATCAACCTCAACCGAAACAATTGAACCAGAAAGGTTATGTGGCTGAGCTGAATATAATTTAGAAAATTTCATATATATTCATTATAACATCAGTAATCTAATAAAAAAATAACTTATAAAGTTATTTAAATAAAAATAAGTGCTATTAATAATAGTAAAACGAACAATCTCTTCACTATTTTTGACTAATGTTTTTTTAATGATAACTGAACATAGATAATTTATTAAATAAATTATCCTACGTGCTCAATACATGTCGTTGCTGAAGGATTAGCTTCTAGTCTCTCAGCAGAAATCTTACAACCAGAAACTTCACAAATACCATATGTATTATTTTTAATTGCCAGTAATGCCTTTTCAACCTGTGTGTGTCTTTTTTCTAAAACATTTAATACAGCAATATCTGACTCTAATTCTTCTGTTAAGTTAGCCTCATCAGATGGATCAGCATGTTCATCACTCTGATTATCAACTACAACAACCCAATCACCAGAATCATTTAGTTCACGACCTAGTGAATTCAATTCATTTTCTATCTCTTTTTTTTCTAAAACTAATTTTTCTTTTTGTTCTTCTACGTTCATGTGACGCAGTATACCAAAAATAAGAAATAAAAGATATGTTTGACTAATCTTTTTAATAAAAAAGTGGAGTTTTAATTCCATTTTTTTGATTTCTAACTTTTATTAAAAATATCATTTAGGGCTCGCCTCTTTATTATCTCAGTAATTACTTCCTCACTTCTAGTTATAAGAATAGTATGTTCATCTAAAAAAGTATACATAAGCACTATGTCTCCTTCATTTAGTGAATCTGCATCTGCTTTATTTACCTCAAACCCAATAGCCCCTGGTCCGTTTATACCTTGTAATACACCAGAACCAACTAAATAACCATTTCCGTTTATTATAAATCCTGAACCAAGATAATCATTTGTTGAAATAATCTTATTAAGCATATCTATTGTAGATGAATCTATCATACAATCTTTATCATTAGAAATATTTAAACCATTATCTTTCTGATAAGCCTGCATTGCAGAGCAGACCTCTTTATCAAACACACCATCAATACGGCTTATATTATAACCACCAATGAATAAGAGTGTTTGTATTGTTTGAACATTTTCACTATATGTACCTATTCCAATATTACCGTTTATTGGAATATAGTCATTTATTATAGCTGCCTGAGAACCTCCAAAAATACTTCCTTGCCCAGATATAATTCCCCTTAATAAATTAATAGTATCTTCGTCTATATTTCCGGTTTGCGGTAGTCCATTTACTAATTGAAAATGACTAATTATATCTTGAGTAAGAAGATCAAATTTACTAGAAATAGAAACACTATTCATTAGCCCAAGTAAGACCAATTCATTTTGAATAACATTTACAGCCTTTAATGTTTGCCCTGGCTGTATTGGACCACCGTTTGTTAAAGTATTGTCTTGAAAAAATAAATCTAATAACCAAGACCAAGAACCTTGAGAATTAACAAGGGCATCATTATACTCCAATGGAGTTGAACTAGACCCACTAAAACATGAGTACCCTGGTTTTCCAAAATAACTCCCAGGAAAAATAGTGTCTCCAGGACCATTGGAAATAATGTCATTACATATGATGCTAGTATCTCCTGGGGAGTAATAAGCTATCTTTCCAAAGCTATCAACACATTTCTTATGACTTAAATAACAAACAATATCATCCCCTGAAATATTGTCTCCAGCAAAACCAGAGCTTTCTATGGAATTAATACAAGCAAAACCATCTTGACCATATTTTTCTGGACCATAAACGGTATCAAACTTTTCATTAAAAATTACATTATGACAAGACTTTTTACCACTATAATCTTCAGATACTGGATTTCCATTTGTATCAACACACTGTTTACTAATCTTGTAACATATAATTGGCTTTGTTTCATCAAGAGTATTTCCAATAACATCTGTTCCGTCAATTGAATTGATACAAGATAAATCATTAGATTTAACTAGTTTTAACATCTCGGGATCATTATTGGCATAGACCTTTTTGTAATCATCTTCTTTTTCATTAAATACTTGAATAATACGAGATGTTTCATATTTACCATCACAACCAACTTCCTTACCATAAAAATCATAACAAGCTTTTTTTGTTTTATAACAGGTAACATTATTTGATGTTTGGGCATAGACAAATTTATTTTTAAACAAGCTATCTATATATGATATTGTACCATCAAGCATGGTAACCTCTTCTTCTTTTTTATCTTCGATATTACCGTCTTGTGCTTGTTTATCTACAGATGTCTCACTATTTTCTTTTTTTATGTCAGCTGGATCTATAACATTCCACGTTCCTTTTCTTCTATCAACCTCTCTTGGCAAAAATCTTGCAACTCTAACATTCTTATTCTTAATAATATCATCTGAAAAACCATCTTCCATTAGACTTCTGTCTCCTGCATCTTTTGGAAGATCAAGGTATGTTGCAAGATCGTCAATCATAGTCCCTTCCCATTCTTTCATCCCTTCAAAAGCCCTGTCGTAGGATAAGGCCTTTAAAATAATAAAAGGTCTATTTTTATCTGTTTTATATACACCATGCATAAACTCATTCTCAATATTTTGATATAACAAATCTGGTGGAATATTTCCTGTTTTTTTAAAGACTTGCTTAACCCCAAGGCGACGTAAATTACCAAACTGATCTTTTCCAGCATAATAAACTTGATTAAGTTTTCCTTCTTTTATTTTTGTTTCCAATACTTTCCTTATTGCCTGTTTTGTTTTTTCAGCATCAATATTAGATACATTGATACCAGTATCAAGATCTGAATATACTAACGATTTTACACGCTTCTCTGTTATATATTTTACTTCTTTCTTCCCATAGAAGAAAAAGAAAAATATAATTCCTATTATTCCAATCAGCAACAATGCAGCTCCAACTATATAAGCCATATTCCTTTTTGACATAGGAGATCTTATTGTCTTCTCTTTTTTTTCATATTTTGCTTTTTCTAAAAGTTCATACATTGTTTCTGGCTTATTTGAACCCATGGCTTCAGAAAGATCTGAATAATAAGTCTCTTCAATTCCTTTTTTCTTCTCTTGTTTTTCTATTAAATTTTTTGTGTTTTCATCCAATACATTTCCAAGATCTTCTTCGTTTTTTATTTTAGATTTATCTATTCCTAATTCTTTCTTAATATCCTCTTTTATAAAATTAATTGTTTTATCTACATTTTCTTTTTTTAAAACATCGTTATGTATTAATGATTGATCTTCAAACTTATCTACTGCAGACAATGCAGCAATAATAGAAGGAGACCCTTTTTTAGAAGAGACATCCTTTTTGTTCACAGTTTCTGAATCTAAAAAATCTTTATCTTGTATCTTTTTTAAATCATTAATCTCCTTTTTACCACCAATCAAATCATTAATCTCATTATGCAGAGATGAAACTACATTATCATTTATTTCTTTTTTTAATAATGATGAACCATTAGCCTTATGTTCGGCAGAACGTTTAGCCAAATCATGTAATATACCATTATATAATTTATCTTTTTTTGAAACGTCGGTTTCTCTCATGAGAATATCTACATCATCTGATGATGTGTCATTTATTTTTTTATTATTAGTACTTAATAAATCATCTGCTAATCTTTTTTGATCATCATTATTCATACATAAAACAGTATAACTTTATTTTTTTATTTCATAAAGGATTATGAAATAAAAAAACAAATAAAATTTTATTTGTTTTTTTAAAAAACTATTTTTTTAATCCCAACTTATCAATAAGCTTTTGATATTCATCAAAGTTAGCAGACTTTAAATTTCTTAATAATTTTCTTCTTGTATCAACCATCTTAATAAGTCCACGTCTTGAATGCGTATCTTTCTTGTGCATCTTTAGGTGCTCAGTTAATTCGATGATTCGTTCAGATAGCAAAGCTATTTGCACCTGAGGAGAACCAGTGTCAGAATCATGAGTTTGTACACCTACGATAACGTCTTGTTTCTTCTTTGTTGTTAACATAACAAAGAGACTATAACACATGTATAAATATTCCACAATAGGTTAATAACAATTAATACACATATATATAAATACAATTAAAATTGTTTTAATGTCGGGAAATTTAGTATAATTAAATTATGAAAATAAAAGAAGTTCTTCAGCAGTTTCTTGAATATATGGAAATTGAAAAAGGAAGGAGCTTAAAAACAATAAATAATTATCGTAGGTACATTGAAAGATTTATTAGCTTTTCAAAAGTTTCAAAACCAAGTGATATTAGTTCTAACATAATTCGCGAATTTAGATTATATTTAAATAGACAACCTGGAATGAAGAGAAGTGGGCAATTAGTAACCAACCTCAAAAAGAAAACACAAAATTACCACCTAATTGCATTACGTATGTTTTTAAAATATATGCTAAAAAATGATATAAAGTCTCTTGCTCCAGATAAAATAGAATTAGCAAAAACATCATCAAGACAAATAGATCATATCGAAAAAAAAGAGTTAGATAGAATGATGGATGTTTCAAAAAAAAATCTCAGAAATCATGCAATCATGGAGTTATTATTCTCCACTGGATTACGTGTCTCTGAACTTTGTTCTCTTAACCGTGACCTTGATCTTACAAAAGACGAATTTACAATACGTGGAAAAGGCGAAAAGCTTCGTATCGTTTTCCTAAGCAATGAAGCAAAAAATGCTTTAAAGAATTACCTGAATAACAGAACGGATATGGATGAAGCACTTTTTATTCAAGAAGGCCCTAGTGTTGTGAAACTTGAAGAACAAAATATTTCATTACGTCTAACTCCAAGATCTGTAGAACGCTTTGTGAAACGAATTGCAATAGAAGCTGGTATATCAAAAAATGTTACCCCACATACGATTAGACATTCATTTGCAACAGATCTACTGAGAAACGGTGCAGACATTCGGTCTGTTCAAATGATGTTAGGGCACAGCAATATATCAACTACACAAATTTATACTCATGTTACAAACAGACAACTAAAGGAAGTTCACAAAAAATTTCATGGTAAAAATAATGAATGAAACCAAAAAACATTCCTAAAATATCAGAAATTATTTTGTGTAAACAGATATGATGTGAAACAAAAAAGGTATAAATATAAATATATAAACTAATGTCTTTTTATCATTTTAAATTGTTTTATCTAAAGTATTCTTTGTTTTATAAAGTACAATTAATTATCCATCCAATTTTTTTACAAATTCCATATGTTCAAATAGCAATTCCTTCAAGGGTAGATCTAAATCCCTTTTGTATAATATTTAATTATCTATTGTCTTATTCAATTACAAGAACTCCTGTGAAATGCAATATCATTAAAATGCAACTAACTTTTAATTACGTAGGTAATAAATATTATAGACAACTTAGTATTCATTCCTTCTTTTGTGAATACCGTTCATCGTTGGAAAAAGGCTAATTAAAAAAGATTAACAAACCAATATAAGAATGTATTACTAAAACTTCTGATATATTACAATATTCAAAATATTATATTGCGTAGATTTAAAGAAAGATAAATAAAAAGCCAAAAAAATTTATGACTATGCATAGATCTAAAAAATTGCTCTACTTGATGTAGTTACTAGTTAAGTAATTGTCTTAATTGATTAGTAAATTTAAGAATGTTTTTTTAATTAAAAAAGAATTAAATATTGTTAAATTATTTAACTAAAGTAAAAACTAAATAATAAAATGCTATACTATGTTTATGAAAATAATCTCATGGAATATAAATGGAATACGCGCCTGGAAAGAAAAAGATGGTGTTCTTAACTTTATAGAAAGATTAGAGACTCCAGATATTTTCTGTATGCAAGAAACAAAAGCACAGGAAGGACAAATTAGAATATTAACTGAATCAGACAATCTTCTTGAAAATAATAAAAAGATTTTTAAAGATTATCCGTTTCAATATTGGAACTGCGCGGAAAAAAAAGGGTACTCTGGAGTTGGAGTTATTTCAAAGATTGAGCCAATAAGGGTTTGGTATGGAATGGACAATTCACCAATAAAAAATGAAGGCCGTATTATCAATGCAGAATTCAAAAAATTTATTCTTATTAATGTTTATACACCAAATTCTAAAAGCGAACTAGAAAGATTGCCATTAAGATATAACGAATGGGATATTTCTTTTTTAAGACATCTAAAAAAATTAAATAAGAAAAAGAATATAGTCGTTTGTGGTGACTTTAATGTTGCACATGAAGAAATTGATCTTGCACGACCAAACGGAAATAAAACAACAAAAACAAATCTTGGATCAGCTGGATTTACAGATCAAGAACGTGAAAGATTTTCTAATTTTTTAGAAGCTAAATTTATTGATTCGTTCAGAAAACTTAATCCAAATAAGATCCAATACTCATGGTGGAGTTATCGTGCCGCAGCACGTGAAAGAAATGTTGGCTGGAGGATTGATTATTTTCTTACATCTGAAATGTTAAGAAATAAAATTATAGAGGCAAAGATTTATGATAAAATAACAGGTTCAGACCACTGCCCTATTGGGATAAAATTAAATTTATAAATTAGAAAAGCTGTATTTATAACACAGCTTTTCTAATTTAATCAACCTTATGTTTTTTATGTAATTTCATTACCTCAAAAAAATCAATTTCATCTTTTTTTTCTTTTCCTGCTTCACCTAATTTTTGCATTTCTTTGTCTGAAAATTTATACATTTCCAGTGTACGTTGTATTAAATATTCTCGTGTATTTTTTTTAGGATCATCAAGAACCTCTTCAAGTAATGCATGCAAAACCCAACCCATTTTTCGTCCAGGTTTCAATCCCATTTCTCCAATCATAATATCCCCATTAATTTTTAACATTCCAACTGAAACAGGGTCTCTTATAACCTCTTCTATCATTGCTTGATATTTACGTAGACGATATGGTTCTGCTTTTGGTCTACCTGTTCCAATACGATCACAAGTTCTTAAATCGATAAGCTCCCAAATCATATCTTTCCCAACATTTTTTACCATTCTACGTACAGCAGAAAGAGTTATTGCATCTGGATCCGAAAAAAACATATGGTAACGAACAAGTTTCAAAATCTTTTCCGAAAAATCTTTTGGAAAATTTAATCTTTCTAATATCTTTTTTGTCATCCTCCATCCAACAACCTCATGTCCATAAAAAGTCCATTTCTTTTTCCCTTTTACATTAGAAGGTCTTCTTGAACGCGGTTTTCCAATATCATGAAACAATGCGGCAAATTTTACATGCAGTGGATAATTCATCTTTGTAGCATACTCTAAAGAGTTTAATAAATGTGTCCACACATCAAAATCGTGTATTCCCCCTTGTTCTATTCCTATTCCTTCTTCCAATTCAGGAACAATATATTGTAATAAACCATATATATGTAACATTTCTAATCCATCTTTTGAATATTGAGCATCAACCATCTTTATAAATTCATCACGAATACGTTCTTTTGATATTTTTGTTAAGCTTTTAGCAAGTGTGCGAAGTGCAATCGCTGTCTCTTCTTCTATAAAAAAACCAAGTTGTGCAGAAAAACGAACCGCACGCATAATACGAAGTGCATCTTCACCAAAACGTTCTTTTGCATTTCCCACTGTTTTGATTATCTTTTTTTTCAAATCTTTTTGTCCATTATACTTATCAATAAGTACGTTTAAAATAGGATCATATGCCATAGAGTTAATTGTAAAATCTCTCCTCTTTATATCTTCATCAATAGAATCAGAAAAAGATACTTCATCTGGATGACGATTATCGCTATATCCAATTTCTGTTCTATATGGAGTCACTTCAATTTCATAAACAACATCAGTTTTTTCAAGTTTTTTGTTTATAATCCCAACTGTTCCAAAATTATTTTCATATATAACACGCATATCGGTCTTTTCAAAAATATCAATAATTTGTTCCGGTCGTGCATTTGTTGCCACATCCCAATCATTTGGCTCTCTATCTAAAAATAAGTCCCTAACACAACCACCAACAACAAAAGCTTCGAAACTCCTTTGAAGCTGTTCAACTACCCAGACAACATGCCTTGGAATTTTATTTTTAAAATCTCTAATCATAATTAAAGTATAAAGATTAAACTCCAAAAAGGAAGTCTTCATCTAACTTTTTTTACATAGGTGATATTTTTTAGTTAATTTAACATCTATAAATTCACAGATCAATTACAAATATCTATTATTTCTATTTTTTAATTAAAATAATACATAATAAAATCGTTGTATCCGTTAGGATTAAATTTTTACCTGAAATCTTGTCTTACTCAGTTTGTGTTAAGCTATATAAATATTTCATATACTGTACGTCGATAGTTTTTATACCACTATTTAATTTATTTTTAATCCTTTCTAGAATTTATGTTATATATCACAATTAACACTCATAATTTTATTGTTATAAGCATATTACATAATATATAAATCGTTTTTAAAAAAATCCACTTACAAAAAACCAAATAATATAATAGTAAAAATAACCTAACTCCATTTTTTGTAAAACTATAACTATCCAATAAGCTATTGGAATCAATTTCTTTTAAGAAAAAACGAAACGTACAAAAAAAGATATCTCCATATTTTCTTTTTTTAATCAATGTCCACCTGCCAGGACTCGAACCTGGAATAACGGTTCCGAAGACCGTTGTGATATCCATTTCACCACAGGTGGATTACAATTAATACTGTATATTTTTAATTAAAAAAGGCAAGTTACTTAACATAGCCACTTAAATAGATAAACACCTGTGGATAAAACAGTTGATAGTGGTTATAAAAGACATCTACCTTGTCTCTTATAGCTAAAATCTTTAGATAACACAACTAAAAGTTTCATATGAAACATCATATCTACCTTACAGTAAATCATAAATCTAATCTTTCTATTTTTTTATATAAACTAATACGATATCTTCTTTGAAATAAAATATGATTAATAGTATAATGTTTCATATGAAACTTTTTACCTCCAAAACACAAAAAATAGGCGAAATAGGTGAAAACATATGTGTTACATACCTGACTAAATTAAACTTTAGAATATTAGATAGAAATTTTACAAAAAAAATTGGAGAAATAGATGTTATTGCAAAGAAAAATGATATAATTCATTTTATAGAAGTAAAATCAATAGTTATAAAAAATGTTCCACATGAAACATATAATCCTGCAGAGAATTTTACAAAAGACAAATATATGAAGGTGTATAAGACAGTTAAACTATATTTAGAAGAAAATAATGTTTCACGTGAAAAAACATGGCAAATAGATCTCTACTGTATCTATATAGATTCAAAGAATAAAAGACACAAACTATCAAAAATAGAAAATGTTGTTTTTTCATAATAAAAATAAAGTTTCATATGAAACTATTTTGAATGTAGTCATAAGAACAACGAGCCAACACAAATTTGTTTCATATGAAACAAAAAATTAAAAATAGTGGGAAATCTTATTTAAATAATATGCTTATGGTTAGTATTGTAATATAATAACATTATGAATTATGAGGATTTGAAAAACAAAGTAAAAAGCATTATTCAGAAAGCTACTGCTCTTAAGCATAAACATATTGATGACAAAAATACGCCCGT
>CAYOMN010000007.1:0-21239 GCA_964405115.1 uncultured Candidatus Saccharibacteria bacterium | reverse complement strand
TTGCTTTGACTATTCATCCTGACCAGTCAATTTTATTGAAAGCTCCACTGCGAGCAAGAGAAAAGGACATTAATGATTTCCTGAGAAAAAAATCACTTTGGATAGATAAACAATTAGCTTTTTTTAAGCAATTTAAATATGTGGCACGAGTAAAAGAATATGTGTCTGGCGAAAAACTACTCTATCTAGGAAAGCGTTATATGTTAAAAGTTATTAATGGAGAAGAAGATTCTGTTATGTTGAAATCTGGGAGAATTATATTAACAACAAGCAAAGACAAAAAAGATACTCAGCATAATGAATATTTGGTAAATCAATGGTTTCGAGAAAGAGCAGAAAAAATATTTGAAGAAAGATTTAATGAGGTGATCAAAAAGTTTGATTATAGCGCTGTACCAGACTTAACCATAAGAAAGATGTCTAAAAGATGGGGTAGTTATCATTCAAAAGGAAAAGTTTTATTAAACCCAATTCTTATACATGCATCAAAAAAATCTATTGATTATGTTATCGTTCATGAGTTATGTCATGTTAAACATCAAGACCATAGCAAAGCATACTATGCATTTTTGGAATCTAAATTCCAAAAATGGGAATTGGAAAAACATAAATTAGAAATATTAATATTTAACGATTTTTAAATAGAACATCAAAGGTGTTTTATTTTTCTAATCTTAATTTTTTATCTTCTAAGATGATTTTACCCTCAAGACATTCTAATAGTTCACGCTTTTCTTTAATTTCTCCTTCTTTTAAAATAAACTTGGCATAATTTTTAATATCAATTTCATTTATTTTTTAATCACAGTTACTTCTTTAATAATCTTTTTTTTAAATTGTATGATGAGAGGTTTTTCTATATAACTAGTTTTGCAATTTAAATCTTTAGATTTTGTACAGCAATAATAAACATATTTGTGTTACTAAATGTTGTTAAAAAGTTTTTTAAAATATCATTAAAAATGTTTTACATGTGAATAACCAAAATGATTTCAACGATAGGTGGTGAGTATATATAAATATAATAAAAAAGTGTTGTGTTTTTTATTTAGTTGTGGTATCTTTACCTTATCAAATAATTACGTAGAGAATGTATTTTAGTTTTTATAGAACCTAGTTTATTTATTGTATGTTTTGTTTGATATTATTAATTAATTCTATATAAAAAGAAATGCAAAAAGGAACTATCGCACGTGTGATGGATAAAGGATTCGGATTTATCGCTATTGAAGGGCGAGAAAAAGATTTATTTTTCCACATGAACGAGCTTAACGATATTAACTTTGACGATTTAAAAGAAGGAGACGCTGTTGAGTTTGAAATCGTTATGGGAGATAAAGGGGAAAACGCAGTGAACGTATCACGAGCGTAATCTAAATTAAAAAACATTATTTTTCATAATGTTTTTTAATTTCTATTTGTTATAATAATATTATTATGAATGAAAGAGAATACGAGCATGTAATAGATACATTGCGTGATATTAATAGAAATATTGAGCATGGTTTTGAAAAGGTTGCACATCAAATAGAAAAATTAAAAGATTAGACAATGGGTGGGAAAGTGAAATTTTCCGCTTTTTGTTTATATGCTATATTTGTAGTATGAATAATGAATATGCTTGGAATAATGAGTATAAAGATTCAAAACTCATGACAAAGTCAGTAGTTCCACAAAAAGATTTTTTACGATTTTTAAATTGGATAAAAAAAAATAAAAACATAGATTTATATGATAATATTGTTGTTTTAGATTTGGGTTGTGGTGTAGGGCGTAATTCATATTATATGAGTGATATTTATGGGGCAAAATCCTATGCATGGGATTTTTCTGATCATGCTATAGAAAAAGGAAAGAAACTTTTTCAACATAAGAATCTATTTTTAGAGAAGATAGATATGACAAAAAGATTTCCACTTGAAGATAAATCTGTTGATTTAATTTTGGATATTACCGCTTCAAATGCACTTGATGAAAAGGGAAGAGATGTTTATCTAAAAGAAATGAAAAGGGTTTTAAAACCTAGTGGATATATTTATGTGCGTACACTTGCAAAAGAAGGAGATAAAAATGCACAAAATCTTGTCAAAAGATTTTCAGGGGAAGAACATGATACTTATATTCATCCTGAACTTAAAATTAGAGAAAGAGTTTTTACTGGTCCAGATTTTAAAAAAATATATGAATCGTATTTTAATGTAATTCGTATGTTACGAAAAACTGGATACCAACGTTTTGGAAAACAAAATTTTAAAAGAAATTACTGGAATGTATATCTGAAAAATAAGTAAATATTTTTTTATTCTGCCTCTATTATAAGTATTTTATTTGTATTTATCTTTTCACCAAAAGGAAATCCCATCGTAACAACTATTTTATCACCTACTTTTGCCCAATTGTTTTTCTTTATCAATTTTTTTAATTCTTTTAAGGTAAAATCTTCTTTATTTTTCGTATTCATAACGATAGGTATACATCCAGAAGTTAGAAGTAGTTGATTTGCTACATATTGATATGGTGTGACTGCAATTGTTCCTTGGTGTGGATCGAACCTTTCAACCATTCTTGCTGTAAACCCTGACATGGTAAGGGACACTATAAGTCGTGCATTAATATTATTTGCTATTTGGACAACAGATCTTGTAATTGAATCAACTGGATTTATTGTTTCATTTGAATATTCAAGATTATTATCTTCATGGTTTGGTTCTGTTCTTTTTGCAATTGATACCATTGTTTTTACAGCTTCAACTGGATATTCTCCTATTGTAGTCTCTCCCGAAAGCATAATCGCATCTGTCCCATCAAGAATGGCATTTGCAATGTCTGAAACTTCTGCTCGCGTAGGTACAGGTGAGTGCTCCATTGAATCTAACATTTGTGTTGCTGTTATAACAGGTTTACCAAGAGCATTACATTTTTTGATAATTTCTTTTTGAATATAGGGTACTTTTTCAGCTCCTATTTCTATTGCAAGATCTCCACGTGCAATCATTACTGCATCTGTTTCTTTTAAAATCTCATCAAAATTTTCTATTGCTGGGGCTGTTTCAATTTTAACTATAATTTTTGCATTTGACTTGTGTTTGTTCAATATTTTACGTAATTGTATTACGTCATTCTTCGTTTGTACAAACGAAAATGCAATAAAATCTACATTATTTTTTATACCAAAAAGGACATCTTTTTTATCTTTTGCAGTAAGCGAAGAAATCGATAGTTTTGTCCCTGGTACATTCACACCTTTATGTGAACTCAAAAAACCACCATCAATAACTTCTGTATATATTTCTGTTTTTGTTGTTTTTTCAACAAGAAGTGTTTTTTTACCATCCTCAATCTTTATAACACTACCTGCTTTTATTTCTAATGGAAGATTTTTATAATTTATTGAAATAACTTTTTCATTTCCAATGATATTTTTTGTTGTAAGTATTAGTTTTTCCCCTTTTTTTAAAGTAACTCCATTTTCCTGTATTTTTCCTATGCGGATTTTAGGTCCTGAAAGATCTTGCAAAATTGCAATTCTTTTTTTTATTCTTTTTGAAGCTTTTCTAGCATTGTCATGGGTTCTTTGATGCCATTCGTTTGTATTATGTGAGAAGTTAAGACGTATAACATCAACACCATTTTCAATAAGTGTTTCCAATTGTTTTTGAGATTCAGTTGATGGTCCTATTGTTGCAATAATCTTTGTTTTTTTATCTAAGATATTTTTCATATTCATACTATAACATGTTATAATATGAATATGAAAATATTTACACAAGAGTTTTTACAATATTTTTTATCATTAAATAAAAAGTTTACTAATAAGTTTAGAAACAATGGATATAGTAAAAATACAGAAGCAGTTTATGCAACATTAAAATTAGGTGAAGAATTTGGAGAATTATCAGAAGCAGTTTTGTCTTTGGCTAGACATCAAAGAAAAGAAAAAATAAATGAGCATAATATGGAAGAGTTAAGGTTAGAAATAGCCGATGTATTAATACAAACATTAGTAATTGCTGATATCTTGGATGTTGATGTGGAAAAATCACTTTTAATTAAATTTAAGAAGTTAGAAAATAGAGCAGATAAATTTTAATATTATTATGTCAAATAAGATAAAAGAAATAAAGGCACGTGAAATTTTAGATTCTCGTGGAAATCCAACCATAGAATGTGAAATGATTTTAGAAAATGGAATGAAGGCTTGGTCTTCTGTTCCTTCTGGGGCGAGTACTGGAATTCATGAGGCACATGAGCTTCGTGATAATGAAGAGCGCATGAATGGAAAGGGTGTAAGAAAAGCAATCAAAAATATTCATGATATTATTTCACCAGAAATTATTGGAATGAATCCGTTAGATCAGGAAATAATTGATAAAAAAATGATTGATCTTGATGGAACATATAATAAGACAAAATTAGGAGCAAATGCAATTTTAGCTGTTTCGATGTGTGTAACTAGACTTGGAGCTATTAGTTCTGGTAAAAAGCTTTATAAATATATTGCAGAAATATCAGGACAAAAGGAAAAGAATGTTAGACCGTTTTTTAATGTTATTAATGGTGGAAAACATGCAGGGAATACACTTGCGTTTCAAGAGTTTATGATTTCTCCAAATTTTGATACTTTTTCTGAGAATTATTTTGCTGCTGCAGAAATATATTCACAACTTAAAAAAAATCTTAAAAAAGAATTTGGTGGAGTTGCGACATTACTTGGTGATGAAGGTGGTTTTGCACCAGATAATATTGAGAGTGTTGAGCAGGTACTTGATTTGCTTATGAATGCTGTTTCTGATTCAGGATATGGTGGAAGAGTTGATTTTGCAATTGATGTAGCGGCATCTGAATTTTATCAAGATGGAAAATATAATTTTGGTTTTAAAACAGAAGAAGAGGATTTTAAAACAGTTGATGAAATGATAGAAATATATGTTGATATTTGTGAGAAGTATCCAATTATTTCTGTTGAGGATCCTTTTAATCAAGAATCTTTTGAGGAATTTGCAAGACTAAGAAAGATTTTAGCAGGAAAAAATATTCAAGTTGTAGGAGATGACTTAATCGTAACGAATCCAGAACGTATAGTGGTTGCTATTGATAGAAAGTCATGTGATGCTTTACTTCTAAAAATTAATCAAATAGGAACAGTAAGTGAAGCAATTAATTCTTTTAAACTTGTGAAATCAAATGAATGGAAAGTCATGGTTTCACATAGATCTGGAGAAACAACGGATGACTTTATTGCTGACTTTGCAGTTGGAATAGGTGCGGAACAGGTGAAGTTTGGGGCAACTGCTAGAGGAGAAAGAGTTGTTAAATACAATAGGCTTTTAGCAATTGAAGAGGATCTATAGTCTTAATAATAAATAGAAAAAAGAGTTAATAATAACTCTTTTTATTTCTTATCATTTAATATCCCATAGCATGATCTATTTCTAATGGAGTTAGTTCTCCATAATAAACAGATTCTCTTGTAACGTAATTTGTGTTTTTAATGTAATTTCCCAATTTATCGGTTACATATTTCTTTACTTTTTTCCCATTTATTTTAATTATTGTGATAATTTTCCCATTTTTTTCTTTTGTTGTTACAGTTCTATTACCTTTCATAATGTGTAGTTTTTAAGGTTATCAATTTATTTACTTTATCTGTAATAATAACGAAGTTATACTCTTTTGTAAAGTATCTTATTTTTCTATTTTGCTTTTTAAATTTTTATTCTTACAATAAAGATATGCATTTTCATATCATTACAATTTTTCCAGGATTATTTGATTCATATTTATCAGATTCTATAATGAAAAAAGCAATTGATTCAGGTTATATAGAATTCTCATTCTATAATCCACGAGATATAACAAAAAATAAACATAAAAAAGTTGATGATATTCCATATGGTGGTGGTCCTGGTATGGTAATGACAGTACAGCCTATAATTGATACATGGAAAATGATTACAAAAAAGACAATTAAAGAAAAGGTTCCGTTTCTTTTCAGTAGATGCTTTAAAACAATTTTATTGTCTCCTGGTGAGAAAAAATTTACTACTGAGTATGCAAAAATGTCAGCTAAGGAATATACTGACATTATATTTATTTGTGGAAGATATGAAGGGATTGATTCTCGTGTAGAGCAAATTACGGGAGCAGATGTTATCTCGATTGGTGATTATGTCCTTACTGGTGGAGAACTTGCTGCTATGGTTATGATAGATTCTATTTCTCGCCAGATCAATGGCGTACTCGGAAATAAAAATTCTTTAGAAGAAGAAAGGGTTTCTTCACATAAGATGTATACAAGACCAGCAGAGTTAAAATATAATGGTAAATTATATTCAGTCCCAGATATATTATTAAATGGTAATCATAAAGAAATAGATAATTGGAGAAGAAAACATTAAGTTTTGTGTTTTGTGTTTTTTATTACTATGTTAATTTTATAAATTAAATATTGATATTATAGACATAGATAATATGATTTTTATCATTAACACCAAAGTTTTGATAAATGACCCGCTTTTATATATCTCTTTCTTAAAGAGGATTATGTGTGTATTTCATTTGTTGTTTTAATAGAGTTTGATAACTTAAAACCATATATTTAATAAATAATCTGAATGGTAAAAGATATTATTTTTAATAAATATAGCATGCTTTGATTTGGCTAAACTTGGAATATCTCTATTATAACAATAAATATTTTTAAAAAGGATATTTTTTCTTGTAAAAAAATAGAGAATAAGTAGTATAGTATTTAACTGAAGGAGATTGAGTTATTGTTGATTTGGTTATTTTTTATAAACAAATTTTAATAGATCAATATACTCAATATTTTATACTATTTTGGTATTTGTTGTATTGTGTGTTTGTGTCTACATATACTTTTAAATGAAGACAAAAGAAAAAAAATATTTTTCAAAATATAAAAAACCTCTTATTGAGATTCCTGATTTAGTTGAAAATCAGATTGACTCATACGAGAAATTTTTGAATGGAGGATTACAGAAAGCAATTATGGAGTTTTCTCCGATTATTGATTACTCTGAGAAGAAATATAAACTTGAATTTTTGAGTTTTTTAATGGAGGAGCCTAACTTTGATGAATATTATGCGCGAGAAAATAAGCTTATGTTTCAAGGGAGACTTAAGGCAAAAGTTCGTCTTACAAATAAGGTAACAGATAAAATAACAGAAGAGGAAATATTTTTAACTGAAATGCCTTTTATGACACCACATGGTACTTTTATTATTAATGGTATTGAAAGAGTTATTGTTCCACAGCTTGCACGTAGTTATGGTGTATTTTTCACATTAGATGAACATGCACAAGGAGATTTCTTTGGTGCAAAGATAATTCCATTACGTGGTGCATGGATTGAATTTGAAACAAATAAAGATGGAGCAATTTACATAAGAATTGATAAGAAAAGAAAATTTGCAGCAACGGCACTTTTACGTATTTTTGGGTTAGAGAGTAATGAAGATATAAAAAAAGCTTTTAAAGATGATGATGTTGCTTTAAAACAAATTGAAAATACCTTAGCAAAAGATAGTTCATTAACAAAAGAAGAAGCATATGTTGATATTTATAGACGTATACGTGACGGAGAAATAGCATCAGCTGATGCTCTTAGAGAATATTTTACAGCAATTTTTAGCGAGGATTTATATGATTTATCAGAAGTTGGAAGATATCATTTTAATAAACGTTTTGATATAAAAAATAATAACAAAAAAGGTGTTTATGAAAGTACATTGTCTATAGAAGATTTAATTCTTATATTTAAGAGAATAGCTAAAATGAATGTAGACTCAAATGCTAAAGCAGATGATATTGATCATCTTGGTTCACGTCGTGTTCGTTTTGTTGGTGAGATGATGGAACAAAAAGTAAGACAAGCGTTATCTCAGATGAAGCGAAATATTAGAGATAGAATGTCTACCATTGATCCAGAGAATTTACAGGCAATAAAAATAATAAATCAGCGTCCATTTCAAGCTCGTGTTAAAGAATTCTTTGCTACAAATCAGTTGTCGCAATACATGGATCAAGAAAATGCTCTGTCTGAAATATCACATTTACGTACACTTTCTGCGTTAGGAAAAGGAGGTCTTACAAGAGAGAGGGCTGGTTTTGAAGTCCGTGATGTTCATCCTTCTCATTATGGACGTGTTTGCCCTATTCATACACCGGAAGGACAAAATATTGGACTTATTTTACGTTTATCAGTATATGCCCGTATTAATCGTTTTGGGATGATTGAAGCTCCATATGCAAAAATAGAAAAAGGTAAAATTACAGGTGAAATTGTGTATTTAAACGCAATGGATGAAGAAAAATATAATATTGCACATGCCTCAAATAAATATGATGAAAAAAAAGGATTTAAACATGATATGGTTGAGGCTCGTATAAAGACTAAACCTGGAATATGTCATAAAAATGAACTTGACTTTATAGATGTTGCAACAAATGCTGCCTTTTCTGTTGCAACATCATTGATTCCATTTCTGGAAGCTGATAATGCAAATAGGTCATTGATGGGATCAAATATGATGAAGCAAGCTGTTCCATGTATTGTTACGCAAGCTCCACTTGTCGGAACTGGGATGGAAGAAAAAGCAGCACTCAATACTGGTAGAGTTGTTATTGCTAGATCTGCTGGAAAGGTCATTGAAGCAGATGGAAAGCATATTATTGTAAAAGACTCAAAGAATAATAAGGAAGAATATAAGTTAATTAATTTTATAAGAACAAACTCAAATTCATTTTTTCATCAGAGAGTAGTTGTCACCGTAGGAGATATTGTTAAAAAGGGACAGGTTTTAGCAGATACGTCAACAACACAAAGAGGTCAATTAGCTATTGGCCAAAATATTCTAATTGCATTTATGTGTTGGCATGGACAAAATTATGAGGATGCAATTATTATTTCTGAGAAACTAGTAAGGAATTCTATTTTTACATCAATTAGAATTGATGAATATGAATGTGTAGTTAGGGATACAAAATTAGGGGAAGAACAAACAACCACAGATATTCCAAACGTAGGGGAATCACGATTGGCAAATTTAGATGAAGATGGAATAATCCGTACTGGAGCTCAGGTTAGCCAAAATGATATTCTTGTTGGTAAAATTACACCAAAAGGAGAAACAGAATTAACTCCAGAAGAAAAACTACTACGTTCAATATTTGGAGAGAAATCTAGAGATGTTAAAGATACATCGTTAAAGTTAGGTTATGGAAAAACAGGACGTGTAATAGGCGTAAAGGTTTTTTCAAAGGAACAAGGACATAAGATGGAGGCTGGTGTTTTAAAGAAGATATATGTTGAGATAGCACAGTTAAGGAATATTAAAGTTGGAGATAAACTTGCTGGTAGACATGGTAATAAAGGAGTCATATCTATAATTCTTCCAGAAGAAGATATGCCATACATGAAAGATGGAACGTCAATTGAAATGATATTGACACCACTTGGTATTCCTTCTCGTATGAATCTTGGTCAAATTTTAGAAATGCATTTAGGTCTTGCAGCTAATTCACTATCATATCAAGCTATTGTTCCTTCGTTTGCTGGAGCTACGGCTGATGAGATTGCAGAAGAACTTAATAAAGCAGGGTTTTCTAAAACAGGGAAGGTTACATTATTTGATGGTCAGACTGGTAAAAAATTTGATCAAGATGTTGCTGTTGGCTATATGTACATGTTAAAGCTTCATCATATGATTGACGACAAGATGCATGCACGTTCTATTGGTCCATATTCATTAATTACACAACAACCACTTGGTGGTAAAGCACAATCTGGAGGCCAAAGGTTTGGCGAAATGGAAGTTTGGGCTCTTGAAGGTTATGGTGCTGCTCATACATTGAGAGAAATGCTTACAATAAAATCTGATGATGTTGACGGTAGAGCAGATGCTTTTAATGCAATTATAAAAGGTTATAAAATTAGAGAACAAAATACTCCAGCTTCATTTAACGTATTGGTTAACTATCTAAGAGGTCTTACACTAGATGTTTCATTACATACACTAAAAGAAAATAATCTTATGAATAATGAAGAGTTAGAAGATGGTAAAACTCTTAAAGAAGTAGAATTTGATGAGATTATTAATGAAGTTAACGAATAATAATTATGATTGAAAAAGATAAAAATCATTTTAATAGTAAAAACAAATTAAGAAATACTGTTAAAAGAGATAAGGTTGTATCTATTAAGCTTGCAAGTCCAGAAATTATTAAATCATGGTCACACGGAGAAGTAACAAAGCCAGAGACAATAAACTATAGAACTGGTCGTTCAGAAAGACAGGGTCTATTTGATGAGCGTATATTTGGTCCTTCAAAAGATTATGAATGTTATTGTGGAAAGTATCGTGGGATTAGATACAAGGACGTTGTTTGCGAGAAGTGTGGGGTAGAAGTAACACGCTCTGTTGTGCGTCGTACAAGAATGGGTCATATTGAGTTAGCAACACCTGTTGCACATATTTGGTTTTTAAGAGGTATTCCATCTAAAATGGGTCTTGTTTTAGATACACCAGTTTCACATCTTGAAAAAGTAATTTACTTTGCTAGCTATATCATTACTGAGGTATATGAAGATGTAAAAGAAAAAGTTTTACACGATTTACAAAAGGAATATAAGGTAAAATTAAAGCAATTAGATAATGATGAGGATAAAACAAAACTAAAAGAACTCTTTGAGAAAACTCAAAATGATATTAAAGAATTAAAACCTCACCGTGTCATATCGGAGGATGAATATAATCTATATTCACTTAAATTTGGTGCTGTTTTTGAAGCAGGTATAGGTGCAGAAGCAATTTATAAAATATTTTCTGAGATCAATCTAGACGAATTAGAAAAAAGTCTAGAAAAACGTATTAATGATACAAGTTCAAAACTTCGATCGTCAAAACTTGAGAAGAGATTATCTTTGATAAGATCACTTAATCAAGAAAACATTAAGCCTGAATGGATGTTTATTAAAAATATTCCAATTATTCCACCGGCACTACGTCCTATGGTTGCATTAGACGGTGGTAGGTATGCGACGTCGGATGTTAACGATTTATATCGTAGGGTTATAAATAGAAATAATCGTTTAAAGAAATTAATTGAAATTGGTGCTCCTGATGTTATTTTACGTAATGAGAAACGTATAATGCAGGAAGCAGTTGATTCACTTATTGATAATACAATAAGGAAACATTCTGGATCTGTTGCGGTTTCATCTTCACAAAAACGCCCACTTAAATCACTTTCTGATCAATTAAAAGGTAAGCAGGGTATTTTTAGACAAAATCTTCTAGGAAAGAGAGTAGATTATTCAGGTCGTTCAGTTATTGTTGTTGGTCCTAATTTATCAATGAATGAATGTGGTATCCCAAAGAAAATGGCATTGGAGTTATTCAGACCGTTTGTGATTTCAAAAATTATAGAAAGGGATATGGCCTTTAATGTACGAGGAGCAGGTAAGATGCTTGCTGATCCTACTGATGAAATTTGGTCAATTTTAGAAGAAGTTATAAAAGATCGTTATGTTCTTTTAAATCGTGCGCCAACATTACACAGACTATCAATAAGAGCATTTCTTCCAAAATTAATTGAAGGAAAAGCTATACAATTACACCCTCTTGCTTGTGCTGGTTTTAATGCTGACTTTGATGGAGACCAAATGGCTGTGCATGTTCCATTATCTGAAGAAGCACAGCTTGAATCAAAAGAGCTTATGGCATCTGGGAAAAATCTATTAAGCCCATCATCTGGTTCTCCTATCGTTGCTCCTTCACAGGATATGGTATTAGGTGTTTATTGGATGACAAAATCTATAGATGGAGCTATTGGTGAAGGTAAAATCTTTTCATCACCGAATGAGGCTATTTCAGCATATGACTTTGATAAGGTTGATTTTAGAGCTAAGATAAAGGTTCTTGGTACAGAATCAATTCGTTATAAAGAATTTAATGGAAAACCATTTGAAACTACTGTTGGAAGACTTTTATTTAATAGCGTTTTACCAGAAGATTTTGGTTATATTAATAATGTTGTAAAGAAAAAAGATATTTCAAATATTATTCATGAATTAATTTTAAGATATGGAATGGATTCAGTTCCAGATACACTAGATAAAATTAAAGCATTTGGTTTTAAGTATGTGACATCATCAGGGTCTACTTTTGGATATTCTGATGCAATAATACCAGAGGGTAAAGATGATATTATTGAAAAAGGTAAAAAAGCTGGAATTGAAATACATGAACAATATGAGGATGGTCTTATTTCTGAGGAAGAACGTTACAGAAAGACAATAGAATTATGGGAATCAGTAAAAAATGAGGTGCAGGATTTAATTGTTTCTAAGTTAGGTAACTCTGAATCAATTGAAGATATGGTTCTTTCCGGAGCTCGTGGTTCTGCTTCAAATATGCAACAGCTTGCCGGTATGATTGGAGTTATTGTTAATGCCTCTGGTAAGGCTATTGATTTTCCGATATTACATTCATTTAAAGAAGGGTTAACTCCAATAGAATATTTTATTACAACACATGGATCAAGAAAGGGTCTTACAGATACAGCTCTTAAAACGGCATCTGCTGGATATTTGACCCGAAGACTTCATGATGTTGCACAGGATGTTGTTATTACGAATGAGGATTGTGGAACTAATAATTTTATTATTGCAAAAGAAGAAAATTATGATGGTATAATCAAATCTTTATCTCAAAATATTACAGGACGTGTTTTAGCTAGCTCTGTTAAAGATTTAAATGGTAAGACTATGTTTAAAAAGGGGCATCTGTTGGTTAAAGCAGAGGCTGAAAAGATAGAAGATGCAGGTATTAAAAAAGTTGAAGTGAGGACACCTCTTACATGTGATAATATACATGGTATTTGTCAAAAATGTTATGGTTTGGATTTAGGAAGAAATGAACAAGTAAAGATAGGTGAAGCCGTTGGTACAATAGCATCACAGTCAATTGGTGAACCTGGTACACAGTTAACGCTAAGAACATTTCATGCTGGTGGTGTTACAGGTCAAGATATTACAACAGGTCTTCCTCGTATTGAAGAAATCTTTGAGAATAGAGCAAATATAAAGTCACCGGCAGTTATTAACATGTATGATGGGGAAGTATCTTCTATTAAGACAGTTGAAGGTCAAAAAATTGTAGAGGTATTAGTTAATAAAGAAATTACTCTTAAAACTAAAAAAACAAAGACAGTTAATTATGAAATAGATAAACGAAGAACTATTGTTGTTAAAAAGGGCGATATTGTATTAAAGGGGCAATTATTAACAGATGGTTCAGCCATTATATCTGATTTATTTGCCATTGCTGGTCAAAAAGTTGCACAGGATTATGTTGTATCAGAAGTTGCAAAAGTGTATGAGTTAAATTCTGCTCCAGTTGCAAAAAAACATATAGAAATTATTACTAGGTTAATGTTTTCTAGAAGAAGAATTATTTCAATAGGAGACTCTACTTTTTCTACTGGTGATATCGTAGAAAATTATGAACTTGTTAAGGAGAATGAAAAGTTAAAGAATGATGAAAAGATAGAAGCAAAAGGAGAGGTAATTGTTAATGGTATTTCAAGAGTTGCATTATCAACAAGGTCTTGGTTATCTTCTGCCTCTTTTCAACATACTACACGTATATTGGTTTCTGCTGCTGCCAGTGGAGCAGTTGATGAACTAAGAGGTCTTAAGGAGAATGTTATTGTTGGTAATTTGATTCCTGCTGGAACTGGATTTCGAGATGATTTTATTGATTTTCATAGTATGTGGGAAGAAGAACGAAAAGAAAGAGAAGAGAGAGCTTTAGAAAAAGTAAGTCTTTCTGATGTTGATCCATATGAAGATTAATCTTTTTATTGAACAAAAAAAACATTAATTATGTTTTTTTTGTTTGTAAAAAAGATAATTTTTACTATCATTAAATTATGCAAACAGCTCATAAAAAAACTGTATTTGTTGGTGTGTCAGGTGGTGTAGATTCGTCAGTCTCTGCTGCTATTTTAAAAAAACAAGGTTATATGGTTATCGGTGTTTTTATACGTACATGGCAACCCGAATGGTTAGAATGTACATGGAAAGCTGAACGACGAGATGCAATACGTGTTTGTGCGCATCTTAACATCCCGTTTGTTGAGTTAGATTTAGAAAGTGAATATAAGAAAGGTGTTGCTGATTATATGATTAATGAATATAAGAAAGGAAATACTCCAAACCCAGATGTTATGTGTAATCGTGAAGTTAAGTTTGGAGGATTTTTAAAATGGGCAATTAAAAAAGGTGCGGATTATATTGCTACTGGTCATTATGCTCAAATTATAAGTGATAAAGAAGGAAATAAATATTCATTATTACGTGGAAAAGACAGAAATAAGGATCAGTCATATTTTTTATGGACTTTAGAACAAGAACAACTTAAGCACATTTTATTTCCAGTTGGGAATATTGAAAAAACAAAAGTTAGAAAATTAGCAAAAAAATACAGATTACCAACTGCCGTAAAAAAAGATTCTCAAGGTATTTGTTTTATAGGTGAAATAAATATGAAAGAATTTCTTAGTCATTATATGCATGAAAAAAAGGGAAATATTTTAAATGAAGAAAGACAGGTTATAGGAGAGCATCGTGGCAGTATATTTTATACTATTGGAGAACGTCATGGCTTTCTTATTAATAAAAAAGGAACAGAAGATAGTCCATATTATGTTATTGCAAAAGATATTGGAGAAAATACGATAACAGTTTCTCAAAACCCTTATAAAAAAGAGAATTTAAAAAAAGAATACACCGTTAATCTAATTATTGATAATCAAGACATTTTGTTTAAAAACATGAATCTTGGTGCACAAATCCGTTATCGTGGAAATGTTAAAAAAGTAAAGATTATTTCGTATAATAAAAAAGAAAAAACTATGAAGGTTTTATTTAAAGAATTAGATATGACTATTGCTTCGGGTCAATCCTTGGTCTTTTATAGTGGTGATGTTTGTCTTGGTGGAGGAATAATTAGTTGATGATATTTTGTTTTTTATATAAGGTAACAAAAGATTATCTAAAAGAAGATTTGTTATAAGTAAAGAACAGATGTAAATATCAAATCAAATAAAAACAAGTAAGAAAGTTTAAAGAATAGATATATTAACTTTATTTTTTGCAGTCTTGCATGTATAATAATATTATTATGTTTGAAAATTATGAAGTTATCTTGCGTTTAGTACTAGCCTTATTTTTAGGTGCATTATTGGGAATTGAAAGGGTACATGCAGGAAAAATGGCAGGATTAAGGACTTTCGCACTTGTAACAATGGGGTCTGCTTTGTTTGTTATAATATCTGAACAAATTGTATTTAGATATACGGGCCAAAGAATTAATCCTTTACGTGTTGCGGCTAGTCTTATTTCTGGTATTGGATTTCTAGGTGCAGGGATGATTTTATTTCAAAAAGATCATATCGCAAATCTAACAACTGCAGCTGGGATTTGGGTTTCTGCTGGGATAGGTATGGCTGTTGGGTTTGGTCTTTATATGGAATCAATAGTTGCAACTTTACTTGTAGTATTTACTTTTACTTTTATGTGGACAGTTGAATATAAGATAAAAGCAAAACTTGGAAAAAGAGAAGAATAAGAAAAAACAGTTTATTATAGACTGTTTTTATTATTTTTTATATATTCTAGGCACTCTGTAACTTATTTGTGACATTAATTCGTATACACTTGTCTTGCCCCATTTAGCTAGATCATAGAAAGAGATAGTTTCATTTTTTGATTGTCCAACTAAGATAACATCCTCTCCATCATATGCTTCTCCTTTTTTTCCTATATTTATCATAATTTGATCCATGCATATTCTACCAACAATATGGTATTTTTTGTCGTGTATAATAACTTTTCCATTCTTAATTGAACGTTGATATCCATCAGCATATCCTACAGGTAGCGTCACAATTCTTGTATCTTTTTTTGTTATGTAGTCGTGTCCATATCCAATTCCAGTATTTTTTTCTATGAATTTAAAATATGAGACTTTTGTTTTCCACGACATCACTGGCTTTAGATAGACATTTTTTGGTAATGGTATTCCATCAAATAGACCATATAGTACTATTCCAGCACGTACCATATCAAAGTGTGAGTTTTTATGAAAAAATATTCCACCAGAATTTGCAATATGATTAATAGGAAATGTAATTCCAGCTGATTTAAAATCATTTATAGCAGACTTAAATCGATTAATTTGGGTTTGTGTATCTTCATTTTTTTCATCAGATTTTGCAAAATGAGAATAGAGACCTTCGAATTCGCAATTTGTACAAGTTTTTATTACATCAAAAAATTTATTTACACGTGAATAATGTACTCCTATTCTTCCCATTCCAGTATCTATCTTAATATGTATTTTTGCGATTTTATCTTGGTTTCTTGCTTCTATATCTATTTTTTTTAATTTTTCATCTGAGGGAACAGTTATGGTTAAATTATTATCAAGGCACACCTTAATTTGTTTGTCAGATATTGCTGATAATACAAGTATTGGTATTTTTACACCAGATTCTCTTAATTCAACCCCTTCTTCTGGAATAGCAACACCAAGGTAATCTGCCCCTATTTTTTCAAAGAATTTTGCTGTTTCTATTATTCCGTGTCCATATGCATTTCCTTTTACAATACAGAGTAATTTTTGGTTTTTTAATCTCTTTTTTACTTCATTAAAGTTATTTTGAAGATTTTTAAGATTAATTTCTACAAAAGTTGGACGCGTTAATAGTTCTTGATGTATATTTCTCATTATTTTATTATATGATAAGATATCTTATATGCAAAATTTTATTAAATCTCTATTAATATTTACATTCTTATTTAGTTTTAGTTTTGTCTTTGCTGATAATTTTGATATTACAAATATTAACTATTCATCGCCGGAGGCGATAGATATTATATTTGCTGGAGATGGGTTTACTTCTTCTGAACAAGCTTTCTTTATAACGAAAGCAGTAGAAGCAGAAGTTTATTTAATGAATTCGTTGCCATTTAATAGTAGAAAATCTGATTTTAATACATATAGAATGGAGTTGAATTCAAACGAATCAGGTATTTCAGTACTTGGTGGTGTTACTGTAGATAATTTTCTAGGTTCTTATAAAAATAAAGATGGAATGATGCGTTATACTGGTTTATCTGATGAAGGAAAAGAAATCCTACATAATGATCTAAGAAAAAGATTTAAGAAAAAAGTTTATGTGATTTTAATCTTAAATGATTCACATTATGGTGGTTCTGGTGAATTTCTAAATGATGATCTTATTGGTATTGCACAATCGAATTATGATACTGAATATAATTTATTTCGCGAACTCGTTATGCATGAATTTGGTCATTCATTTGGAAATTTAGCTGATGAGTATGGTGGTACTTGTGATGATTCAAGTAGACCAAATGATTGGGATAAAGTTAAATATAATAGAAAAAATGTAACGCTTGATCCTGTAAATGATAGGAAGTGGGATTTTTTATCTAATCCACAATATATTTTAGGTGCTAACTATTGTGATACAAATTGGTATCGTAGTAGTAATGATGGGTTAATGAGATCTTTACATCATGGAACAGAACATAATGAGCTTGGTCAATACTTAATAAATAAACGTATTGATGAAGAAATTAATTATAATAATAATCTTATAAGTTTTATAGAAAATACCACAACACATAATATATTTCCAGCAACAGATAATGTACGTATTCATGCAGATAGTGTTACTTTTGAAGATGATATTTATTGTGATGAATTATATATTGCTAAAAATGCTACATTATATATGAACCCAGGAAAGAAGATACATTGCAATTCTATAGTTAATCTTGGTGATATAGTTTATAAAAAAAGATCGCATAAACGTAGCGGGAGACGTATTGTTTCAAAAGAAAAACTTGAAGAAATTTTTTCTGATAAAGATAAGAAAGAAATAGGAGAAGACGAGGAGGTGTTTAACAATGAAAAAGAGAAACAGTTTAAATGTAATATTGATTATCATAGATTAATAAAATTTGGTGAGGTTGGAGAGGATGTAAAACAAGTACAAGAATGTTTAAATTCTATTGGTTATTATGTTGGACCGAAAGATGGTATTTTTGGAATTAGAACTTTTTCTGGGATAAAGAAGTTTCAGTCAATCATGAAGTTGAGTTTTATTGATGGTATAATAGGTTCTGAAACAATTAAAGCACTTACTTTTTAATTTATTTATGGAATTTAGAAAAATTCTTTGGAAAATTGAAGAACTGTGGAATAAGTATTACTTTATTTATCATGGCGAGTTAGAAGAACAATTTAGAGTTGGAATTCATATTATAAAAAAACTATATAAAAATGGAGTTTCAGTTCATAATTCTGATTTTCACCTTGTAGATGAATTTAATTTTGAATTATCAGAGAAGTTTATTCATTCAGATGAATATGGAGAATATTATGGATTGAAAAATTCTCAGGTATTAGAAAAAGATGGAAAATTAGTATATTTATTTGATAATCATAATAAGATTATTCATCCTTTTTTAGAATATGCAGAAATAAGAGAAGGTGGTTTTGAGGTGGTACACATTGACGCTCATGATGATGCTGCGGTTTTTCCTTCTGGAAAACCGCACCACATAGAACTAAAAAAAGTCCAAGAATACATTACGCAGACTCGCATCTCAGACTTTTTTGATTTTCTTGCTGGTATTCCTTTTTTTCATCCTTGCGCACGTGAGAATCCAGTTTACTATTCAGGTAAGTCTATAGAGCAATTTTATAAACTCATTCACAACACATACTGCTACACAAAATCAACTGACTTTCAAAACTTTAAAAAGCCAAAAAAGTCTTATATTTTAAGTCTTGATATTGATATTTTTGGTCCGGAAGGGAGCTTCATTGATTTAGAGTCAAAAATCAAAACCATTGCAGAGGCATGGTACGGAGCAGAAGTGATATGTATAGCCACAAGCCCCGGTTTCATTGACCAAGCCTATGCACAAAAAATCATTGAGATTTTTGTAAAATAAATTTCATTAAAAATTGTTTATAAAAAATAAATTATAAATTAAAAATTTTGTACATATATTATATACTTTCTTGGCTTGACCTTTTTTATGAAAAAAGTAATATATAAAGCATTGAATTCTTCTCTTTCTTTGAGAGTGGATTCATAATTATTAACTTTAATTACAAAGCACATCTTGGTGTGTGGAGTACCCTTAGGTTATAGACTATGAGTCTATTATCAAGGATTTAAATTAACATTAAAAATAAAAAATGACACGATCATTAAAGAAAGGTCCATATGTTGATCCTAGAATTTTAAAAAAAATAGAAGGGAAAGACCCAATGAATACGCCAGCAATTAAAACTTGGTCACGTGCATGTGTAATTTCTCCAGAAATGGTTGGTTTTACATTTGCTGTTCATAATGGACGAAAACATATTGATGTTCTTGCATCAGAAGATATGATTGGACATCGACTAGGAGAGTTTTCTCCAACACGAACTTTCCGTAGGCATGGTGGAAAGATGCAAAAAGAGTTAGACCAAAAAGCTAAAGAGGCAGAGATTCAAGCTGCAAAAGCAGCTCGAACTGTATAGTATAATATTATTATGAAAGCAAGCTTAAAAAATTATCGCCAATCACCACGTAAGGTTAGATTGGTAGCAGATTTGGTTAGAGGTAAAAAAGTTTCTCAAGCTCTTTTGGAACTTAATTACTTACCAAAACGCGCAACTGAAGTAATGAAGAAACTTATTGTTTCAGCAACTGCTAATGCAGAAAATAACTTTAAAGTATCACCTGATAGTTTAATTATTAAAGATATATCAGTAGATCAAGGGGTTACACTAAAACGTTATAGACCGCGGGCTCGAGGTGTGGCAAAACGTATTAATAAACGAACATCTAATATCGCCTTAACTCTTGGCGTTAAAAAATAATTATGTCAAAAATAGTACATCCATATGCACATAGACTTGGTACCATTAGAGGATGGAAATCAAGGTGGTTTGCAGGAGGTCAAAAATACAGAGATTTTTTGAAGAATGATATTTTGATTCGAGAGTTTCTTGAAAAGAAACTTAAAGGAAAATATGTTTCATCGATTGAATTCGAACGTGACCAAAAATCAACAAAAATTATTATTAGGACTTCAAGACCTGGATTTATAATTGGTAAATCTGGTGATGGTACAGTAAAACTTACGAAAGAAGTTATCCAGGAAATGAAACGAAAGAATATTTCTGTTGCCCCTGATTTCTCAATAGATATTGTTGAGATAAAAAATCCTGATGCAGATGCAATGATCGTTGCTCAACAAATTGCTGAGGGGCTAGAAAGAAGACTTCCTTTTAGAAGAGTTGCTAAACAAATGTTAGACAAAATTATGTATGATAAGGGAGTTAAAGGTGCAAAGATTGTTCTATCAGGTCGACTTGGTGGTAATGAAATGGCAAGACGTGAAGAAGTAAAACGTGGTGGTATTCCATTACAATTTATACGTGGAGATGTTGATTATGCAATGTATAGAGCAAATCTTCCATATGGAGTTATAGGAATTAAAGTTTGGATTTACAAAGGTGATACTTTGGAAACTAAACAAAATAATAAATAAGTATTATGTTATTTCCAAAAAAAGTAAAATTTAGAAAATGGCAGACAGCAAGAAGAAATCCTAAAAAAATTATGAACGCTGCACGTGGGACAAGACTTCAAAATGGATCATTTGGTCTCAAAGCTATTACGAGTGCACGTATGACTTCTAATCAGATTGAATCAGCTCGTAAAGTATTAACACGTGAAGTTGGTAAATATGGTAAATATTGGATTAGAATTTTTCCAGATCGTCCAATCACAAGGAAGGCTGCTGAGGTAGGTATGGGAAAAGGAAAGGGTGACCCACAGGGATTTTGTTTTGAAGTTTTACCGGGACGTATTTTGTTTGAAGTTGGCAATGTATCAGAGGAAATTGCTCGCGAAGCATTAAGAAAAGCTGGAAGCAAATTGCCAGTAAAGGTAAAAATCGTAAGTGCAGAGGATATTTATTAATCAATCGCAAAAAATATTATGACTACAGAAAATAAAAAGAATAAAAAAACCCTAAAGGGTACAGTTGTATCAGATGCGATGGATAAGACAGTTGTTGTAGAAGTTGGACGTTTTGTAAAACATCCAAAATATAAAA
>CAYOMN010000006.1:0-25207 GCA_964405115.1 uncultured Candidatus Saccharibacteria bacterium | reverse complement strand
TTTTATATGTCATCCTCGCGAAGGCGGGGATCCAGAGTTTTGAAAAAATACATTGTTTTAGTTATTATGTTTATGTCTTTGAAGTAATACTCTGGATTCCCTTTTTTAAGGGAATGACAAAGCTAAGCGGGAATGAAAATGCTAGGCGAGAATGACAAGGGTTAACGAAAATGACAAAAATGAACTGGAGTAACAAGGACAAAAAAATGACAATTAAGAAAAAAGAAGTAAAAAAAGATAAAATACAACGAGAAAAACAGGATAATAAAAAATAAAAGAATATGACAAAAATTATATTTTGAATCCTAAAATTACTTCGTTCTCTTCTGTAATAACAAAATAAAAACAAGATTAATCTTGTTTTTATTTTAGATTATATTTTGCCCATCTTCTATCTCCTTCTTTTATAACTCTACCGTCTCTAATAAGTTCCTTTAAGTCTCGTTGAATAGTCTTAGAACTACAGTCTTCAAAAAAGAAACAAATATCAGTAATTGAGGCATTCTTTTTACCTCTTAAGATATTAACTATATCTTCATGTCTTTCTGTTTTTACATCCTTTTTATATTCACTATCTCCCATATCTGTATCATCTAATTTAAAATTATTATCAAAATCATCATCAAGAGAGAGTTCATCATCTTCAGTTAAAATTTCGTCATCAATAATGTAATCATCTTCTTGTAGCAAATCATTATTTTCATTAAGAGACATCTCTTCATTAAGAGACATTAAGTCAAGCTCATCTTCTGTAAATAAACCGTCACTGTCTCTTAAAAAATCTTGTTTCGCAAAACTATCTTCTTTATCTTCTATTATGTTATCTAAATATTCGTGTGTATCTTTTATTTCTTCCTTATAAGAATTAATCTCTTCTTTATCATCTTCTTTTACAAAACCTTCTATTTTTTCTTTATTTAAATTAGCTTCAACTTTTCCAACATCAATACTATCTTCTACAACATTATTTAATTTGAATAGATCAGGTAAAGACGTCTTTGCATCAATACCACTAGAATTTCTAGAAATAGTTAATATTTCTCTTTTAATACTTTTTTGTAATAATCCGATTTCTCGAAACAAAATATCATAATTCATTTTAGAAAGACTTCCTACTCTATGAATAATAGAAAGGTATGATAATAGTTCATATAAGTTATGTTGTGCTTCTTCTAGATGTTTAGATTCTCCACTCTTTATAAGATTTTCAAAAAGACATTTCATAGCATCAACAGATTTGTCTCTTATCAAGACATACATTGGATCTGTCTTAGATAAAATATCTGTAATCATATAGATTGCTGTTACAATTTTTTGTCCTTTTTCTGCTAACAATTTAAAAGAATTTTTAGATTGAATATTCATAGACAAATCTTGTGAATTTATCTCTCGGACAGTTATTTTATTTTCTTTGTCTTTAATATTTTTCATGATGTCTTTTAATAGATTGATAATTCTTTAAATAAATCTGTTAATGAAATTAAATTATTAACCTCCTTGTCTCTTAAAAAGAGTTCACTATTTTCTCTTTTAATACTTTTTTGTAATAATCCGATTTCTCGAAACAAAATATCATAATTCATTTTAGAAAGACTTCCTACTCTATGAATAATAGAAAGGTATGATAATAGTTCATATAAGTTATGTTGTGCTTCTTCTAGATGTTTAGATTCTCCACTCTTTATAAGATTTTCAAAAAGACATTTCATAGCATCAACAGATTTGTCTCTTATCAAGACATACATTGGATCTGTCTTAGATAAAATATCTGTAATCATATAGATTGCTGTTACAATTTTTTGTCCTTTTTCTGCTAACAATTTAAAAGAATTTTTAGATTGAATATTCATAGACAAATCTTGTGAATTTATCTCTCGGACAGTTATTTTATTTTCTTTGTCTTTAATATTTTTCATGATGTCTCTGATTGATATTTTTGATTATAATGAGACATTTCCTATTGTCAATACTTTTACCTGTCCCTGATAGACTGTCCCTAAGGGTATGTTCATAACTTGTGGATTATCTACATAAAGTGTGTCTTAATTTTTTGCAAAAAAGCAAATAAATAAACAACATATAAAAAGATTAATAAGTCTTCTTTAAAAAAGAGAGTAAGATAGAAGAATACAAATATGCTATAATACATATATATAAAAAAGAAATTATTTATGACTAAAAAGAAGAAAAAAAATAAAAAAGAAGAAAAAGATATCTTTTCCTTTATTAAAATATTTATTCCAAAAAATAGAAAAGTTAAAATCGTACTATATATTATCTTAGCAATATTCTTTATAATGGCTTCTCTCGGAATTGCTGGAAGAATAGGAGACTTTCTACACAATAATATAATTAAAGATGCACTAGGATATGGATTTTTTATAATCCCTTTAATCTTTTTTTTCTTAGCATGGAGACTTAGTAAAAAAATAGAAACAACTGTGCGTGATAAAGTTATTTTATTAATAATTTCAATATCATTGGTAAGTCTTATTCATATCTTATTTTCCACAGAAAATATAAATGCTGGAGGAGGTATAGGACTTATGGTTGGAAATTTATTAATATCTGGATTTGATATATACTTCTCATCAATACTTCTATTTGCAATACTTATAATAGGATTACTATTAATACTTGATCCACACATGGAAATATATAAACGTGCTAAAGAAAATCTAGAAGAACGTTCAGAAAAAAGAGAGCAGGAGCAGGAAGATAATAATAAACTACAGGAAAAAGTCGATGAAGCGTTAAAAAAAGAAAATGATCACAAAAATGAAATTCTAGATAAAGAAGAAAGAAAAGATTTATCTAAAAATACAAGTACATTTTCTATCCCAGGAATATCTAAAAAGAAAAAAAGCGACTCCGATGACTTGTCCATGGGAGATGTAAAATCTGTTTTTGCCTCTTCATATAAAATTCCCCCATTATCATTACTTGGTAAGTCAGGAGGAAAACCTTCTACCGGAGACATAAAGGCGAATGCAAATCTTATACAAAGAACACTACTAAACTTTGGAATAGCCGTTGAAATGGATGAGATTTCTATTGGACCAACGGTAACAAGATATGCCATGAAACCTGCACAAGGGGTGAGATTATCAAGAATTGCAAACCTACAAAATGAGCTTGCTCTTGCATTAGCAGCAAAATCAATTCGTATTGAAGCACCTATTCCAGGAAGATCATTAGTTGGAATTGAAGTTCCAAATAGAACAGCTGCTTCAATTGGATTAGGAAGTATTCTAAACGAAGAAGCCTATAGAAAATCATCTAAACCTCTATTTATTTCTCTTGGAAAAGGGGTTTCTGGTAAGTCTTATTTTGTAAATCTTGCAAAAATGCCGCATGCATTAATAGCAGGGGCAACTGGTTCAGGAAAATCCGTAACAATTCATAACATAATAATGTCCCTTCTATATAGAAATGGACCAGATATGCTTAGATTTATAATGGTTGATCCGAAGCGTGTTGAACTAACATTATATAAAAAGATACCTCACCTTCTCACGCCGGTAATCACTGACCCTAAAAAAGCCGTTCTAGCATTAAAATGGGCAGTAAAAGAAATGGAGAGAAGATATGATCTGTTACAAAAATGTGCTGTTCGTGACATTGATTCATACCATAAAACAATAGTTGCACCTGCATATAAAGGACTATCACCAGAAGAGATAGAAGATCAAGCGTTGGAACTACCAGAAAAAATGCCATATATTGTTGTAATTATTGATGAGCTATCAGATATTATGAGTGCATATCCACAAGAATTGGAATCTGCAATTGTTCGATTGGCACAGATGTCACGTGCCGTTGGTATTCACCTTATACTCGCAACACAAAGACCTTCTGTAAATGTAATTACAGGTCTCATTAAAGCAAATGTTCCCGCACGTCTTGCACTAAAAGTTGCTTCCCAAATTGATTCTAGAACTATTTTAGATGGACGAGGAGCTGAAAAATTACTTGGAAAAGGAGACATGCTATATAGAGGAGAAGGTGCAAATGAGACAATTCGCGTGCAATGCCCTTATGTTTCAGAACAGGAAGTTAAATCCGTTGTAAATTATATTCAAAAGAATTATAAATTCGAATTAGAAGATGAAATTACAATTCCAGATGAAAAATTATTAGAGGGATCTGGTGGAATATCAATGGGAGAAAATAACGATACAGACCCATTATATGATGAAGCAAAACAAATAGTAATTTCCGCAGAAAAAGCTTCTACATCATACCTACAAAGAAGGCTATCCATAGGATATTCTCGTGCAGCACGTATAATGGATATACTAGAAGATGATGGAATTATTGGACCTGCAAATGGATCTAAGCCAAGAGAAGTATATGAAAAAGTTAATGAAAAAATAGAAGAACCAGAAGAAAACTTTAATTAAAAAATAAATTATGATTATTGATATTAGAAAAATAATATTTAAGGTAATTGGAATTATTGTTTTTATAACAATAGCAATTTTCTCATATTATCAATATAGATTCTATGTAAACGGACCAGAGATAGTAGATATTAATATACAAAATCATATGGAAACAAAAACTCCATCATTAAGTATAAAAGCTACATTATCGAACACTAAAAATATAACTATAAATGGTAAAGATATTTCAATAATAAATAAAAAAAATATAAATGAATTAGTTGTATTTAGCCCAGGGAATAATATAATAAAAATAGTATTAAAAGATGCCTTTGGTAAAGATAAATCTTATTTATATAACATATACTATTTAACAGACCATAAAGAATACAAAACATTAAAAGAATTAAAAGAGAGTGAACAGAAAAAAGACTTAATAATAAATAATAATTAAAATGGTAAAAAAAGAAGAGAAAAAAGAGTCCAAAGATTCTAAGAAGATAGTAGAAAAAGATAAGTTAAAAGAAAAAATGTCAGAACAATTAAAAGAAACTCTTGATATGATTCAAACAAAATTTGGAGAGGGTGCAATTATTCAACTTGGATCATCTCCAAAAAAGAATGTTGAAGTTATTCCAACTGGATCAATTGGGTTGAACGAAGCACTTGGGGTGGGTGGTATCCCTCGTGGTCGTGTTATAGAAATATATGGACCAGAAGCCTCTGGAAAAACAACACTTACGTTACATATGATTGCTGAGGCACAAAAATTAGGTGGTATTTGTGCATTCATTGATGCAGAACATGCCCTTGACCCTCTTTATGCAAAAAATATAGGTGTAAAAACTGATCATTTATTATTATCTCAACCAGATAATGGTGAACAAGCTTTGGAAATAGTAGATTCTCTTGTTCGTTCTGGAAATGTTGACCTTATTGTTGTTGATTCTGTTGCTGCACTAACACCAAAAGACGAAATAGAAGGTGATATGGGGGCTCATCATGTTGGAAAGCAGGCTCGTCTTATGTCACAAGCATTAAGAAAACTTACTGCCATTGTAGCAAAATCAAAGACAACTGTTATTTTCATAAATCAAATTAGAATGAAAATTGGTGTTATGTTTGGATCACCGGAAACAACACCAGGAGGAAAAGCATTAAAGTTTTATTCTTCTGTCCGTTTAGATATACGTAGACGTGCACAGATTAAAAAAGGAGAAGAAGTAGTTGGAGCTAGAACAAAGGTTAAGGTCGCTAAAAATAAGGTTGCTGCTCCTTTCAGAGTTACTGAATTCGATATCATATATGGAGAAGGTATATCAAAAACAGGAGAATTATTAGCTCTTGGAGAAAAATATGGATTAATCAAAAAAGCAGGTGCTTCATATACATACATACCAGCAGAAGATGCAAAGCTACCAGATGAATTCAAATTGGGTCGTGGTTATGATGCTGCACGTAAAAAACTTTCTGAAGAAACAAAAATAATGAAACAACTTGAGAAAGAGATAATGAAAGCATTAAAAGAAGACATCTAGTCTTTTTTTTATTTCCAGTTTTTTATGCTGTGTTATTATTAGAACATGAATAAAAAAGAATTAGAAAAATCACTTATTGCTTTTACGGATGGTTCATCTCTTGGAAATCCTGGTCCTGGTGGATGGGGTGCCGTACTAGTATCACCTAAATTGTCTGAAATAATTGAACTTGGAGGCTCTAAATTAAAAACAACAAATAATGAGATGGAACTAGAAGCCATTGTTGCAATACTTTCATATTCAATAAACAATACTGACCCATTACATATTTTCACAGATTCACAATATGCAATAAATGGGATAACAAAGTGGATACATGCATGGTCAAAAAACGGATGGAAAACAAAGGACGGAACTAATGTTAAAAATATATTCCAATGGAAAACAATGTTTAATCTTATAAACGAACGAAAAAAAGACACAGTGCATTTTCATCATATTAATGGACATATTGGAGTACCAGGAAATGAGAGAGCTGATGACATTGCTCGTTGGTCTGCTGAGGGACAAGATGTTTCTCTTTTCCGTGGAAATATTCATGATTATGGTGTTAAGAATATTCTTTCTTTTGAGTTTGATGAAGTACAAAAAACAAAGAAAGATAGTAAAGGCAAAAAAGCCTATTCTTACCTTTCTCTTATTGATGGAGAATTACAAAAACATGAAACGTGGACACAGTGTGAAGCACGTGTAAAAGGCAAAAAAGCAAAATTCAAAAAAGCTATATCTGCAAAACATGAAAGTGAAATCTTAAAAGAATGGGGAATAAAAAAAGAAGATCATTAATCTTCTTTTTTTATCTCTCCAAAATAACTTCAATTCCAGGAAGTGTACCTTTTACAAGAAATTCAAGCATAGCTCCTCCTCCAGTAGAAATAAAGCTAAAAGCATCTTCCAAATTATTTTCAACTATTAGTGTAGTTGTATCTCCACCGCCTATTAATGAATAAATATCTAAATATGAAATTGTCTTTGCTATCTGAATAGAACCTTCGGTATAACCATCTTCATACTTCCCCATTGGTCCATTCCACATAACCGAAGAGGAATGGCTTATAATCTTTTCGAACAATTCTATTGTATCTGGCCCAATATCTAATATTGTATTTTCATCTCCTACATCATCAATACTAGCTACATCACCGTGTTCATCTATATAATCTATTGGCAAAATAATTTTTTCATTATTAATGATATGCGAAATATCTATTTCATCACAAAAAGACTTTCCTATATTAAAACCACGAGCTTTCAAAAAAACATTTGCAAGTGCTCCACCTAATAATACATAATCTAATCTTGGAAGCATATTTTCAAGTAACATTAACTTTGTTCCAAACTTAGCTCCACCTAATAAAAGAATTTTAATTCCATCTTTGTGTGATAAAAATTCAGTAAGATGATTAATCTCATTTACAAACTGTAAACCGAAATAACTAGGCATGGTTTTTGTAACAGCATTAACAGATGCATGTTCTCTATGAGAAACAGAAAAAGCATCGTTCACGTAAATATCACACAGATCAATAATATCTTTTAAATAAGAAGTATCATTTCTTATTTCTTCTTCAAACTGACGTACATTTTCCATCATAACTATTGAACCTTTTCCCATGTTAGAGATATAATGTTTAATTGTTTTTGAATCATAACTAGGAATAAAACCTAATGTTAAAATATTATTCATATAATCAAAAACAGTTTTTAATGTTTCTTTTTTATCACGCCCAATGTGCGATAATATAATAACAGAAGCTCCAGAATCTCTTAAAAACTCGATTGTTCTAAGAGATTTTACAATTCTCCAATCTTCACCAGGATCAATTATCCCATTATTACCAATAGATATATTAACATCTATCCTCAATAAAACTTTTTTCCCAGAAAGACTTTCTACATTTTTTATATTTAATTCTTCAACCTTTTCAACTATATCCATAGTTAAAGTATACTTATACAAATTAAAAAAACCATAATATAATTATGATTTTTGTGAGTTCAATTTTTCTTCTCTAATAGCTTTTTTCCTGAGTTCAACACCTTCAGTTATAAGTCTAAACATTGTCATAAGAATACGTGGATCATGAGATACACGTCCAACCATAAAACCATCAACGTCAGTGCTCTTTAGATACTCTTCAACATTTTTATCATCCAATGAACCTCCATAAATAAATCTCATTGATTCAACTGCTTTTAGTGTCTTAAATAATTTATGTATTTCTTTTTTTATAACATCAATGGCTTCATTATATTGAAATACAGTTGCTGGATTTTTTTTATCTCCATAAATTGCCCAAATAGGTTCATAGGCAATAACAATTTTTTCTGGTTTACCCTTTGGAACTCTATTAAATGCATCTTTTAACTGCTGTTGAATTTCTTTCTTCCAATTTTTTTCACGTTCTGTTTCTCCAATACAAATAATAGGATCAATGTCATTTTCCAATGCTGCCGTTATTTTAACAGGTAGATCACTATGACTTTCCATTTTTCTACGCTCAGGGTGGCCTAAAATAACATACTTAGCACCTGCATCTTTAATCATAGATATTGAAGTCTCTCCTGTATAATTTCCTGACTCAATTGGAAATGCATCTTGCGCTCCTACATTATAATTATCACTAACAACTTCTTTTCCAATTTGATTTAAATACATATGAGGAGGACATACTATCATCTCGGTTGTTGTGTTTCTAACAAGAACATTTTTTATTGAGTTAAATAAATCTATAGCATCTTTTTCAGATACAACATTCATTTTCCAATTTGCAATAAGTAAAATTCGCTTGTTCATATAGATGAAGTATACATATGTTCTTATAAAAATCAATTTTAAAAATAACTATACAAAAAAGCCTTATATTTAAAGCATATCTGGTACTTATTCAATATTCTTTACACCAACCCACACAAATTCCCATGGTTCTGGCTCTGGCCCTTGCCTTCCTACTCCTTCCGGATAACTAGGAATAAAACCAAAACGTTTTGTATTTTCAAAATTATTTTCTGACATCCATTTGTAGCAATCAGTCTTAGCAAATGAATAAACAAGATAATCATTTCCACATCCAAAATCAACTGTATATCCAGAATGGTGTTTGGAATATCCAGGAATTGAGGATCTAGTTAAAACCTTATCTATTTTTTTATCATATAAACCACTCAATATCTTACTGGCATCAATATTTCCAAGCTTTCTCAAAAAAATGTTTTTTTGAAGATCTGCCCCTCTATAGCCAGAAACAAAATGTAATGAAATATTATTTTTCTTCATTTCATTACGCATTGCTATATAAGCATTTTTTACTTCCGACCTAGTTTTTAATTGATTAAAATCAATAATGTCTTCACTTTTTGCAAAAAAATGCTCTTTATAACCACGTTTTTCTGCAAGCTTTCTAATATAAGAATCTATTTCTTCATTTCCATAAATACTCTTTTTATTTTTTTTAATCCTAAATTGTCTTCAAACTTGCTATAAAGATTTATAAATTGTTCTCCAGTGTAGCAATTAAAACTACCACACTTTTTTTTATTTTCTATTTCCTGATCAACAACATTAATATTGTCATTATCTTTTTCTATACTAGAAAAACTATTACCTTCTGCATTTGCAACTTTTCCAAAAAAATTATTACCTTCCTGTTTTTTAGATATATTAATGTTTGCAAATAAATCATTATTGAATGAATTCTGTAATAAATCTGTATCCTTCGAAGCTCCAAATTGTTCATCAAAAAAAACTATTTGTTCATCCTGATTATGCAATTCTTGATATCTTTTATATCCATATGAAAAAAGAAGAATCCAAATAAAAGCAAAAGAGCCAAATATAAATATTCTTTCTTTTTTAAAAAACCTCATAATATGATTATACCATTCCCTATGACTACTTCAAAATACCGTTAATTCTATGAGCAAGTTCAATCATATCTTTTTCCTTTTTTCCACGTGTTGTCTCTGCTGCACACCCAATACGAATTCCTGATGGGTTAAATGGTGTCCTTGTATCATATGGAATAGTATTCATATTTAAAATTATATTATTTTGTTCTAACATATCAGAAGCCTGCTTTCCAGTAATACCCTCTCCGTTTCTCCACACATCTACAAGAAAAACATGATTATCTGTTCCACCTGAGATAATTCTCCAACCAAGTTTCTTTAATTCTCCAGCAAGTGTCTTAGTGTTTTTAATTATTTGTTTTGCATAATTCCTAAATGAAATTGAGTCTGCCTCTTTCAAAGCAACAGCAATAGCAGCAATCTGATTTATATGTGGGCCTCCTTGCATTCCAGGAAAGACTGACTTCTGAATCATATCAAAAAGACTCTCTTTTTTACCTTTCTTATTTTCTATAAAAAGATCTTTTCGTGAAAAAATCATTCCTCCGCGTGGACCTCGTAATGTTTTATGTGTTGTTGTAGTTACAACATCTGCATAATTAAATGGTGAAGGATGTTCTCCCGCAGCAACGAGTCCAGCAATATGAGACATATCCACCATCAAATAGGCACCGACAGCATCTGCAATTTCTCGAAATTTCTTCCAATTAATTTTTCGAGAATATGCAGTATATCCAGAAACAATAATTGTCGGTTTTTCTTTTTTAGCTAGTTTCATAAGAACATCATAATCAAGTTTTTCTGTTTTTTTATCTACAGTATATGGAATTTGTTTCCAAAATTTTCCTGAAAAAGAAACCTTATTCCCATGAGTAAGGTGTCCGCCATGAGACAAATCCATTCCCATAATTTTATCTCCTTTTTTAAGAAGTGCTTGGTAAACAGCAATATTTGCAGGAGAACCTGATAGTGGTTGAACATTCACCCCCCATTTCTTTGAATTAAGCTTAAAAAGCTTAAGAGCACGCTCCTGGGCAAGAATCTCAATCTGATCAACTATCTCATTCCCTGCATAATAACGTTTTCCTGGATAGCCCTCTGCATATTTATTTGTTGTTTCGGAACCAAGAGCTTTTAAAATATCATCGGAAACATAATTTTCCGAAGCAATAAGATTTACAACTTTCTTTTGTCGCGCTTTTTCTGCTTGTAATAGTTTTTGAATTTTTTTATCTTTCATAATTTAATTATAACAGGATCATTTTAAAAAAAAATTCTCACTAACTTTTAATAGCATAATTATTTCTACTTAAAATAATACTTATTATATATAACAAAACATTGCAACTTATACATATTATAGATAAACTTAAAATATATGTTCTCATTTATCAAAAAACTTTTTAAAAAGAGAAAACCACATATAAAAATTATTGTGGCTATTGATTTAAAGAATGGTATTGGAAAAAATGGAGATTTGCTCTTTTCCCTTCGCGAAGATATGAAACACTTCACTAATATAACAAGTAATGGAGTTGTAATAATGGGATCTAAAACATATGAATCTATTCCAAAAAAATTTCGCCCACTCAAAAATAGACAAAATATTGTTCTCCATGGAAATAAAAATCCTTATCCTAACGAAAAAGTAATTGTTACCAATAATATTTCTGAAGCTCTTTCTATTGCCGATTCTAATAAGAACATCTGGGTTATTGGCGGTGCAAGTATTTATAAACAAATGATTAGTCTTGTTAATGAACTAGAAATCACACAATTTTTTGCAAAAAAAGAAGCTGATACTTTCTTTCCTCAATTTAAAGATGATTTTAAACTCATATCGCAATCGGAAAAAATGTTTAATAAAAAAGAAAATGTAGAATTTCAATTTCAAACATGGAAAAGAAAATAAAAAAGAGTATTAATACTCTTTTTTATTTTCTTTTAAACTCCATAGCGAAAATGGTTTCCTCATATTTTCCACATCACATTGCTTAAAATAAATTTTTCGTTCATCATCTTTTTTATTTATTTCTTTGTAAATAAATGCATCATCAAAACCAATAGCCGCAGCATCTTCTTTCGTTACAGCATAGTAAACCTTATTTGGACGAGCCCAATAAATAGCACCAAGACACATCGGACAAGGTTCGCATGATGTATAAACATCACATCCCTCTAATTGATAAGTATCTAGATTTTTACAGGCATCACGTATTGCAACAATTTCTGCATGAGCACTTGGGTCATTTGTTGAAGTTACTTGATTACACCCTCTTCCAACAATTCTTCCATTTTTAACAATCAAACATCCAAATGGCCCACCCTTATCAGAGGAAACTCCATTTATAGCTTGCTGAATTGCTTCGTCCATATACTTTTTATTACATTTTAACATATACGACATCATATATTAAAAACTAAAAAACAAAAAGTATCACTTTTTGTTTTTTAAAAAATTAAATATACTAATCTACTACTTCAACCCCCATAGCACGACATGACCCAGCAATAATCTTTTTTGCTGCTTCAATATCGTGAGCATTAATATCAGGCATTTTAATTTCTGCGATTTCAGCAAGCTGAGCTTGAGTAATTTTTCCTGCTTTTTTTGTATTTGGTTTTCCAGAACCACCTTTAATTCCAGCTGCTTTCATAATAAGTTTTGCAGTAAGTGGTGTTTTAACGTCAAAATCAAACGAGCGATCATCGTATACGTTAATAACAACTGATATCTTTGAACCAATCTGATCCTGTGTAGCAGAGTTAAATTGATTTACAAACTCCCCAATATTAACACCGGCTTGTCCTAAGGCAGGACCAAGTGGTGGAGCAGGAACAGCCTTCCCCGCATCAATTTGTAATTTTAGTTGTTTTGCTAATTTTGCCATAATTTTATTATTATATCTTTATATAAACTCCTTAAAGTTTCTTAATTTGAATAAAATCCAATTCAACAAGAGTTTCTCTTCCAAACATAGATACGAGTAGTTTAACTTTTCCTCTTTCTGTGTCAATAGAATTGACCTTACCTTCAAAGTTCGAAAAGGGTCCATCAATAATTTTAACCACTTCATTAATTTCATAATCGCTATTCTCTTTAATGTGTGAGGTTTTCATTCTATTAAAAATAGCATCTATTTCAAATTGTTTTAATGGTACAGGGTCAGTTCCACCAGCACCAATAAATCCTGTTACTCGTGGTGTATTCCTAACGATAAACCAAGAATCTTCTGTAACAGTCATATCTACTAACACATAACCTGGATATATTTTTTCATCAACTTCTACACGTTTCCCTTTTTGAATCTTTACAACCTTTTCTGTTGGAACTAAGACATCAAAAATTAGATCCTGAACACCAAGGGATGCTATGCGTTGTTTAAGATTTCTCTCCACAGCTTTTTCATATCCTGCATATGTATGAATAGCATACCATCCACGTTCTCTTTTTACTTCTTTCTTTGACATAACTTATCCTAGTAATGTTTGAATTCCATATTCAACGAATAGGAAATCAAATAATGACATGTAATATGCTACAAATAGAGAAATAAGAATAACAACAAATGTATAAAACATTGCTTTATTTTTAGATGGCCAAACGACTTTTGTCATCTCTGCTTTTACTTGTTTTAAAAATTTCATATATTTTAAAAGCCTTTTCCAGGCAATACATATATATCATATAGTATTTTATATTTATGGTCAATTAATTTATAGCAAACTCAAAATAACATACCCAAAAAAGCCAATATAAAATATACTAGCAAATATCAAAAGTATCTTAAATAAATTAGATTGTATATATTTTGGAAGAACTTTCTTTTCAACCCTATATAACAGCCAAGCTATTATTCCCATTGAAAATGCATTAATTGTTGACCCTATAATGATAAGGGTATTTGGCTTTGAAAGACCAAAAGCTAAGATAATAAAACCAAAAATTGCCATAACCGATACGGCTTTTTTATATAACTGTTTTTGTTTTTTTGAATTATCTATAATTCCTGGCTTATTCCCAGCAATACGCCCAATAAAATCTAAAATTCCAAGCTGTACACCAAATAAAGCAATACTTCCAGAGATAATAAACAATATACCAACTATTGGATGGATATCTCTACTAAAAATATATGCTTCACGAATAATAAAACTAAAATCTTTTGGCAAAACACCAACACCATGTAAAACCGCATATGAAATATAAGCAAGCATCAAAATTAGTAATAATCCCCCTCCCCAAAAAAATAATGTATTCTGCCTCCAAGAAGAACATGTAAAACTTTTTGTGTTGTTAATTGATTCTCGTGAACTATCAGGAACAATAAGTTCTCTATCTTTTTTTACACCAACAAGTCCCTTTTTTTCTTTTTCCACATAAAAAGAATTAACTAGAAGTAAGTTTCCACCAGACCCAGCATAGGCAACTGCCCCAAGAAACGTAACAAGGGATAGTCCTGCCGGAATAAACAAATAATTAGATCCCAATCCAATAATTCCACTAAACATGTCTTTTAAAAGGTTTAGGTCAAAATAATATATAAAAAGAAACAAAATAAGTATTAATAAAATACTTACATTAATTTTCTGCAAAAATAATATTTTCTTATAGATACTCTTACCAATAATTAAAAAAGAAGCTGCGATAAATAAGATAATAAAACTTAATAACTCTTGAGAAATAGACAGTGATAATCCTTTAGATAAAAGTTGTGCTATCATCGCCGAAAAACCAGGCCATCCAAATCCTATAATAGTAGAAACAAAAATCCAAGTAAAAGCATGCTTAAAAACCCTAGAGAAACTAGACAAAGCATCCTCCCCTAGAAAAGCTGTGTGCCTTTCCAGTGCAACTAAAATAAATAATTGTATTGAAATACCAAGTAAAGCACCCCATAATATTCCAAATCCATGATGAGCTGATAGATAGGGCCATAAGATATATTCTCCAGACCCAATACCCAAAGCAAGTACTAAAAATGCTGGGCCAAAACCTTTAAAAACCTTATTTGATTGTTTCGGAAAAAATATTTGTCGTACTTCTTGCATGATTTGATTATATCATTTTAAAAATAAGAAAAACTGTTTATATAAACAAACAGTTTTTAGTCTAGTATCTATTAGACAAAGATATGCATAAATTCATTATTCTCGGTTTTTTCAAAAACCTCTATAATTTATTTTATTTTATATGTAATAGTAACTGTCGCAGTGATATCATTTTCTCCAATTGGTAGTTTTGGCATATATGATTCCTTCCTATCCATAGATGCACCAGTTATCATTGACATATTTTCTCTATATAGAGGTTGATATCCACTTGAATTGTCATTAAATGAAATAATTTTTCCTAATCTAACATCAAGATCTTTTGAAAGTCTTTTTGCCTTTGCCTTTGCCTTTTTTATAGCTTCAAGACGGGCATCTTCTCTTAAACTATCTAGATCATCAATTTCAAAATTTGGTCCATAAAGGTTTTCAACTCCATTTTGAGCAAATAAAGTAAGGGCATCTGAAACCTTTTCAAGATCACGAAGTTTTACACGAATATTTTGAGAAACATCGAATCCAACTTGCACACGCTTCTTTTCCTCTCCTGGAAAATAAAGAGTACCATCAGTAGATGTCTTCTTTTTATTTTCGATTTTTACCCATTCATATTTTGGATATATTGTATATGATTCAGTTTTTATATCTTTTTCATCTACCTTTAGCTTACTAAGTCCATCCAAAATCTTTGAAACTTTTTCGTTAATTGTATCTTGTGCTGTTTTTGCATCTTTTGATGTTTCCTTAACAGTAAAAGAGAATGTTGCAACATCTGGTGCAGACGAAACCTTTGCTGTACCACTCACAGAAATTGTATTATCATCATAGGTTTTATTTCCATGCATTACAAATACAGTTACTGAAACTGCAAGTATTGATAATACTACCAAAAATAATGCCCCAGCAAAATGAAGTGTTTTTGTATGTATATTTTTCATAATAAATTAATTATAACAAAAAAAATAAAATACAACCATAAATTTTATTAAATTATCAAGTGTCTTGATTCATTAGTATGGATTTTTTCACTATAAAAAAACATTGGGTCTATTACAATCGGTCTACGATCAAACTTTCTAAATTCACATTGTAAATATAATTTTGGCTTATCACCAATTGTATCTCCAGATGAACCAACTAAGCCAAGAATTGTATCTTTTACAATTTCTATAATTGGATAACTTCCTAGACTAATTTCTCTTAACATCTTTTGATATGAAGAGAATTTAACCATTGGTTTCTTTAGGTGACAATACGTTGTGTGAAGAATATATCCATCTTCTGTTTGAATATATGGATGCGAAAGTAATACATAATAACCATTTGCAACACTATAACCAGAATATTCCAACACACCGTTTAAAATAGGTCTTACGTTTTGTCTTGCACGAGCTTCTATTTCAATACCTAAATGGTAATAATGTGATTCCAGTGTAACTGGATGAATACGGTTCCCAAAAAAACCAAAAGATAAATCTATTTTTTTAAATAAATCCCCACTAATTGGTTGATTTGCAGAAAGTGCATACATCATATTGTGTATTTGATCCCAAAATGATGAATAATCATTAAAATTTGGGACAAATACATTTTTTTCAAATTCAGGTCTATTTGGTCTTGGTCTAGAATACTCTAAAAGAGATGGTAAAACTATCATAATATCTATTATACCAATAATAGACTATTAAGAATAGCGAAGAATTTTATCTTTAACTATTCAATACTCATATCATTTTATGATATTAACCTCTGGTTCTAACTCAATACCAAAAATATCTCTTACGTCTTTTTTAATACTTTGTATATACTCGTAAATTTCCTCACCTGTACCATCACCGTCATGGACAATAATAAGCGCATGTTTTTTGTAATTTCCAACATGTCCACCAGCAAAATCTTTATAACCAAGTTCATCAAGAATCCATCCAGCTGAAATTTTTATTCCACCGTTATCTAATTCAAAATATTTAATATCAGGAAATTTAATTTTTATTTTTTCCAGAGCTTCTCTATAAATAATAGGATTCTTAAAAAAAGACCCAGCGTTTCCAACTTCATTAATTTCTGGTAATTTTGACTTCCGTATTTCTATAATAATATTTGCAATATCATTAGGATTTGGCACTTTAATATTTTTTTCTTTAATAACTTCCGCAAGTTCACCATAATCCAAAATAGCTTGTCCTTTTTTATAAAGTTTAAAAATAACATGTGTAATGAAGTGTCTTCCATTCTTTTTTTTAAAAAAACTATTACGATAACCAAATTCACAATCTTTACCATTTATTATATTTAATTTAGAATCTTTCAAATCTATATATTCAATACTATAAATTGAAGACTTCACTTCAACACCATAGGCACCAATATTTTGAACAGGAGCAGCTCCAACAGTTCCAGGAATATATACAAGATTTTCAATTCCCCACAGACCACGTTCCACAGACCACATAACAAAATTATGCCAATTCTCACCAGCACCAACACGAACTATAATATATTCGTCATTTTCTTCTATTATATCTATTCCAATTATCTCATTCTTTAAAACAAAACCATTATAGTCACTGACAAACAAAATATTACTTCCTCCACCAAGAACAAGGTATTTTTTCGAAGATTTCCATTCTTTACTTAAAACTATTTTTTTAATTTCTTCTCCTTCTTTTATTCGTACAAAATATTTTGCTGTGGTAGGAACCATAAAAGTATTGAATTTTTTCAAATCTTTATATTCTTCTATCATAAACTAAGTATAAACTGAGCTTATTAAAATACAATTTAAAAAAGAGGCTTCAATACCTCTTTTTATTTTAAATATTTATTTAAGTATTTCTTTCAAATCCTCAAGCTCATTAATAAGCCCATCAATAATAAACTCAAAATCAATTTCAACCTCATCTTCTTTTGATTTTTTTATCACTTCTTTCATCATCAAAATATAATCTGTTGTTCTTGGTATTACATTATTAATTATATATAAATCATATTCAGAATTACCACTTATTGGATCAAAGTCATTTATCTCTGTAATCAGAGAATCACATTTTTGTTCAAAAAGATTGTATTTATTAATATCTTGCGCAACAGCATTCTTTGAAAAGAAAAAGAATGTAAGAAAGACGAAAATAATAACTAATTTTTTCATGTATTCTAATTTTAATTAAAAAAACTTATCTTAATAATATAGTTTCTTAATGATCTGTCAAATTAAAAACGCTTATGCGTTTTTAATTTATTCATTAGCTTCAGTTTGAGTTTCTGTTGATAATCAACCCTCCTTATTAATATCACCGACAAGATTATCATTAACAAAAGTATTAATATCAATCTTTTTCCCATTAAATATAAATGATGGGGTTCCTGGTAAATTTAAATCTACCGCTTCATTATATTGTGAGTCAACAATTTCTTTTGTTTTATCAGATTCCATGTCAAACATAAACCTATCAACATTAATTCCAATAATCTTAGCATATTCCTTTAAATAGCGCTTTGGACTAATTGACTTTGACCATTCTTGCTGCCTTTCAAACAAAATATCGTGCATCTCCCAAAATTTCCCCTGCATTCCTGCTGCCTCAGCAGCTTGTGCTCCAAGTTGGGCATTTGGATGAATATTTCTCAACGGAAAATGCCGATATTCTAATTGAAATAAATCTCCATATTTTCTTAATAATTCACTTATTTTAACCTCTGTTGCTGCACAGGCAGGACACTGAAAATCAGAATATTCAATAAGCTTTATTTCTGAACCAATATTTCCCCTAATATGAGACGACGGTTCTTCTACCTGAATATTATTAATAATTTGTGAATCAATTCTCTTATTTTTACGTGAAACAAAATAAGAAATTATTAATAATAATATAATACCAACAAGAATAATATTCTTTATCATTCTATTTTTATATTTTTTTGATTTATTCATCATATAAAATAAGTTTACTTATACATATATAAAAAACAAGTTAAGAAAGAAATACTTCTATTTCCTTTTTAAGGAATAAATTTCTATGTTATTTTATACCAACGTTTTTTTCCAATTTGTATTTCATCATCACTTTTTAAAAGGAAACTATCATCAAAAATCTTTTCACCATTTATTTTTACTGCTCCTTCATTAATAAGACGTTTAATATTTCCCTTACTTTCTCCAACACCAATAGATAATGTTTCTATTATATCTCCTTCTAATGAAATACTTGGAATATATACTGGTTTTTGTTTATTTGAAAATTGATTAATCCATTCTTCCTTTACTTGTTTTGCCTTAGCTTCTCCGTGATAGATTTTTGTAATCTCAAAGGAAAGTCTTAATTTTTGATCTCGTTCTTGTTCTTTATTAAAGATATCTTCAATCTCTTTAAGACTAAGAAATGTCGCATCTATAAAAAGTTGCCTCATGTTTTCGTCATCTTGTGCCATAATACCCCCAAACATATCTGTTGCTGAAAAGTCTAAAAATACCCCTGTACCAAGAGATTTTGACATCATTTTTTCACCTGTTTTTGGATTTTCTAAAAGAGTAGTAATAAAAACAAATTTTTCCTTTTTGTTATATCTCTTTTGTAAAGTTCTACCGATAAGAGCATTAAATTTTTGGTCATTTCCACACATTTCAACGTCAACATCCATAACAACAGAATCCCATCCCTGCATTAATGGGTAGAAAAACTCATGAATATAAATAGGTTTATTATTCTCCATTCTTTTTTCAAACATATCACGTTCAAGCATCTGCTGAACTGTAAAATTTGAAGCTAAATCAATAACTTCTTCAAAAGACATTTTTGAAAGCCAATCATTATTGTATAGAACTTTAACTGGATTATCTTTATTTTCAAAATCAATAATAGGACTTACCTGATCAATCCATGTTTTTGTATTTTCAATGACCTGCTCTCTTGTAAGAGATTTTCTTATTGCATCTTTATCAGTTGGATCTCCAATACGAGAAGTAAAATCACCAATTAAAAAAATTATTTCGTGTCCAAGCTTCCTAAGCTTCTCAAGAATAATATAATTTGTTGAATGACCTAGATGTAAAGATAGTCCAGTAGCATCAGTTCCAATATATATTCTAATTCTGTCACCTGACATAAGACGGGATTTTAATAACTTTTTGGAAGGTAATATTTCTTGAACTGAACGAGATAATATTTCATCTATCTTCTTTTCATCGGTATTAATCATAATTAAAGTTTACCTACACATATATAAAATTCAAGTTGTGGATAAACTATATTGCATTTTTATTTTAAATTTGTAATAATCCAAACATCCTAAAATAGCTTAATCTATTTTTTTGGAAATTATTATTTTTTAACAAATATTTTAGATAAGAATATGACAATGTTATTTGAATTATTATTTCAAAATATATTTTTTTATGTTGATCCTCTTTTAAAATATGATGAAGATGGTTACTTGATAGAAGAAAATGAATATGATGAAGAATACACAGAAGAAGGTGATCTAGATGATTTATATGATGACCTTGAAAATGTAGAAAATTCTAAATTAGAATAATTAAAAACAGCTTTTATTAAGCTGTTTTTAATTCAAAATATTATCAATCATTTCTTGTGTTCGTGGTTTTGAAACCATACCACTTCCTTGAAATTCTTTTTTCCCATTTTTAAAAACAATGAGTTGTGGAATACTCATAATATGAAATTCTCTAGAAAGTTCTTTCTCTACATCAACATTTACAACAGCAATTAAAATATCTTTCCCACGGTTTTCATCTGAAAGTTCATTAAGAATCGGATGAAGCATCCTACAGGCTCCACACCATGGCGCTTCAAAGTACACAAAAACAACTTCTTTTGATTTTATAATTTCTTCAAAACTTTCTTTTCCAATTTCTTTAGCCTTTATTCGTTCTCTTCTATTAAATAAATTAAACATATTTGAAGTATAAAGTTATTCACTATATGTCACAAGGACTATTAATTACAAGACAACAAGCTTAAACAATTAAACCCAAATGAATTCTGTTTAAAAAATCATGTATTTTTTATATCAAATTTTTTAAAATTTTTTGAGTAGAATTATTTTCTTTTCTATTTTCTTTATTTTCTCTCTCTATAAGAGAAAAAAGCTCTCTGACTAGTTTTTCTTTTGTAAGTTCTTTTTGGTGAATAATTTTTCCTTCATTTCTTTTTATAAACCATTCTGCATTTTTTGTTTGTTCATCATTCTGCGTTGGGCGAAGAGGAATAAAAATTGTTGGTATTTCAAAATAATCTAGTTCATTTACTGTGCCTGCTCCAGCACGAGCGACTACAATATCTGCACTTGCATAGATATTAGCAAGTTCATTGTTAATAAATTCAAAAGAATAGTAATCGTCAAAAATATAACTTCGTGCTTTTTTTATTCCACTTTTTCCTGTTTGATGAATAATATAATATTTTTTAGTAAGTTCTGGTAATAACTCAAAAATTATTTCATTAATGAGACTTGAACCCTGTCCTCCTCCTGTAATATACAAAATACGTTTTTGTGTATCGAGCATCTCTCCAAGAGAATCCTGTAACTGTTTAAAACTTCCATTTAATAAATCTTCACGAATAGGGTTTCCAACAACTTCGACCTTATTATAATATTTTTGTGGAATATATTTTTTAGAATCTTCAAAGGTAAGAAGAATCTTACTAGCACAGAATGCTCCTATCTTATTTGCCATACCAAAACCAATAGTTTGTTCATGAATAATGATAGGAATTCGCAAGAACCAAGCTACAACAACAACAGGAACAGAAACAAAACCTCCAGTTGAAAATACTTTCTCTGGTCGATTTTTTATGAAAAAAAATAGAGATTGCCATGCCCCACACTTGACACAAAACATATCAAAAATATTTTTTATTATATTCTTTATGGTTAAATTACGTCGAATCTTTCCAGAACAAATCTCTTTGAATTGAATCCCTAAATTATTAGCAGCATTTTTTTCAAAATGAGATGAACCTATCCAAATCAAACTATATTGTCTTTTTAGTATCGGAACAACTGCACGTATTGGGGAAATATGTCCTCCGGATCCTCCTCCTGTAATAATTATAGTTTTCATACCATCATTATATGAAAAAAATACAAAATTCGCGAGAAAAATATGTATATATACATTTGCAATATATTTTATTTATGTTTTAATGAAATTAAGAAAATTACTTTAATTTAAAATTAATGAAAATGAAGGTATTAGAAACATTTTTAATAATAAATGAATACGATGATTTTGCTTTTTTAAAAGGATATAAAACAGAAAGTGGTTGGTACAAAGAAGAAAAAAGAAACGGTTCTATCCTATTGAAAAAAACTACAATGGAAGAAATATTCTTTCTTTCTGAAAAATTAGAAAAATTAATAAAAAAACAGACTTAACCGTCTTTTTTTTTGTAAAAAATAAGATTATCTATATAATTCAAACATATGGATAATATAGACACGATAAAAGTATTTGGACATAGATCTCCAGATACAGATACAACTGTTGGTGCAATTGTATGGTCATGGTTTTTAAACAACCATAGGAAACAAAAAGCCTTTCCATATACACTTGGAACATTAAATATGGAAACTAGATTTGTACTAAATTATTGGAAAGTTCCACATCCAGAAATAATAAATCACATAGATAAAGAGGATCAGGTTGCAATAATAGATACAAATAATCTTGATGAACTATTTGAAAACATAAATGAGACAACAATTATTTCTATAATTGATCACCACAAACTTTCTGGGAACCTAAAAACTAGTCACCCACCAGAAATTGTTATACAACCCTATGCATCAAGTATGACTGTTATGTACAATATAATGAATATTGAAGTAGGAGATTTTCCACAGGAAATTGCAGGTTTAATGCTATCTGGAATAGTGTCTGATACTCTAAAATTTAGAAGTCCAACAACTACGGATGAAGATATTGCTCTTGCTAAGAAGTTATCCTCTGTACTTAATATAAACATAGATGAATACGCAAAAAATATGTTTGATGCAAAATCAAATATATCAGAATTTTCAAATGAAGAACTTCTACTTATGGATAGTAAAATATATGATATAAAGGGAGTTAGTACACGTATTTCTGTTCTTGAAACGACAAATCCTTCTATTATAATTGATCGATATGATGACCTTGTATCAGAAATGCCAGATAGAATCAAAGAAGATGGAGTTGATCAAATATTATTTTTTGCAATTGATATTCTAAAAGAAGAATCAATAATGTTTATTCCAGATAAAAAAACAAAAGATATTGCTGAAGAATCCTTTAATGTAAGAGTAAGTGGAAAAACAGTAATATTACCGGGATTTATCTCAAGAAAAAAACAATTACTCCCATCTCTATTGGGTTGTTATGATTCATGTTGCAAAAAATAAAGTTGACTTACAAGTCAGCTTTATTTTTTATACTCCTGCGGGTATACTTAAGTTAATATGAACAAAGATCAAAACCTTGCTGTATTAATTGATGCAGATAATATTCCATCTGCCTATGTAAAAGAGATGATGGAAGAGATTGCAAAATACGGAAAACCAACAATAAAACGTATATATGGAGACTGGACAAAACCACAGGTAACTAAATGGAAAAATATCTTGTTAGAAAATGCAATAAATCCTATCCAACAATATGGATATACGACAGGAAAAAACTCTACTGATTCTGCAATGATTATAGATGCTATGGATATCTTATATTCAGGTAAGGTTGACGGTTTCTGTATTGCATCATCAGATAGTGATTTCACAAAACTTGCAATGAGATTGAGAGAAGCTGGAATGCATGTTATAGGAATTGGTGAAAAAAAGACTCCTGAACCATTTATTGTTGCATGTGATCGTTTTATATATCTTGAAATTCTTAAAAACCAAGAAAATAAAATAAAAAATGGAAAGATAAACCAAAAACACCAAAAAGCTCTTGAGAAAATAACACCTAAACTTTTACAAACACTTCAATTAACAATAAATGATTTAGCAGATGAAGAAGGCTGGTCTTACCTAGGTGACGTTGGAAATCTTCTACAAAAAAAGATGCCTAATTTTGACTCTAGAAATTATGGATTTCAAAAACTTACAAAATTGATTAGTTCTACAGATAAGTTTGAAATAGAACAAAGGGAAAATCAAAAAGGTCGTTTCAAATTAATTTATGTAAAAAATAAATAAAAACACTATATAATAATAGAGTTTTTTATTATAATATTTAATTAAAATTAATTATTCAGAGCCTCTTTCTCTATCATTCTCTATGTCACTATCATTGTCATCGTCTCTACCACCTCTTAAAGATCTACCATGTTTTCTTGCTTCTTCTTGAATTCTTGTTCTAAAATTTAATAAATCTTCTTTTCTTCTCATTTGTGCTTCTTCTTTTGTAATTTCTCCAGACACAAGCATCTTTGCAACTTCTTTCCTTTTTAATGAAATTTCTGCTCTATGTGACTGAGCCACATCAAACATAGCTTGTAATTTATTTGCTAACTCTGGATTTCTTTCTCTGATCTTTGAAAATCTTTCTTTTATTCTTTCCATTCTTTCATCAAAAAAAAGTTTCTTTTCATCTCTTATTTTCTGAATTGCATCTTTCCACGCTGAAATAGCTTCTTCTTTTGTAATTTCTCCAGATAGAACTTTTTCTTTTAATGATTGATGAAGTACTTTCATCTCTTCAATTCTTTTCTCGATCTTTACAACAAAAGCTTCTTTAACATCTGATATGGTATCATCTACGGTTTCTGTGTTATCTCCATTTTCTACTGTAGGAACCTCTGATTGAGCATAGGCAATTCCAATTGTTACCATAAAAGCAATTAAAGATCCTGTTAATAATTTATAAATCGATTTTTTCATGTTGTTGTTAATATGTTTAAAATTCTAATAATAAAAACTAAAGTAAGTCGTCCTGCTAATAATTAATGCTTACTAATGTTTTTTATGTTTACATAAATATGATGGAGTTATAACCATCATATTATATTACGTAAAAAAACAAAAAAACTTTCAAGAAATAAATAAAATACTTTTATATTAAAAGATTATTTCTTCATCAATCTTATAAAAACTAGAAACTTAAAGACTCCAGTTTATCTATTTCTGAATCAAGGTTTGTTTCTTGTTTTTGTATTTTATCTATTTCTGAATCAACGTCTTTTGAAATATCAAAGTCTAAAGACTCCAGTTTATCTATTTCTGAATCAAGATTTAACTCAGATTGTTCCACATTATAAATTTCTTGTTCTATGGCCACATCACCATTTTTTTTTCTTATATAGAAAAAATAATAGCAATAACGATTAATATAATAATAATTATTTTCTTCATAATATTATTATTATAACAAAATATATCATATTGACA
>CAYOMN010000005.1:0-29872 GCA_964405115.1 uncultured Candidatus Saccharibacteria bacterium | reverse complement strand
ACCCTCCTGGGAAATAGATGAATACTTCTGCTGAGTATGCTAGTGTAACTTTTCTTGAAAAGAAGTGGTGGAATTCAACATAGTCAGTTATATATTGATTCATTGTTTGTTCACGTGGGAGCTCTATATTTATTCCAAGAGATTGTCCGTTTGCTAGATATGCTCCCTTATGTGCGGCTCCCATTATGCCATGTCCTCCCCCTGTTGTTATTGTATATCCTTCTTCAGATATTTTTTTTGCTAATTCAGTTGCTTGTTTTGAATATTTATGATTTTCATCAAACCTTGCTGATCCAAAGATAGTAACTGATTTTGGATATCTTTTTATTGCTTCAAAGCCAGTTTCAAATTCTTTTTTTATGATACACATTCTTATCTCGTTATCGTTTCCTTTGTATTTATTAATACATTCTTGCTCCATCTTTTCTAATTTACTTTTTGCTTTATTTAACATATATAAAATATAACATATTTGTCGTTATGGCTCTAGTGAATAAATATTGTTTTTTATTTATCATGATTTACTATAGTAAGTATGAATATAGATATGAAAGGATATATTGTCACAATTGGCTTAGAAATTCACGCACACTTGAAAACAAATACAAAGATGTTTTCACGATCTTTAAATAATTCAGATGAAATAAGACCAAATCAAGATATTTCTCCTGTTGATTTAGCTCACCCTGGTACATTACCTGTAATTAATAAAAAAGCAGTTGAGCATATGATAAAAATTGGATTAGCTGTTAATGGCAACATTGCAAACTTTACAGAATTTGATAGAAAGAATTATTTTTATCCAGATATTCCTAAGGGATATCAGATATCTCAATATAAGTATCCAATTGTTTCTGGAGGAAATCTTGCTGGATTTGAGTTAGAAAGAATTCATCTTGAAGAAGATACTGCTACATCAAAACACTTTGACAATTATACACTTATTGATTTTAACCGTGCCGGAGCACCATTAATGGAGCTAGTTACAAAGCCAGTTCTTCACACACCAGAAGATGTTATTAAGTTTTCACGAGAATTACAATTATTATTAAGATATCTTGGTGTAGGAGATGCAAATATTGAAAAAGGACAGATGCGTGTAGAGGTTAATCTATCAGTTTCAAAGACCGATGAACTTGGTACGAAGGTAGAAGTTAAGAATATAGGATCTATTGCTTCAGCAGGAAAAGCAGCTGAGTTTGAAATTAGACGTCAAATTGAAGCCCTTGAAAATGGTGAAAAGTTAATACAAGAAACACGAGGATGGGATGATGTAAAACAAATTACATTTCCACAGAGATCAAAAGAAAATGCAAAGGATTATAGATATTTTTCAGAGCCGGATCTTCCAAAGTTATACTTACATGAATTATTTGATCTTGAAAAAATGAAGTCAGATTTGCCAGAATTAGCAGATGCAAAACGAAAACGATATGTATTAGAATATGGAATTAAGTCAGAGGATATTGAGTTTTATATTAATTACAAAGGTTTGTCAAAATATTTTGAATCTGTGGCAAAAATATTAAAAAATGGGGATTTAATTAAGTTAGCGTCTAATTATATTACTTCAGATATTGTTGGAAAATTAAGGAGTGAAAATCTTAGTTGGGATGATGTTTCTATTAATTCTCAGAATTTTGCAGAACTTATCATTATGAATAGTAATGGTGATATTGGTTCTAGTGCGACAAGTACTATTCTTTCTGAAATGATTAAGAATGGTGGAAATCCAAAAGAGATTGCAGAAGAAAAAGGACTTATGCAAGAAAATGATATTGACGCATTGAAATTAATAGTTCAAAAAGTAATTGATAATAATTTAAAACAAGTTGATGAATTTAAATCAGGAAAGGAAGGATTAATGAAATTTTTTGTTGGAATGGGAATGAAAGAAACAAAGGGTGCTGGAAATCCTCAGCTTTTAAAAGAGTTGTTTGAAGAGTTAATTTAAAGTAAAAAAGATAAAAACCATAGGAATTATTTCCTATGGTTTTTATTTAATTTTTCGTCAATTATAAATGTTGGTCTTATTGTTAGAACAAGTGCAACAATTCCAATGAATAAGAATGAAATTGCAACTGGGATAAGGTCTTTTGCAAAACCTCTGTAACAATTAAATGCTGCAAAAAAGAATCCAATAATAGACATCACTCGAATTAATATAATTCTATATTTTCTTTTCATTATATAAAGTTTTAATTTAAAAATGAGTTTATCATATATGAATATATTGTCAAGTATGGAATATATAAATTAACAAGTTTTAATATATAAATTTTTCGTGTATTCTATAGTTTATGAATGATCAGAAAGGAAAATTACATCCATTATCACAGACAATTAGAGAAATATCTAATATATTTATAAAGATGGGATTTGAAGTTGCAGATGGTCCATACGTTGAAGATCAATGGCATAATTTTGATGCTCTTAATGTGCCAAAAGATCATCCGGCAAGAGATATGCAAGATACATTTTTTCTTAGAGAAAAAAGTGAAGATGGAAGACTAAAAGTATTGAGGACTCATACTTCTTCTGTACAAATTCGTTTTATGGAGAAATTTGTAAAAGATAAAAAAGATTTTCCTTTAAAGATAATAGCTCCTGGAAAAGTTTTTAGACAGGAAGCAACTGACAGGACACACGAGACACAATTTCATCAGATAGAAGGTCTAGTTATAGGTGAAAATATATCTCTCGCACACTTAAAAGGCACTCTTGAAAACTTTTTAAATGGGTTTTATGGTAGACCTATCGAATTTCGTTTTCGTCCAGGATATTTTCCTTTCGTTGAGCCTGGTATCGAAATTGATTTAAAGTTTGGAGATAAGTGGATGGAGGTTCTTGGTGCAGGTATGGTACATCCACATGTTCTCGAAAATGTTGGAATTGATTCAAAAAAATATTCTGGTTTTGCTTTTGGCGTTGGAATAGATAGGCTTACTATGATGAAATATAATATTGAAGATGTTCGTTATTTTTATAATGGTGGGATTAAATTACATGATGCATTACAAGAAACTAAATCAAAAAAAGAAACATGTTAATTTCAAAAAAATGGCTTCAAAGTTACTTCACAAGTGAATTACCTTCAATGAAAAAAATTGCAGATATTTTACTTCTGCATTCTTTTGAAATTGAAGGAATGGAAGAAGTAAATAATGATTGGGTTTTAGATATTGACGTGCTTCCAAATAGAGCACATGATTGTCTTTGTCATGATGGTATTGCAAAGGAGGTTGCTGGTTTACTTTGTTTAGAATTGAAAGGACAACGTTTCTCAAACGTGTGTGATTTAAAAACAACAGATGAAAATATTTCAATTAAAATAGAAAATAAGAATAAGTGTAAAAGATATATTGGAACCTTAGTAAAAAATATTGAAGTACGGGAATCACCAGAGTGGTTAAAAAATAGACTGATTTCAATGGGTCAAAAATCAATAAATAACCTTGTTGATGCAACAAATTTTATAATGTTTGATCTAGGTCAACCAATGCATGTTTTTGATGCTGATATTGTGAAGGGAGGAATCATTATACGGAATTCAAAAAAAGGAGAAAAAATGGTAACTTTGAGCGGAGAAGAGATTGAGCTTTTAGAAACTGATTTGGTTATTACAGACGAAGAAAAGATATTAGCTTTGGCTGGTGTGAAGGGTGGAAATATAGCAGAAGTGACATCTAGTACTAAGAACATTATTATTGAATCTGCAAATTTTGATCCATTAACAATAAGAAAAACAGCTCGTCGTGTAAAAATTCTTACTGATGCTTCAAAGCGTTATGAAAATGAGATTACATCAGAAAAAGCAATGTTTGCTTCAAGAGCAATGCTTTCACTTGTTATAGAGTTAGCAAATACAGATAATACTTGTGTTGGTGTTTTAGAAAGTGGAGCGATGGTAACCGATATTTATCCAGATCCAGAAGAGCAGTTTATTTTAGAGTTTACAAGAAAGCATACTGCACAGTTACTTGGTTTTGATATTTCAGAAAAAGATATTAATACAATTTTAGAGAAATTTCAATATTTCTATGTTGTTGAAAATGGGAATTATAAAATTTCGGTTCCTTTTGAACGTTTAGATTTACGTATCCCAGAAGATATAATAGAAGAAATTGGACGTTTATATGGTTATCATAATATTCCAATTGTTTCTGTTCGTGATCTTGAATTTAACCCTGAGATTAATAAGAAATTTTATGTTTCTCAGAGATTAAGGAACTATTTTATTGAAGAAAGTTTTACAGAGATAATGAATTACACTTTTGTAAACAAAGGAAATATAGAATTGTTAAATCCAATAGCTTCTGATAAAAAAGCTTTAAGAAAAAACCTTTCAACACAAATGAAGGAGTCAATAGAAAAAAATGCACGCGTTGCTGATTTTGTGAATGTTGATCAAATTTTAAATTTTGAGATTGATAATGTTCATACAAAAGAAGGAGAAAAGACTTTTTGTTGCTTTGGTATAGAGACTTTATCTAAAAAATCTCGAAAGAAATATGGTGATGAAAATAAACAAATAGAAAAACATGTTAAAGCAATTAATAATTTATTTAATGTGAAAGAATTAGATCTTGTTAGAGATGGAAATATTATTTCTTTTGATATTTCGCAGTTTGACGGTGATTTCAGCTCATATGAAGATATTTTAGAAAAGATAACTTTTGAAAAAGATGATAAGTTTGTTGGAATCTCAATTTATCCATATGTAAAAAGAGATATATCATTTTGGATTGATACAATTGATGTGAACATACTCGAAAAAGTTTTTTGGGAAGCTGAGGCAGAATATCTAATGAAGATATTCATATTTGATGAATTTGAAAAAGATGGGAGAACTTCATATGCGTTTTCACTTATTTTTCAATCAGATAAAAAAACTCTTACCGATCAAGAAGTCATGGAAGATATGAAAAAAATAAATAAGGCTATTGAGAATCTTGATGGAGAAATTAGGTAAAATAAACTGACATTTTCTAGATTAAATATTTAAATCTAATAAAAGATCTAGTTTAGATAATATTATATATATCAAGTATTTCTATACATAGAATACTAATTTAAATACCTTGCACAAATTTCACAGATATATATAATCTTAATTATTATGATTGAACTAAAAGTGTTAAAAAGAGATACAAAAGAACGTAATGAATATTTACGTTCACAAGGATTAATTCCTGCGGTTATGTACGGGGTTGATTTTGATAGTACTCCAATCACCATTGACAATGGTGAGTTTAGAAAGGTGTATAGAGAAGCAGGAACATCAAATGTTATAAATACCACTGGTGATATCTCTGGAGAAATGATTATTGTTCAGGATATGCATGTGCATGTAGTTTCTGGAGATATATTAAATATAGACTTTAAGGTTGTTAATAAAGGTGAAAAAACTGAAGTTACAGTTCCAATCGAGCTTGTTGGTGAATCACTTGCTATAAAGAATAATCTTGGATTACTGAATTTTTCACATGAGGAAGTTGTTATTGAGACGGTTCCAAGTAAAATTCCAGACCACATTGATGTTGATATATCTGTTCTTAATGAACTTGGTGATAATATAAAATTATTAGATATCGATTTTCCAGAAGGTATTGATATTTTGGATGACATTGAGACAACAGTTGTAAGTATTATTGCAACCCAAGAAGAAAGAGAAGAAGTGGGTGATGGTGTTAATTTGGAACCAGAATTAGTTGATCAAAAAGGGAAAGACCAAGAAGAATCCAAAGAAGAAAAAGACTTTTAGTCTTTTTTTATTAGAGACTCAAGTAAATTAAAACTTTTATTTATTGAAGATGGAAGTTATAATATATTTATGAGAAAAAGATTTAAAATGTTTAATATATATAAGATATCAATGTTTGCCATTGTGTTCTTTTCTTTTGTTTTTTTAGTTAGAGCTGAACCGCAGTGTAGAAGTAGTGAGACAAGGGAGCAATGCGAATTACGTTTAAATGCAGAGATAAAAGCTAAAGAAGAGGAAATAAAGAGACTTACAGGAGATATCATTGCGGAAGATGGAAAACAAAAAACCATATCTGGTGAAATAAATAAGTTGAAAAGTGAGATTACAGAAACAGAATCTGCTATAAATAAAAAAAGTACACTAATTACCAATATAAGAAATGAGATAAATAAAAAAGAAAACTCCCTTGAAGATTTAAATACTAAACTTCGTCGTGAAAAAGAGTCACTTGAGAAAATATTAAGAAAAAGATATGAATTAGATGATGCAACTTTGTTTGAGTATCTATTATCTAATAAGAAAGTTTCAGATTTTTATGAAGACGCACCAGCTTTTTCATATGTTCAATCATCATTATCTGATTCATTTAATTATATTGCAAATCTTAAAGAAGACATTTATGGTGAAAAGTTATCATTAGAATATAAAAAAGAACAACAAAATAATGAACGTTATTCCCTTAAGTTAGAAAAGGGTAAAATTGAGGTTCAAAAGAAAGATAGAGATCAAGCATTATCAGTTAGCAAGTCAAAAAAGGCAGGACTAGCAGAGTTACGAAAATTACGAAAAGAAGAAATTGCAAAGATTCGTTCAACGTTAATTCAATTTAAAGGTAATGGAATAAGTAAATCTATTTCGTTTGGAGAAGCTTATGATTATGCAAAAAATGCATCAGAAAGAACTGGTGTTCGCACTGCATTTATCATGGCAATAATGCAACAGGAGAGTGGTTTTGGTAGGAACGTTGGTGGTTGTTATCTTACGAAGAAACCAATTGGGCTTGTAAATGGATCTTATCAAGTCGATGGTATTTACGTTAAGTCAAAAAACCCGTCAAAGAAAAATATGATACCAAGTCATTTTGATGCTTTTGTTAGAATAACATCAGCACTAGGACGTGATTGGAAGACAACTCCTATTTCGTGTGCTATTAGGAATAGCGATGGAACGTATTATGGTTATGGTGGAGCAATGGGTTATACGCAATTTATTCCTGGAACATGGGAGCTTGTATCCTCTCGTGTTAAGATCTATCTTGGAGTTCAAGTAGCTGATCCTTGGAATGCTAGAGATGCTGTAATGGCAACTGGTGTATTTCTTCAAGATAAGGGAGCTGCATCACAAACATATACATCTGAATATAATGCCGCATGTCGTTATTATGGTTCTTGCTCTAGTTATGCACCAAGTGTAATGAATAAAGCTGCAAAAATTCAACCGACAATTAATCATCTTGAAAGAGATTAAATTAATATGATAATAAAAGACGGAAACAATGGAAAAGATTTAAAAAAAAGATATAAAGATAATTATTTTTTTAGATACCCAGTTAAGACTAGGGTAGTAAGAAAAGACGACAATCTTATTACTATAATAGAAGAATATTGTGATAGTTTTATAAAAGATGGAGATGTTATAGGAATAGCAGAATCTGTTATTTCTGTAATGCAGAATAGAGCATATAAGTTTAATGAGATTAAATATGGTTTTTTTGCTAAGCTTTTATCAAGATTTGTAACACAAACAAGTTCTGGTATTGGGCTTGGGACACCACAAACAATGCAATTAGCAATAAATGAAGTAGGAATAATCAGGGTCTTGTTTGCTGCCTTTGTATCATTTATAACAAAGTTCTTTGGAATAAGAGGGGTGTTTTATAGAATAGCTGGTGATAGAGCTCGTGGTATAGATGGACCAACTGCAAATACTATTCCACCATATAATGAATATGCAACATTATTACCAAAAAATCCGAATAAAATATTAAAAGATTTAGAAAATTATTTTATTTCTAAGAAAATAAGATTTTGCATTGTTGATGCTAATGATATTGGTGTTAATTTAGTTGGAAAATATAAGAAAGATTTTTCGAGATTTATGAGGAAAATGTTTTCTGATAATCCTCTAGGACAAGGTGATGAATCTACCCCATTTTTAATTATAAGAAAAATCTAATTATTGTATTGCATTAAAGGTATGCATATGTATAATGATTATCGTTATGAAAAAAGATATTCACCCAGAAGATTATAAATTAGTAATCTTCCACGATAATGCAAGCGGAGAAGATTTTTTAATATCTTCGACTGTTAAAACAGAAGAAAAAGGAAAATTTGAAGGAAAAGAATATCCTTTAATAAACGTTGAAATTTCTTCTGCATCACATCCATTTTATACGGGAGTTGAGAAGCGTTTAGATACAGCAGGAAGAGCAGAGAAGTTTAAAGCTAGACTAAAAAAAGCAAAAAAATAGTTATTTTTATAAAAAACAAGTTTACCTTAGTTTTTTATTTTATTTTAATATCTTGACAATGCCATATATATGTATTGTATATATTGAAATATATTACTTAACTAAAAATTTCATATTATGAAGAATAGAGTTTATTTATTTTTTTACTTAGTACTATCTTTGTATCTTGTAGTTCTAAATCTGCTAAGAATCAATTTTTTACCGAACAATTAGTAAAAGATATTAATGGGGTGGATTTATATTTAAATGGAGTATCGTATCTTAGAGATGACACTCTTGTTATTGATGGCATTAAATATATCATTCCTTATTTAAATAAGATACCTTCTGGTATGCCTCTTGATAAGGTTGATGTATTTATTTAAATGATAAAAGAGAAGTTTTACTGAATGACTATCAAAATAAAAGGTTAGCATCAATCATTAAAATAAGATTATTGTTGTTCGCTAAAAGAAGTAATGCTAGAAAAAGACACTTGAAAGAAGAGCAATTAAAGATAAAAAATGATATAAAAGACAGAGATGAACAAAAAAGAATAAATCAAATCTTGGGAATATAATCTTCTTAAGATAACCAAAAGCAATCAAGTATATATTTGGTTGCTTTTTTGTTTTTATTTATCATTTGACATAAATATTTAAGAGTATTTAATTAATTATAAAGAAATAAATTAAATATAAAAAGATTATGGAATACACTAAAGAAAGTGTTATTGAGAAATATATGAATGAGGAGGAAGAGAGACTATTAAAACCACAAGAGTCTTGTGATCATTCTGACTTTTATAGATATTGGCTTGATAAGAATCATTTGATAAATGTCTGTAGAATTTGTTTTCATGAGTGGGAAGAAAAGAATCCACCATTTCAGTTTAGTGAGTATTTTAAGAATACTTTTGGTAAACAAGAACAGACTTCCGAAGATATTATGAATAGACAAGCATTTCAGATGCAGCTAAAAAGGGCAAGAGAAAAACAGTATTTATATTAAATTAAAAACCATATGTTTTTATACATGTGGTTTTGTTTTACAAAAATATTTACTCATATAAACTTTAAATATGGAAATTTCAGCAGAAGAATTAAAAAAAATAAATGAAAATTACTCTACACAATATTTTGGGTCAGAAATAATAAGACTTCAAAAACAACTTAAAGAAACAGAGTTGTTATCAAAAGATCTAGAACTCGCTGAAATGGCACAAAAAGAGATTAAGAATATAAATATTCAGCTTGATAGTTTTATAAACCAATCACGTGATATTTTAAAAAAAGAAGAGGAAAGCCATAAAGAGTCTCCCAGTGAGGTTATAATGGAAATACGTGCAGGTGCCGGTGGAGACGAAGCTTCTTTGTTTGCTCGTGAAATAGCAGAGATGTATGAACGATATGCACATAATAAATCATGGTCATGGAAGCCAGTAGATGCTTCTTTAAATGAACTTGGAGGATATAAGGAAGCATCTTTTGAGATAAAAGGAGATGATGTTTATAAAATATTAGAATGGGAAACTGGAGTACATCGTGTACAAAGGGTTCCGTCTACCGAAAAGATGGGACGTATACATACATCGACTGTCTCCGTTGCTGTAATGCCTTTGTTTAAGCGTACAACCATTGAATTAAACCAAGCAGACCTTGAATTTGAAACATCACGTTCTGGTGGAGCTGGTGGTCAAAACGTAAATAAAGTTGAAACCGCTGTTAGGGTTATTCACAAACCAACTGGAATGGATGTACGTTCAACAGCACATAGGACTCAATTAAAAAATAAGGAGGCAGCACTTTCTATTCTTAAATCAAAGCTTCAGTCCATGAAGGATGAAGAGGATCATTTAAAGTATGATGGAGAGAGGAAGGCACAAATTGGGACAGGAGATCGGTCAGAAAAGATTAGAACATATAATTTTCCTCAGGATAGAATTACTGATCACAGAATAAAAGAATCATGGTCAAATATTGATGGAATAATGAATGGTGGATTACAAAGGATAATAGATAAAATTATGGAAAAACAAGAAGAATTAAAAAAAGAATGATTTCTATTTCTTGTTATAATTAAGTTATGAAAAATAGACAACAAATTTTACATATACATGGAGGAAATGCTTTTAGCTCGTATGAAAATTATATTTCGTATTTATCCGAAAGAACTTTTAATCCATATAAGACTAATAAGAATAGATGGAATAGAAATTATTATAATTTTTTAGATGAAAATTATTTTGAGGTGTTTCGTCCTGATATGCCATGTGCATTTAATGCGAAGTATTATGAATGGAAAATTTGGTTTGAAAAAATATTTCCCTATCTTGTAGACAATATCATTTTAATTGGACATTCATTGGGTGGAACATTTCTTGCTAAATATTTATCTGAGAATGATTTTCAATTTAAGATAAAGCAATTACATCTTATTGCTCCAGTTTATGATTATGAGGATAGTAATGAGCAACTCGCTGATTTTAAGATAACAGAATTTCCAAAAGATTTTTTAAAAAATGATATAGATAAAATACATATTTACCATTCAGAAGATGATAAATATGTACCAATTTCAGAATCAAAAAAATATCACACTGTTTTGCCAGGCTCTCATTTTCATAAATTCCATGATAGAGGACATTTCTTAGATGAAACTTTTCCAGAATTATTTAACAATATTAAAGAGTAATATTTTTGTTATACTAGATGATAATGTCTATTGAACTAAATATAAAATTAATATTCGCAATATTAGCAGGGATTATTACTATAATTTCATATTTTCCTTATATTAGAGATATAATCTTAAAAAAGACAAGGCCACACGCATATACTTGGCTTATATGGGGAATAACACAGGGTATGGCAGCATATGCTGTAATATTTGGTGGTGGTGGTTTTGGATCAATTGCTTTCATTCTTGGAACAATTTTAGTGATATTAATTTTTATTTTATCTTTTAAGTATGGATATAAAGATATAACAAAGAATGATACTTTAATGTTATTTTCTTCATTATTAGCAATTATGTTTTGGTTACTATTTAAAATACCATATATTTCAATTTTATTGGTTACTATTATTGATGTAATCGGATATATTCCAACAATAAGAAAGACTTATGATTAACCCAAAAGTGAAACGTTTATTTTTTGGTTTGCTATGGTTATTGTTGATATTTTTATAATAATATCTGTGTCTGAATATAATATATTTACACTACTTTACCCATTTATGTTGTTCGTGATGAATATTATTATGTCTATAATAATTTTATTTAGAAAAAAATCCCAATAGGGATTTTTTCATTTGTGCCCAAGAGAGGGCTCGAACCTCCACGGATTACTCCACTGGTTCCTAAGACCAGCGCGTCTACCAATTTCGCCACCTGGGCAGGTGAATTTACGTTTTTAACGTGTCCGCTTACCAGGGCTCGAACCTGGGACCGTCTGGTTAAGAGCCAGCTGCTCTACCAACTGAGCTATAAGCGGTAACAAAAAGTATTATATATTATGATGTTTTTTATGCAAGTTAAAGCTCTTGCAGTATTACTTAAGTTTTGGTAAACTAGATGTCGTTCATTAATAAATATTGAGCATTCAGTGCGCGTGTAGCTCAGGTGGTTAGAGCGCATCACTGATAATGATGAGGTCCTAGGTTCAAGTCCTAGCATGCGCACAAGTAATAAAAAACAAAGAGCCAATCTTTGTTTTTTATTTGTTCTTGTTTTTTGTTTTCTCTTGTATAATATACATGTTAAATATTTAATTAATTTAAAAATAAAATTATGGAACATTCACTAGATAATAAAAATTATGAATCTCATTTGGATATTGAGGATATAGATAAATCTTGGCAAGAACAACTAAAGATAAGAAATGACATTTTAGAAAAAGGAGGTTATCAAGAATATTTTAATAAACTTGATCCAAAATCTAAAAGCGAAGCTTTTCGTAATCCAGTTGCAATGGTCGTAGCATGTATTGATGAAGGGTGTACTCACCACTCTCATATTTCCGATGGGCCGATTCTTAATCTTGCTGGATCAGGTATACTTTATTCTGTTGAAGAAACTGTTGATTTGCTTAAGGATAAAGATATAGCAATAATTACGTCGCATGATGAATGTGGTGCAGCTTCTATAGCAAATAAAGATCCATATGAATATACTGCTACTGTGGTAAATCGTATCAATGAACATAGATCTGAAAAAGGAATGTCTCTTGTTAAGCATGAACATATTGAGGCAAAAGACATGACAAGAAATAAATCCTTCCATGAAGCTATCGTAATATATTATAATTTTGGAGATTATATATTTGATGCAACGCGTATTGTAGATAATGAAAATAATGAGCTTTTTGCAAAGGGATTTACCATAGATCGCGGCCATTTTAATGAAGAGAATTCATTAATGGAACTTGGTGTTTCCATTGATATTGCCTTTGGAGGTCATGGGTTCGGAGAACGTTTTACAGAAGAAAATCCACTTATCATAGTATTTGTTGCAAGTAGGAATGATGATGAACAGGAACGAGTGCTTAAATATATCAAAGGCAGAAAAGAATTTCAAGAAGGAAAAATTATGATTGAATACATAGAAAATAAATAATAAATCTTTTTTAAGGCAATAGTTTATAGCTATTGCTTTTTATATTTTTAATAAGATTTGTAGTTTTTTATGTATTTGTTATACTTTTATTCGTTGTATTATTTATGAAAGAGAATTATAAAAAACATGTATGGTGGAAACCATCATTAATTATGTTTTCAAGAATATCAGGATGGATTATAGGTCCGATTATTCTTGCTGTTATTTTAGGAAAGTTTCTCGATAATATATTTCATACACAACATTGGTTTTTTATTTGTTTAATGTTTTTGTCTTTTGGATTATCAATTTACAAAATAGTAAAAGAAACATTACGACAAATAAGAAAGATAGAAATTGATATTCAATCAGAGAAGCAACAACAAGGAAAAGAAGATTAATTTATATGAAGATACAGAAAATAAGTATATCGGAAAATCAAGTGCAAAATCATAAACAATATGAATTACAGCCACATAAGCCAACTATATTTGCAGAAACTATTTTTTCTGTAGGTTCTTTTAATATTACAAATGCTATTTTGACATCATGGGTGGCACTTATTATCATTGTTGCGGTATCGATTATTCTTCGAACAAAAATGAAAAAGATACCTGGTACATTTCAATTGCTCTTTGAGCATCTATTGGAAGGTGCACTTTCTCTAGGGGACCAGGTAACTGGTGATAGAAAATTAACAGAACGGGCACTTCCAATTGCTTTAACAATTTTTGTTTTTGTTCTAATAAATAATTTACTTGGTATTTTTCCAGGTGTTGGTTCTATTGGTCAATTGGTTTCTCATGGGGGACACACTATTCTTATTCCATTTCTTAGAGGTGGGACAGCTGATGTTAATACTACATTGGCACTTAGTCTAATAGCTGTAATTGGGGCAAATATCTTTGGTATCATTTCCATTGGCTTATGGAATAGTTTTAATAAGTTTATTAATCTTAAAGCTCTTGGAAAAATTTTTACTAAAGTTAGGAAGGATCCAACTACTTTAATTGTTGCTCCAATAACATTTTTTGTTGGCTTAATTGAAATTATTGGGGAGATTGCAAAAGTTGCATCACTTTCCTTTCGACTTTTTGGAAATGTTTTTGCTGGAGAAGTTCTTTTATCTGCAATGGCAGCAATTTTTGCATACGGAACACCAATTCCATTTCTATTTTTAGAAATTCTTGTTGGAACAATTCAAGCTTTTATTTTTTCTATACTAACAATGGTATATTTCACTATTGCATCACAGGATCATGATCATGATAATAATGAAGATGATCTACAATATGAATTAAATAATGATTTAGTTCATGAGAGTCTTGTTGAGGACGGTTTTTTGAAAGAATGAAGATATCTTTAATGTATATATCTTTCATAAAATTCATCTTATTTATTTAAATAAAATAAGATGAATTTGATAGAAGATCTATCAAATGACAGTAAAGTCATTTAATTTATTAAAGTTAATTAATATAATAATTATTATGGATGAAACAGTAAAAACAGTGGTTGATTTAGTACCACTAGCAAAGGGAATAGCTATTGGATTTGGTGCACTTGGCCCAGCACTTGGTATTGGTATGATTGGAGCAAAAGCAATGGAGGCGATTGGAAGAAATCCAGAAGCTGCAAGTAAGGTTCTTGTGCCTATGCTTCTTGCTTCAGCTTTTGCAGAAGCGGTTGCTATTTACGCTCTTGTTGTAGCGTTCTCAATATAAGACTTTTTATAAATTATTATGGAAGGACTTATTTCAACATTTCATATTGATTGGAAAATTATTATTGCACAAGCTATAAACTTTGCGATTGTTTTTGTTGTTCTTTATCTTTTTGCATTAAAACCACTTGGAAAACTTATGCATGAACGTAGAGATGAAATAGAAAAAGGTTTATCTGACGCCAAGAGTTCCGAGATTGAATTACTAGTTGCAAAACAAAAAGCAGAAGAAGAAATTAAAAAAGCTCGACTTATGGGAAATGATATAATAGGAGAAGCTAAACAAAAAGGTGATTTGGTTATTATTGCTGCACAAGATAGAGCAAAAGAAGAGGCACAAAATATAATAAATAGGGCAAAAATTGTTATTGAAAAGGAACGTGCCCATATGGAAAAAGGTCTTTTAGAGAAGACAGCAGGACTTGTTTCACTTGGTGTTGAAAAAATTCTTATGGAAGATGTTGACGCAACACAAAATGAATTTATCAGTAAACGTGCATTAGAGATTTTAAAACAATCGTAATTATGACTAATTCAAGAACTCTTGCAAAAGTTTTAATTAAGCTTCATCGTTCAGATAACAGTGGGGAATTAATTGAAGATTTTTTTGATTATTTAAGAAGAAATGATCTTATTTCTTTATTACCACAAATTAAAAGCCACTTTAAAAAACACATGAATGTTTTATTAGATAAAAAAACATTAAAAATCTATAGTAAATATAAGTTGTCAGAACTAGATTTAAAGGAAATCATTTCTTTAGTTGGTGCTGACAATAATTCTATTATTGAGATGGTAAGTGATGATTTTATTATAGGTGGTTTTTCTGCAATATATAATGGGAATATTTATGACGGGTCATTAAGAAGTCAAATTACTCAGTTGTCTACAGAACTTGGTAGTTAATTATTATTATGAATACAGATACATTAATTAAAAAAATTGAAGATCAAATAAAAAATTTCGAAGCTAAACTAGATGTTACGGAATTTGGAATAGTGCAATCTATTGGTGATGGTATTGCGCGTGTTTCAGGGTTATCACAATGTAAAGCTTCAGAAATGATTGAGTTTGAAAATGGTTCAATTGGAGTTGCTTTAAATTTAGAAGAAGACACTGTTGGTATTATAGTGTTAGGTAATTATTTAGGAATAAAAGAGGGAGACAAAGCAAAAAGAACAGGTGATATTCTGTCTTTAATGGTTGGAGAAGATATCGTTGGTCGTGTTGTTGACCCGCTTGCTAAACCAGTTGATGGGAAAGGTGACATTAAGACTGATAAACAACAACTTATTGAAAGAGTAGCTCCTGGAGTTATGACACGTAAACCTGTTTCTGTTCCACTACAAACAGGTATAAAAGTCGTAGATGCTTTAGTTCCAATTGGACGTGGTCAAAGAGAGTTAATTATTGGTGATAGACAAACAGGTAAGACAGCTGTTGCAATTGATACAATAATTAATCAAAAAGGTGAAAATATGAAATGTATATATGTAGCAATTGGTCAAAAAAGATCAAAGGTTATGCGTATTGTACAAAAGTTAGAAGAAGCAGGCGCAATGGATTATACAACAGTGGTATTGGCCGGAGCTTCTGACCCAGCAGCATTGCAATATATTGCTCCATATGCAGGTGTCGCAATTGCAGAATATTTTCTTGATAAAGGAGAAGATGTTCTGGTTGTATATGATGATCTATCAAAACATGCTGCTGCTTATAGGGAAATTTCATTATTATTAAGGAGACCACCTGGACGAGAAGCTTATCCTGGAGATGTTTTCTATTTACACTCAAGATTATTAGAAAGAGCATGTCGTTTAAACGAAGATAATGGTGGAGGTTCTATTACTGCTTTACCAATAATTGAAACACAAGAAGGTGATGTTTCTGCTTATATTCCAACCAATGTTATTTCAATTACCGATGGACAAATATTTTTAGAAGCTGGTTTGTTTAATAAAGGAATACGTCCTGCTATTTCAGTTGGACTATCTGTTTCTCGAGTTGGTGGTTCAGCTCAAAAAAAGTCTATGAAAAAGACTGCTGGACCGATGAAATTAGCATTGGCACAATATCGTGAATTAGAATCATTTTCCCAATTTGGTTCCGATTTGGATTCTCAAACAAAGAAAGCACTTGACCATGGTGAGAAATCAGTTGAATTATTAAAACAAAAACAATACTCTCCAATTACATTATCAAAACAAGTTGCTTCAATTTATGCGCTTAATAATGACTTATTAATTGATATCCCAAAAGATAAAATTTTAGAATGGGAAGAAGGTTTTTATGCATTTTTAGATGCTTCTAAGTCAGATCTTTTATCTCAAATTAGTATTGAGTGGAAAGATGAAGTTGTAGAGGAATTAAGACAAGCTATTACAGAATATAATAGTACTTTCAATTAATTTATGGCGATGCAAACAAAAACAATTAAACAAAAAATGAAATCCGTGGCTAATATTGGTAAGATTACAAAGGCTATGGAAATGATTTCAGTTTCAAAGATGAAAAAATCTATTGATAAGAGAAATGCTTCATTATTGTTTGCAATAGAGTCATTTAATCTTTTAGATAATTTATCTAAACACATAGGAATATCGCATCCGTATCTAGAAGAGGGTAAGGGTGATAAAATATTAATGCTTGTTATTGCATCAAATAAGGGATTATGTGGAGGTTACAATATGAATGTATCAAAACAGGTTTCAGAATTTATATCAAAAAATAAAAATACTAATGTTGATGTTATCGCAGTTGGTAGACAGGCACAGAAAATTGCCACAAGAAATAAATTGGCATTAATTGCTAGCTTTGATGATTTTTCAGATTATTATAAGTCAAGTGAAGTTAGGTCACTTTTACATATGATTTTTGAAAAGTTTGATAGTGGAGATTATAAAGAAGTTCGTATTGCTTATACAGAATTCTTTTCTTCAATATCTTTTGAAGCCAAGATAAAATCACTTATTCCATTATCAATAGAACAAACTCGTTCTATGATAGAAGAAAATGATATTATAGATAATAATGATAAGTTTGCTCTATATACTTTAGAGCCAAATGAACAGGAGTTGTTAAATACAGTTGTCCCAGCTGTTTTTATGACTGTATTATATCAATTTCTTTTAGAAGGACTCGCGTCGGAGCATAGTTCACGTGTTACCGCCATGAGAAATGCTTCTGATAATGCAGAAGAGTTAGGAGAAGAATTAAGAGTTAACTTTAATAGAGCTAGACAATCAGCTATTACACAGGAAATTGCAGAAATAGTTGGTGGATCTTCAGCAGTTTCTAGTTAAGTCATAGAATTTATTAAAATATATTATGAATAAAGGAAATATTACACAAATTATTGGTCCAGTTGTGGACATACAATTCGAAGGAGAACTTCCAGTTATCTATTCTGCATTACAAGTAGATAATAATGGTAAGAATCTTATTTTAGAGGTTGCACAACATATTGGATCCAGAGAAGTAAGAGCTATAGCAATGGACGTAACAGACGGTTTAAGACGTGGTCAAGAGGTTACCGATACTGGTAATGCTATTTCTGTTCCAGTTGGTGATGAAGTATTAGGACGTATGTTTAATGTTGTTGGTGAACCGATAGATAATAAACCAGCTCCAAAAACAAAATTATCTCCAATTCATCGTGAAGCTCCCTCCTTTGAAGATCAGTCAATTGAAACGGAGATTCTTGAGACTGGTATAAAGGTTATTGACCTTATTGCACCTTTCTTAAAAGGTGGAAAGGTTGGTTTGTTTGGTGGTGCCGGTGTAGGAAAGACAGTTATTATTCAAGAGTTAATAAATAACATTGCATCACAACATGGAGGATATTCTATGTTTGCAGGTGTTGGTGAAAGAACTCGTGAGGGAAATGATTTATATAAAGAAATGGAGGAAGCCGGTGTCTTAGATAAAACTGCTTTGGTTTTTGGTCAGATGAATGAACCACCTGGCGCTCGTGCCAGAGTTGCTCTTTCTGCTTTAACTATGGCTGAGCATTTTAGGGATGAACAGGGAAAAGATATATTACTTTTTGTTGATAATATCTTTAGATTTACACAGGCTGGATCAGAAATTTCAGCTTTACTTGGTCGTATTCCTTCTGCTGTTGGATATCAGCCAACACTTGCTTCTGAAATGGGACAATTACAAGAAAGAATTACTTCAACTAATAAAGGTTCAATTACTTCTGTTCAGGCTGTATATGTTCCAGCAGATGACTTTACGGATCCAGCCCCAGCAAATACTTTTGCTCACTTGGATTCAACGGTAAACTTAAATCGTTCTCTTGCAGAGATTGGAATTTATCCAGCCGTTGACCCATTGGATTCATCTTCAACTATTCTTGATCCACTCGTTGTTGGAGAAGAACATTATAATGTTGCCCGTGGTGTTCAACAAGTTCTTCAAAAATATAAGGATTTACAGGATATTATTGCGATTCTTGGAATGGATGAATTATCAGATGAGGATAAAATGGTTGTTGCTAGAGCAAGAAAAGTTCAGAAATTTTTATCACAACCATTTCATGTTGCAGAACAATTTACAGGAATGTCTGGTAAATATGTTAAATTAGAAGATACTATTCGCTCATTTAAAGAAATAATTGAAGGTAAGTATGATCATATCGATGAACAAGCTTTTTATATGAAAGGATCCATTGATGAAGTTCTTGATGCACATGAGAAAACGGAAGTTGAATCCTAAGGGATTATTAATTATCACCACAGTTTGAAAATATATTTTATTAGTAATCTTGCGAATCTTTAAAATAATCCATCATGTCAATGTTCGTGGTCGTAATTGAAAAAATATTATTATGTCAAAAATAAAACTAACAATAGTAACCCCATCAAGTACTGTCTACTCTGACGAGGTTGATCAAATAACAGTGACAACAACATCTGGTGAAATTACCGTATTACCTAAACATGTACCTCTTATTTCAACTCTTATGACGGGTCATGTAATGATAAAGAAAGGAGAAAAGGAGACTTTTTTTGCAATTGACGGTGGTTTGTTAGAAGTCAGAAAAGATAACTCTGTTATCGTGTTATCTGATAGAAGTGAGCATGCGGATGAAATTGATCTTAAACGTGCAGAAGAAGCTATTAAAAAAGCTGAGAAGTATATGAAAAACCCCAAGGAAGTTGGGATGGATTACAGGAAGTTGCAAGCGATGATGAAGAAGGAAGAGAATCGTGCACGTATCGCTCGCAAGGGTCATCGTAAGTAAACAAAAACAAAAAATCAGTGAATTTCGTTGATGATTTTGGATATACTTTTTCTAATATCATTAAATTTATTGATAAAGATATTATTTTTACTGTCTGTAATTGTAGAAAGTAACCATTTATCTGAAATTTAAAAAGTATTTAGAGAAAATAAATATGCAGAAAGTTTTAGATAAAAATTTAATAAAACAATATAAAAACAACTCACAAAAAATTCGTGTAATGTCAGAAGTTTGGGCGGAGGAAAATATTTTTTGTCCAAATTGCGGAAATGAGATTTCAAATTTTGAAAATAATAAACCTGTTGCAGATTTTTATTGTAAAAAATGTTCAGAAGAATTTGAGTTAAAATCCAAAAAGGGAAAAATTGGTAAAAAAATTCCAGCCGGTGCATATTCTAAGATGATTGAAAGATTAAACTCATCAGAAAAACCAAATTTCTTTTTCATGGGCTATTTAGCAGAAGATTATTTTGTGAATGATTTTTTTGTTGTCCCTAAATATTTTTTTGTACCAAGTATTATAGAAAAGAGGAAAGCACTTTCTGAAAATGCCAAAAGGGCAGGTTGGGTAGGTTCAAATATACTTTTTAGTAAAATTCCAAACTCTGGTAAAATTTATTATATAGAAAACGGAAAAAAATTTTCAAAAAAAGATGTTTTGGAAAAATGGAAAAAGACTGTTTTTCTTAAAGAGATTAAAAAAGACAATTTAAAAGGTTGGATTTTAGACATTATGAATTGTATTGAGTCTTTGAATAAAACTAACTTTGAGCTTTCTGAAATATATAATTTTGAAAAAAATTTAAGTATTCTGCATCTTGAAAATAAAAATATAAAAGCAAAAATTCGTCAGCAGTTACAGTTTTTGAGAGATAAAGGATACATAGAATTTTTAGATAAGGGAAAATATAAATTAAAATAGACTTGATCTATTTTTCTTTTTGATTAATCATTTATATATGAATAAAAAACATAAATGTAAGGAATTTTGTGCAACCGAGGAATATTATTTAAAAGGGAATTTAGCTAATAAGGTTCTATACATGAAAACAACAGGGAATAGTAGTGGAATCGAAAATATCAGATGTGTAGAGTGTGATAAGGAGATTACTGGTAATTATAAAGTAGAGTTATGTTAAACCAGAAAAATAAAAAATTCAAAATAGAAATTACTGAAACATTACAAAAAGTAGAAGAAGTTTATGGTGAAGATTTTGAAGAAGCTTTGGAAAAGATTTATAATTTATATAGAAAAGAAGAGATTGTTTTAGACTGGAGTGACTATGTTGGGGTGGAATTTGATAACTTTTATTTATTTCCAGTAACTTTTAAAATTACAAAAGAAGAAATATTAGAGCATTTTAAAAAGTTAAAAATAAATGGAAAAATTAATGAAAATAAAAAAATAACAGACATGGAAATGAAAAAAATTTTGGATTTTGTAGAGTGTGATGAGTTATTAGCAAAAGATATTAGAAAATCTATTAGAAATTCTATTTTAGAAATTGTAGGGTAAAAAACAAAAAAAAGAAAAAGAATTAAAACTTCATCCAAAAGATCCATTTGAGCTAGAATGTACGATGGTTTGGGCTTTTCCACGTAGGGGGTAATTGGGCAACACACAAGTCAGATTGGCGTGGTAATTGGTCACCAGAAGTTGTGAGAAACATTAATGAATGTGATCTTCAAAAGAAGAAGATGTTTTACTTGATCATATGGTTGGTGGAGGAACAACAGCAATTGAGGCAAAAATTCTAAATAGAAATCTTTTGTGTTCAGATATTAATACTAAAGCGATTAAACGAACAAAAGAATCTTTAAAATTTGAAGTTGAAAATGATTCTTGGCAACGAGTTTTCAAGTGGGATGCACGAAAATTGAAAAAAGTAGAAGATGAATTTATTTTGATGGGGGATACGCGACGTAATAAAATGTATCAACCCCCTGCCTATAAGGTAATGGATAGATTTTTGAAAGTAGGTTTTTTGCTAAAAGAGGATATTATAAAACGACAATTTAATTGCAAGGCAACAGGCTTTTGGGTAAACAAGAGTAAAGACTATAACTTTTTATTGATTATGCATGAGCATTTGTTTGTGTTTAAAAAATGATTCTTAAATAGCTCTTTTTATTTGATTGTTATATAATAGATATGTATGAAAAAGATTATATTTATTACTTTATTAATATTATTAGGAACTAGTTTTGCATATGCTCAGGATGATACTGTTGGATGTACAATGGATGCTATGCAGTGTCCAGATGGATCATGGGTTGGTAGAACTGGATCAGATTGTAAATTTGTTTGTGATTCTGTTGGAGGAAATAATCCTGTCGGAATAAATCAACCTCCTGTATTAGGTTTACCAGATCCAGTGTTACCTTGTAGAGATATATATGAACCAGTGTGCGCTATTCCACCAATGCCAAGATGTTTAATTGAACATACCTGTAAGATGCCTAATCCAGTACCAACAACATATTCAAATGAGTGTTTTGCAAAAAAGGCAAAGTCAAAGATTTTATATGAAGGTAAGTGTGATAGTAAGAAGATAGATAATATAAAAAAAGAAATACCAGATAATTGTATTACTTGGTTTGATGGATGTAACACTTGTAGTAGAGCAGATAGTGGAATGATGAGGTTATGTACAATGAAGGCATGTAAATCTTATTCAAAACCATATTGTATGAAATTTAAAGAAGAGAAAAAATCTGATAAGATAGATGTAGATATCACAAATAAAAAATTAAAAGAACAAAAGGTTATTGGAGATTCAAATGGTTTAAATATAAATAATGATTTAAATAATGAATATCGTATTATTAATAAAACCCAAACAAAGAAACTTTTTGGACTTTTCTCTATCAAATTGAAGACAAAGTTATTTGTAGATAAAGATTCAGGAACTCTAATAAAAGAGAAAAAACCTTGGTATTCATTTTTGTTATTTTAAAAACTCACCTTAGTGGGTTTTTGTGTTAAACTTTTTTTATGACACCTTATAAGAAAAATATAAGAAAAGAGCGTGTAAAAAAGATGTTAAAGGTTTTAAAAAAGATGTTTCCTCATATTAAATCTGAATTAAATTACACAACTGATTTTGAATTTCTTATTGCTGTAATTCTTTCTGCACAATGTACAGATAAACGTGTAAACATTGTAACTAAGAAACTTTTTAAAAAATATCCAAATATTAAAAGTTTTGCAGATGCTAATCTAAAGGAATTTGAACAAGATATTTTTTCGACAGGTTTTTATCGTAATAAAGCAAAGAATTGTATTGGTGCTGCACAAGTTGTTTTAGAAAGATTTAACGGTAAATTACCAAGAACAATAAAAGAAATGATTGTAATTCCAGGTGTTGGGAGAAAGACGGCAAGTGTTGTTTTGGGAAATCTTTATGGGATAACAGAAGGAATTGCTGTAGATACACATGTTATGCGTATTTCACATAAATTTAATTTAGTTGATTCACCTTATACTGCTATTTCAATTGAAAGAGATTTAATGGAAGTTGTTCCAAAAGAAGAATGGAGTAACATCAACCACTATATGGTTATGTATGGACGTTATTATTCACCTGCACAGGCAAAGAAAGTTGTTGATGCCTTAACTGACATATATCCACCTGCGAGATTTAAATTAAAAAAATGATATACTTTAATATATGTTAATTACATCAATATCAGGAATACGTGGAACAATCGGAGGAAAAGTTGGAAATAACTTAACACCAATAGATGTGGTGTCTTTTGTTTCTGCATATGGAACTTGGATTCTAAAAAATATAGAACAAGCAACGATTGTTGTTGGTCGTGATGCAAGACAATCAGGAGATATGATTATTAATCTTACTGTTTCTACATTACAAGGATTAGGTATAAATGTTATAAATCTTGCACTTGCAACAACACCAACTGTTGAAATGGAAGTTATAGAGCAGAAAGCTAACGGAGGAATTATCATAACAGCGAGCCACAATCCAAAAGAATACAATGGTATTAAGATGTTAAATAATCATGGAGAATTTTTATCCGCCAAAGAAGGAAAAGAAATTTTAGAAATCGCACAAAAAAAAGACTTCAAATTTGTAGTTGTTGAAAAAATAGGAAATATCGAAAAATCAAATAATCACACCAAACAACATATTCAAAAAATCCTTGATTTAGATTTGGTAGATGCTAATTTGGTGAAATCAAAAAAATATAAAGTTGTTGTAGATGCTATTAATTCCGTTGGTGGAATTGCTGTTCCGTTGTTGTTGGAGAAGCTTGGGGTAGGAGTTATTGGACTTAATATTAATCCAAATGGAGAATTTGCCCACAAACCAGAGCCATTAGAAGAAAATCTTGGAGGAATAAAATCACTTGTAAAAAAAGAACAAGCTGATTTCGGAATTGTTGTTGATCCAGATGTTGACCGACTCGTTTTTATTGATGAACACGGAAATATGTTTGGTGAAGAATATACAATAGTTTCAATTGCGGATTATGTTCTTTCTGAAAAAGAAGGAAATTCTGTTTCTAATTTATCATCTTCACGATCTCTTGCTGATATAACAAAAAAATACAGAGGAGAATACTTTGCTTCTGCAGTTGGTGAGAAAAATGTTGTTGAAAAAATGAAAGAAGTTTCAGCTGTCGTTGGGGGAGAGGGAAGTGGAGGTGTTATTTATCCACCTCTGCACTATGGAAGGGATGCTTTAGTTGGGATTGCACTTTTTCTTACCTATTTAGCGAAACTGGATATTTCAACAAGCGAACTTCGTACAAAATATCCAAATTACTTTATGGCAAAAGAAAAAGTTATTCTAGATAATAACATTAATGTTGATAAAATACTTAAATATTTTTGGAATAATTATCAGGTATCTGTCATTGCTAGTGAAAGTGAAGTAATTCAGTCAGGTTATCGTGCTAGTGAATTTGTTTCAGAATCCAAAGTTATTAACATATCAAATATAGATGGAGTAAAAATAGATTTTGAAAATTCATGGGTTCACCTACGTAAATCAAATACAGAACCTATTATGCGAATATATACAGAAGCACAATCACAGAAGGAAGCCGATGCACTAGCAGATCGATTTATAAATGAAATTAATGAATTAAATTAGAAATAACAAAAGATTATTTTGTTATACTTAGATATATGAGAATAGAAAATGATATTAAATTAGATTATCAAGATGTTTTATTAAGACCCAAGAGAAGCACATTAAGATCGAGAAAAGATGTAATTCTAGAAAGAGAGTTTAGTTTTTATCATAGTCCAAAAAAATGGAAAGGTGTTCCGCTTATGTCAGCAAACATGGCAACCTCAGGAACTTTTTCAATGGCTATTGCCTTATCAAAATATAAGATAATTACTACATTTCATAAATATTATTCAGTTGATGATTATAAGATTTTTTTTAAGTCCTTTAGTAATCCAGATTACGTTTGTTATACACTTGGAATAAGAGATGAAGATATTGATAGGCTAAAGGAGATGAAAGAAAAAGGCTTACTTGAAAACTTTTCATTTATTTGTATTGATGTGCCAAATGGTTATTTGCAGAGATTTTTAGAGACCACTAAATTAGTAAGAGAAATTTGTCCTGAACATATCATCATAGCAGGAAATGTTGTTACAAACGAAATGACAGAAGAAATTATTTTAAATGGTGCAGATATTGTAAAGATTGGTATTGGACCAGGTGCAGCCTGTACCACAAGAAAGATGACAGGTGTTGGCTATCCTCAGCTTTCTGCAGTTATTGAGTGTTCAGATGCAGCCCATGGACTTTCATTAAATGGTAATTGTGGACTTGTTATTGCAGACGGAGGACAGAAAAATACATCGGATATTGTTAAAGCATTTTGTGGTGGAGCAGATTTTAATATGAGCGGGTCACTTTTATCTGGTTTTGAGGAGAGTGGTGGAGATACTATAGAGATAGATGGTAAAAAATATAAAGAGTATTTTGGATCTTCTTCAAATAAAGCCATGAAGGAATTCTATGGTAAAAAAGATCTATATAGGGCTTCTGAGGGGAGAGAGACATTAATGCCATATAAGGGATATATAAAAGATTTTATACAGGATTTATTTGGAGCATTAAGAAGTACTGCAACATATATTGGTGCATCAAAGATAAAAGAGTTTTCTAAAAGAGCAACTTTTATAAAGGTTTCGAGACAGCTTAATAATTCATTAGAAAAATATGATTTAAATAAATAAATTAGGAAGAATTAATAAAATAAAAGAAGAAAAACCTTTTCTGAACCTTTCTTTTCAAAAATAAAAAAAATGTTTATGCATTTTTTTATTATGTAATATATGTATCATATTTTTAATAAGAAAATATGATACAATATATATATAAAAGTATATATGATTTGTATATACTTTATATTTTAATTTAATTTTACATTATGAATAAAAACAAAAAAAATAAAAAGATAATAAACATCCTATTGTTATTGATAATAGTAGGTCTTGGTGCTTATTTAGTAAGTAAGGACATGGATAAAAACAATCTTGCTATAAATAATAGTAGTGGACAAATTGAATATCTTGAGGGGAATGTTGAAAAAAAATCTAATGATGGTGTGTGGAAGATTATTAAAAAGGGAGAAATCATAGAAAATGGAGACGAAATTAGAACATTAGATAATTCACGTGTAATTTTAACATTTGAGGACGGAAGTCTTCTAAGATTAGATGAAAACACTAGTACAAAAATAGAATCATTGGAAAATAATATTCAAATTGATTTGAATCAGGGAACTATATTTAATAACGTTTCAAAAAATAAAGAAAGAGAGTATTCTGTTAAATCAGACGATTTTAGTATTGTTGCATTAGGAACGGCATTTTCAGTAACAAATGATAATAATTCTGTTGATGTATTGGTACTTGAGAGTAGCGTAGAAGTAAGAGATAAAGATGGTAAGAATATAGAAAAAGTCAAAACAGGAGAAAAAGTAAAAATAGAAGATAAAAAAATAAATAAAAGTGATATAAAAAACTCTGATTTAGATAAAGATTTTATTTCCTGGGCAATGAAAGAATCAAATATTGATTTAGATATTTCAGATGGAGATTCAAATACAGATCCAAAACCAGATCAAGTTATAAACAAAATAAGTTTAAGTGCGAATAAGATATCTGATGGAATAAAATTATCATGGGATACTAATGGTGTTGGTATAACAAAAGGTTTTAAAGTGGTTATGTCTGAATCAAAAAACCCAACATACCCAATAAGAGAAGGTGATCATTATAAATACCTACAAGATAGTAATAAGCGATCATTTATATGGAGTATAAAAGACGGTAAAACATATTATTTCAGAGTTTGTCAGTATCTTGGTGGAAAATGTGGTATATATAGTAATAATGTGAAAATTACAGTTCCTGTAGGTAGTTCGAATAATGATTATGCAACATCTGTTGATTTATCTGTTACGGGAGAAGCTGGGAAGGCAAAGTTAACTTGGAATATTTCTGGTGGAAATGCTCCACATGGGTTCAAGGTTATTATGTCAGAAAATGCTAACCCTGAATATCCGACACGAGAAGGTGATCATTATCAATATTTACAAGATAATGACATAAGATCATATACGTGGTCTGGTTTAGAATCTAGTAAAGATTATCATTTTAGGGTTTGTATTTATAATGGAAATGGTTCATGTGTGAAGTATAGTAATGATGTTTCCGTTACCTTAGAAGAAGCTTCTCCCGATGAATATGCTACTTCAGTAACTCTTTTTACAACATATGGTGAGAATTCAGTTGATTTAATATGGAATATTGATGGTGGGGGTGCACCAAAAGGATATAAGGTTGTTATGTCAGAGAATGCTAACCCTGAATATCCGACAAGAGAAGGTGATTTTTATCATTATATTGATAATGAAAATACAAAGAATTATACTTGGTCTAACTTAGAAGCAAATAAGACTTATCATTTTAGAGTTTGTATATACAAAGGAGGTTCCTGTGGAGTATATAGTGATGATATAAGTGTAAGTCTTTAAATAGAAAAACAAGAAATTATAGATTTTATAATTTCTTGTTTTTTTATTAGATTAATTTAATCTAACTGATATAATGTAATCATTATTATTAATTAAGTAATTTATATTATGAAAGATATGAAAAAAAGTTTAGGAGTAATTTTATTAGCTTTAATTATTGGTTTAGTAGTAGGTATTTATCTACCAAATAAAAAGGATAAATTATCTATAGATAAAACTAAGGTTGAGGATATTATTAATGAAAATCTTGTTAGATCAAAAGATAGAGCAACAGTTGTTGGTATTAGTTCTATTGGTGGTGTATCAAAGGTTGATCTTAATTTTAACGGAAAAGAAGATTCGCTTTTTGTAACTAATGATGGTAATCTTTATCTTCAAAAAATAATGGATCTTAGCGAAGTTAAGAAAGCAGAAGATGAGGCAAAATCAGAAAATATTGTTAAAAATAAATCAGATAAGCCAAAGGTAGAACTTTTTGTTATGAGCTATTGTCCATATGGTACACAAATGGAAAAGGGTTATTTACCAGTAATTAAGGCTCTTGGAGATAAAATTGATTCTAAGATTAAGTTTGTTAATTATGTAATGCATGGAGAAAAAGAGGCAAAAGAAAATGTATTACAATATTGTATCCAAAAAGATGAACCAGAGGTATTCAGCTCATATTTGAAATGTTTTCTAGGTAAGGGTGAAGGTAGTACGGATTCTTGTTTATCAGAGAATGGATTATCAATGAACAAGTTGAATTCATGTATAAATGACACGATGAAAGACTTTAATGTAGAGAAAGATCTTTCTAATAAGAATGATTATCTAAATGGAAAGTATCCAAGATTTGGTATAAATAATGACGAAAATATTAAATATGGAGTTAAAGGGTCTCCGACTCTAGTTATAAATGGACAAGAAATAAAAGGTGCAGCACGTAATTCAAGTTCTATTTTAAAGACAATTTGTTCAGCGTTCAAGGTTCAGCCAGAAGAGTGTAATACTGTTCTTTCGTCAGAAACACAGGCTCCTGGATTCGGTTATAGTGATTCTAAAACTAATTCAGCAGATGGTGGTTGTGATGCCTAACTTAAATAATATTTAGTTTACAAATAAAAAAATATTCCTTTGGATATTTTTTTATTTGTAAAAATATTCATAATAGTTTATAATGTAAACTATTATGAATATTGAAAATGGATTTAAGATTTTTCATACTATTTTTTTAAAGTCTTTTCTGATAAAGAAAGATGTTAAAAAAAATGTTGAAAGATTTGGTTTATCTGAGACCGAAGTGCGTTTTATGTTTTTTATTGGATTAGGAAACGGAGAAAGGAGAATTAACGAGTTCATCAGTTTTTCAGGAAAACATAAATCAACAGTTAGACAAAAACTTTTATCTCTAGAAAAAAACAATTTTATAAATATAAATATTTGCGATGAAGATAAAAGGGAGAAAAAAGTATCTTTTACAAAAAAAGGTAAAAACTTATTCCAAAAGATATTGAATATAAATAATTCCTATCAGGAAAAAGTGTTTAAACAATTTAGTAAAAAGGAAATAGAGATGCTTTTATCTTTACTTAAAAAAATACACACTAATAATTAATATTATATTATGAGAAAAATAAAAAATAAGAAGAGAGCAAAATTTATAATATTTGGTTCTGTAATAATTGTAATTATAATTGCATTATTATTAATAATAAATAAAAGAGAAGATAAGCAGGATATATATATAGTTACGAAAAAAGATGTATCTAATGAATTTACTTTTGCTGGTATTGTAGAAGCAGAAAAGCGTGTAGATCTTGGTTTTGCCGTTAGCGGTCGTATATCAAAAAATTATTTTAAAGAAGGTGATTTTGTAAAAAAAGGTAAGGTTATAGCTGAGATCGACCAAAATACTTTAAAGGCAAACTTAATTCAAGCAAATGCAAATTACATATTAACTCGCGTTGATACATCATCATCTAAGGATGAAGTAGAAAATAAATATAAAAAAACATATAATGAACAAAATACTATTGTTGATGGATTGAGGCAACAGTATATCTCTGGTGATCTGAA
>CAYOMN010000004.1:0-35298 GCA_964405115.1 uncultured Candidatus Saccharibacteria bacterium | reverse complement strand
TAAGTAAAATATATAAATTAAAATTTATTATTTTTCTAAAGCTTCCTATTCTGGATTTTCTTCAAAGAAAGCCATTTCCGCACAAAGCGCGACTTTTGCAGGCTCGCAATTCTGTCGAAAATGACAAAATCGCAAATTGGCGGAGAGTAAGGGATTCGAACCCTTGAAACCTTTTACAGTTTACTTCGTTAGCAGTGAAGCGCTTTCGACCACTCAGCCAACTCTCCATTAAAAATATATTAACATATTTAAAAATAATATAAAATTATATTGTGTGTAAACAAAAAATAAACATAATATGTTTGTTTTTTGTTTACACAATTTATCCACAGAGTGGTATATGTAAAATATTTGCATAGAATAGTGGGATAGAGTATATTAAAAGTGGGATGAAGTGGTAGATAACAGTGAAACTGTATTCATGTAGCAATGTATTATATTTAAGAAATTTAAAATATTTTTTTAAAAAGTAATAAAATCCTAGTTTCACTGTTATCTGTCACTTCATGTTGTGGTAGTAAGTAATAAGGCAAGGTTCGCGAGATCTGATTTGAGGATGTTTAATTTATTAGAAACTAATAATAATTTATTTTTATGTTAATAGGAGAACATAGACATACGCTTGATACGAAAAAAAGGTTGTCATTACCTTCAAAATTTCGTAAGGAGTTAGGAAAAACCGTCATAATAACACGAGGGTTAGATTCTTCTTTGTTTGTTTATTCTTCTAAGGAATGGAAAAAATTTTCTGATAAACTTAGTGAATTATCAATGGGTCAGTCTGACACACGAGCATTTAATAGATTTATGTTAGGTGGTGCTGTTGAAACAGATATTGATTCAGCTGGTCGAATTCTTATTCCAGATTTTTTAAAGGATTTTGCTGGGCTAAAACAAAAAGTTATTGTTATAGGTCTTTCCAATCGTGTAGAACTTTGGGATGAAGAAAGATGGAATACATACCAATCTGAGCTTGGGAATAAAGCTGATTTATTAGCTGAAAATCTTGGTGAGATTGGAATGATTTAATAATATGTCACATATTCCAGTTTTAATGAATGAGGTTATTGATGGACTTGATATTAAAGAATCAGATGTAATCGTGGATGGAACAATAAATGGAGGAGGGCATAGTTTTGAAATTTCCAAGAGATTATCTGATTCAGGTATTCTTATTGGAATTGATTTAGATAATGATGCTTTAAATTTATCTGAAAAAAAGCTTCGTGATTCTAATGCACAGGTAAATCTTATTAATAATAACTTTAAGAATATTGATCAGATTATAAATGATTTAGGTTTAGAATCGGTTGATAAAATTTTGCTTGATCTTGGTTGGAGTTCAAATCAGTTCGAAAATAAAGAAAGAGGATTTTCTTTTATGCATGATGGTCCACTACTTATGACTTTATCTGGAGATTCAGATTCTGTGCAATTTACAGCATATGATATTGTAAATGATTGGTCTGAAGATTCTCTTGTTGATATATTAGAAGGTTATGGGGAAGAGAAATATGCACGATATATAGTTAAAGCAATTTTAAGAGAAAGGGAAATTCAACCAATAAGTTCTACACTACAGTTATCAAATATAATAGCTGAATCAGTCCCGTTAATATATAGAAACGGAAAAATTCATTCTGCAACTAAAACATTTCAAGCACTGCGTATTGCTGTTAACGATGAATTAGGTTCTTTGAAAGAGGTTTTAGAAAAAGGATTTAACTTATTATCTTCCGATGGAAGAATGGTAATTATAACTTTTCATAGTGTAGAAGATAGAATTGTTAAAAATTTTTTTAGAGATAAAAAGAAACAAGGACTTGCAAAACTTCTTACTAAAAAACCACAAACAGCTAGTATGGATGAATTATTAAGTAATAGGAGATCACGTAGTGCAAAATTAAGGGTATTAATAAAAAAATAAATATGATAATAGAAAAACAAAAATCAAATAAAAAAATTGTTTTAGGTATGCTTTTTGCAATTGTTTTATTATTTGCTTCATATTCATATGCTATCGCTAGCACAACACTTTCTGTTTATGATATAAAAACAAAAAACTCAAAGATTGCAGAACTTCAAACTGAAATTTCTGGACTTGAGTATGAATATTTCTCAATTATAGATACCTTACCAAAAAGTATTAAAGACTATAAATTAGAAAACTTAAAAGAAGTTGGATATGCTAGTGTAGAAAATAAAGTTAAGGTTGCTTATAATTATTAATATATTTATATCTTTTATATGAAAAAGAGAAAAAAGCAATTTAATACACGCCTAAATTTTATTTTTAGTTTAGTTATAGTCATTGGATTCGTTTTGATTGCGAATCTTTTTCATATTCAAGTTATAAACGGAGATAAATTTCGCGAACGTGCAGATGGTCAATATGTTGTTTCAACATATAATGCTTTTGAACGTGGAAATATAATTTTTGAGGATAGGGATGGTATGCAACTAACGGTTGCAGGCCAAAAAAAAGGATATAAGATTTCACTTGATTTATCAAAGTTAACAGAAAAAGATAAAAATATTATTTTCGAAAAAATAAATGAGATATTTCCTATTAATAAAAAGAAGTTTTTATCTATTACAAATAATAAAAGGAAATATGTTGAAGTTGTGCATAAAATTCCTGTAGCAGATGGAGAAGAAATAAAAAAAGAACTTGGCAATAAAATAAGTTTACACTCTGAAAAATGGAGAGTGTATCCACTTCACAAATCAGCATCTCATGTAATTGGATTTTTAGGGTATGATTCTAACAATAAGTTTTGTGGACGTTATGGTTTAGAAAGACAGTATGAAGATACTCTTAAAAGAGATAACGTTGACTTATATACTAATTTTTTCGCAAAGGCATTTCACGGAGCTAGAAATCTTGTTGATATTAATACAAAACAAGAAGGGGATATTATTGCTACAATTGATCCACAGGTACAATTATTCCTTGAAAAAGAGATTGAAGGAATACAAAAGAAATGGAGTTCTCAGTCAACTGGTGGAATAATAATGAATCCTAAAAATGGTGAAATTTATGCAATGGCAGCTGTTCCTAATTTTGATAATAATGATTTTAAGAATGATTCACTTTCAGTATTTAAAAATCCTCTTGTTGAGAATATTTATGAGTTTGGTTCTGTAATAAAGCCGCTTGTTGTGGCAATAGGTATTAATCAAAACGTCATTACTGCAGATACTAAATACTATGATAAGGGTTCAGTTAAAATTGGTAAATATACAATTAGTAATTATGATAAGCGTGGTCGTGGTTGGGTTAATGTACAGGAAATATTAAATCAATCTTTAAATACTGGTATGGTATTTGTATCAACAAAGATTTCTAAAAAGTCTTTTAGAGAATATTTTAAAAATTATGGTTTTGGTGAAAAGTCAGGTATTGATTTACCAAATGAGTCATCTGGATTAACTTCAAATCTAAAAAGTAATAGAAACATTGAGTTTGCTAATATTTCCTTTGGACAAGGGGTTGCTGTTTCTCCTATTTCATTTATAAAATCTTTATCTGCATTGGCAAATAATGGTAAAACAGTTATACCTCATATTGTTAAAAAAATTGAGTATACAAACGGTCTTTTCAAGGTTCTTAGTTATAAAGATGATGGTGTTCAGGTTATTTCACCAGAAACTTCAGAAGAAGTATCTCGTATGCTTGTAAATGTATTTGATAAATATATGCATGGTAAGGTGAAACTACCTAATCATAGTATTGCCGCAAAAACGGGAACAGCACAAATTCCTGCACCGGATGGTGGTTATTATAATGATAGAAATTTACATAGTTTTTTTGGGTATTTCCCAGCATATGACCCACAGTTTATTGTATTGATGTATACTGTATATCCTAAGCATATAAAATATGCTTCACAGACATTGATTAATCCATTTAGAGATATATCAAAATTTCTAATAAATTATTATAATGTTCCACCTGATAGATAATATTTTTAACTTAAATTTATGAAAAAGAAAAAAGAAGATAATTTAATTAGAGCTGATATAACATTGATTTCTATTGGAATTTTAGCGCTTATAGCGATTCATTTACTTAGTTCTGATGGTAGTGTCATAAAAAATTCATTGAGTAATTATGCGGCAGGTGAATATGGATATATTGTAAGCACAGTTTTCTATTTATTTGCTTTGGTAAATGTAACAATAGGTATTTTATTTTTTCATTTTAAAAATAAAAAAGTAAAACTAGGATCTCTTTTATTTTTTCTTTCTGGTATATTTATAGTAATGTTGACCGTTTTTCATGTTGATGGAAATGGTTTAATAGAAACGTATAATGAATATATTCATGTTATTTCAGCAAGCTTATTATTTTTAACATATCCAGCCTTAATTTTAATAAATGGATTACAATTTAAAACAAAACCATTAAAAATATATTCTATTATTTCATTTATTATTGTAGCGCTATTAACAATAGCGGGAATTATATTTACGCTTAATAATTTAACAACAGGTCTTTTGGAAACAACATTGCTTGGAATATCTGAAAAGGTAGGTGTTCTTATAATAGTTGTATGGATGATTGTCTTATTATTAAGTCGTAATAAATTAAAGGCAGATGAACATTTAGAGAATTAAAAAGACTTAATTAAATTTAAGTCTTTTTAATTCTCTGATGGTTTTTCAATTTTCAGTGTTTCCAGTTCTGGAGATGTTCCAGATATTTTTGTAACGTCTTTATCTATTTGTCTTAATTCATGGGAAGCTTTATCAAAGTGATTAACAGTTGTACTTAGTGAATTTCCTAATTTCAGAAATGCTTCGTTATAGGCGCTTAGATGACGTCCAAGTTTTTCAACATTTTTTTGGATTTCAACTGCCGTTTTCTCTATTTTGAAAGCCTTGAATCCATATAAAACTGATTGTAGATATGCAGAGAAAGTTGTTGGTGACACAATAATAACTTTTTTATCATTATACGCATAATCAATAAGATTTCGTGTATTTGCACGTATTGCACCAACTTCATTAACAAGTAGATCATAATATATTCCTTCTGCTGGTATAAACATAAAAGCAAAAGGTAGTGTTCCATCTTTTGGCCGTATATATTGTGCAGTTTCATCTATTCGTCTTTTTAGATCCTTTTTAAATTCTTTTTCGAGATCCAATTTTTTTTCATCGTCTTTTTCATCAATAAGTCGTCTGTAATTATCAAGTGAGAATTTTGCATCCACTGGAATAAATTTATCAGATTCTGTTTTAATAATTGCATCTACAATCTTTCCATCTGGAAAGGAGTATTGCATTTTATAATTCAATGGAGAAAGAATATTTGAAAGAATAAGTTCAAGTCCCATTTCACCAAGATTTCCACGGGTTTTTTGATTTTTTAATACTTTTTCTAAGTCACTGAGTTGACTTGCAAGATTGAATACTTGTTTGTTTGATTCTTGTGTTTCTGCGATTTGCTTATTCACATCCATGAGTTGTTTTGAAACTTGCTCATTTATTGTTTGTATTAGTTTTTGCGATTCTGAAAATTGTGTTTTGACCGCTCGCGACATATCACGGTTTGAGCCGGTAATTTTGTCTTCCATAGATTCCCGTAGAGTGTTCATTTGTTGCAATAACATTTGCATGGCATTTGAATCTTCGGCAGGTTTTTTTGTTTGACTTTTTTTAACTTCAAAAATAAGCCAGATTAATAGCCCAATAAAAATTATTGTTAATATTATATATAAAATGTTCATGATCTGATTATAGCAAATTTGGAAATAAAAAAAGCGTAGAAGGTTATTCTACGCATCGTTAATTAATGTTTGTATTTGTTCAAAAGATATAGAAATTTTTGTTTTATTTATTTTTATACCAGACATCTTTAAGTTTAAGTTAGCTGCAAAATCATTGGCGTGATTGGTTTTTGTTCTGTTTACCATGATACTAAGTTTTTAGTTTATAAAGTTTATTTAATTTTATTAAACTATAATTAAGTTAAGTATGTTTGCAAGATGTTTTAAAAAATAACAATATTTTTTATTAAAATTAAATCATTAATTTTAAAGCGTCTTCTATTGAGAATTTCTCAATATTTTCTTTTTCATCCAAATACAATCTTTTCATACCTTTCTGAACATAATGTCCAGATTTTGATTTGAGTAATCTAATTTCCTTTCCAGTGTTCGGGTGTTTTCCAAGAACTTTTACCAACTCAACTCCTTTTGGGAGAGTCTTTGGTTCATTGAGAATTTTCAAGGCTTCTTTAAAAGTAATATCGTAAGGATTTAACTTTGTTGATTTTTTAATAGATCTAAATTCACGACCGTGTCCAACATATGGACCAAAGCGTCCTGTATTTGCAATAATCATTTCTCCAGATTCTGGGTGGATTCCAAGCTCGCGAGGGAGAATGAGTAATTGAACTGCTTGTTTTAAAGTAAGATCTTCTGGTTTCATTCCTGATGGGAGACTTGCTCTTCGCGGTTTTGGAAGAGCTTTAAGTCTTGCAATCTCTTCTTTTTCTTTTTTGAGCATCTCTTTTTCAGCATCTGTTTTTTTATAACCTTTTGGAAATTTCGTGAGTTTTGGAATTTTTATTGTTTGTCCGAGTTGCACATAAGGACCAAAACGTCCGTCAAGTAGAAAAATTTCTTCACCTGTTTCTGGATGAACTCCAATAGGTTCTTCGTTTCCAATTTCTTTTCCGTCTACAGTAAGAGCACCATCACATTCTGGATATTTTGAACAAGACATAAACTTTCCTGTTCGTCCTAATTTGTAAACCATAGGTGATTTACATTTTGGGCATTTAAACTCATCAGGAGTATCTCCGAGATTAGTTAGTTTTGGGATATTTTTTTTTTCATCAACTGATTTTTTAAATGGAGTATAGAAGTTTGAAAGTACTTTTACATATTCATCAGTTCCGCTTGCGATATTATCCAACTGATTTTCCATTTCAGCAGTAAAATCGTCTCCTATATAATGCATAAAATGTTTTTCTAGGAATGAAGAAACAACATCACCAGTATCAGTAGGAAATAGTGTTCTTCCTTCTCGTTCAACATAACCACGATCTATAATGGTCTTAATTATTGAAGCATATGTAGAAGGGCGACCAATACCTCTTTTTTCAAGTTCTTTAATTAGTCCAGCTTCAGAATATCTATTTGGTGGGGTTGTGAATTTTTCTGTATTTGAAATTCCTTCAAGTGTTAGTTTGTCATTTATTTTCACTGGTGGTAATTCAACGTCGTCTCCTCGAGATTTTGGATCAGCAGCAAGCCATCCTGGAAAAATAAGACGAATCCCGTTAGTCATAAAATATGGAATATCTTTGCTCTCTATATTTGCAATTAATTTTGTTCTTATTAATTTTGCTGGAACCATTTGTGATGATATTGTACGAGCCATTATGAGTTCATAAAGACTTTTTTCATCTACCGTTGAACCTTTTACGGCTTTTGTGAAAGAAGTTGGTCTTATTGCTTCATGTGCTTCTTGAGCATTTTTTGATTTTGTTTTGAATTGTTTTATCTCTAAATACTTTTTCCCAAAATTTTTTTCTATATGACCTTCAATATCAATGAGAGCTATCTTTGATAAAGTAGTACTATCAGTTCTCATATAAGTGATATGCCCTGTTTGGTATAGTTTTTGTGCAACTCGCATGGTTCGTGAAGGTGAAAATCCTAAGCGTGACGATGCCGTCTGTTGTAGAGTTGATGTTGTAAAAGGAGCGCGAGCTTTTCTTGTCCCTGGTGTTTCTTTTATATCAATAACAGACCATTTTCCATTTTCTGCTTTATCAATTATCTCAATTGCTTTATCTATAGATTTTGGTTCTTCAGAACAGATAAGTGGAAATGATATCTTGCTTGATAAAAATTCTCCACCTATTACATAGTATGCTTCGGGGTTAAATGCGCGAATTTCTCTTTCACGTTCCATAAGAATTCTTAGAGCTGGAGATTGTACTCTTCCAGCAGAAAGACCATAGCGAACTTTTTTCCAGATAAGCCCTGAAAGATCATAACCGACAAGTCTATCTAAAACACGACGTGCTTCTTGCGCTCTTTTTAAATTCATATCTATATTACGTGATTTCTGAATTTCTGTATTTACGACGTCTTTGGTTATTTCATTGAAACTTACTCGGTGGATGGGTGGAACATCTTTTTTATCAGCAAATGAATCACGTATGACTTGATCAAGATGCCAAGCTATTGCTTCACCTTCACGGTCTGGATCTGGTGCAAGAAGAATCTCATTTGATTTATGTGCAAGTTTTGTTATTTCTGCAATAATTTTCTTTTTGTCTGGATAAATAACATAGCGTGGAATAAAACCACCGCTAATGTCTATGGCATCTTTATTTGATTTCGGTAAATCTCGTATATGTCCAATTGATGAACAGACTGTATATTCATGCCCAAGATATTTCTCTATTGTTTTTGCTTTTGAGGGTGACTCTACTATTACTAATTTCATGAGTCTATTATTTACATGAATTAATATTTTTTGCAAACAGAGGGCTTGTTTATAATTTATATTTTATAAATTACTTGGAGTAAAACTTTCCGTTATTAAACTTGCAACATATTACTAATAAATATAAACTTATTTTATATGACTATTCAAGAACAAATTAAAGAAGCTATGAAAGCTTCAATGAAAGAACGTAACATGGCAGCGGTTACAACATATCGTGGATTAATGTCTGCTTTTATAAATGAAGTCGTTGCTCAGAAATTATCTCCTGATACTCCAGTTGATGATGAGTTGGCAGTTAAGGTTATTACTCGTGAATCAAAAAAGAGAAAAGATTCTATAAAACAATTTGAAGATGCTGGTCGCGATGACCTTGCCTCCGAGGAAAAGGTAGAATTGGAAATATTGAAGAAATTTCTTCCAGAACTTATGTCAGAAGAAAAAATAAGAGATTTTGTTACTGCAAAAAAAGAGGAAATGAATATTTCAGATCATTCTGAAAAAGGGAAATTCATTGGTGTAATTATGGGAGAATTAAGAGGAAAAGCTGACGGTTCTTTAGTAAAAGATATTGTTGACGGTTTATTTACATAAATATATGAAAAGATTTTTATTACAAATAGTAGTACTTTCACTTGTTGTATTTTATGGTTTACCTTATTTTATTCCAGGAATATCTGTGGATGGCGGAAGAACTGCTATAATTGCAGCATTGGTTTTTGCCTTTATAAACTTTGCGATTAGACCTGTCTTGAAAGTTATAGCTATTCCATTCAACATTATATCTTTTGGTTTATTTGGTCTTTTAATAAATGTTTTATTATTTTGGTTTGTTGCTTCAATTATAAATGGGTTTATCGTTTCAAATATTATAGCTGCTCTGTGGGGTGCAATAGCAATGACTATTATAACTTGGATATTAGACAAAATATCAAAGTAAAAAACTACATAAGATGTAATTTTTTACTTTTTACGATTTATTGAAAACAATTCAATCTTGTATTCACTATAACGTTTTTTCTCTTTTTTTATAAAAATCTTATTATTATGCTGCTCGTTAATTTTGGTTTTTGTGTTACAATAAACTTATGATATTTAAAAGAAAGAAAAAAGTGGTAACACACTCTGGTTCTTTCCATGCAGATGATATTTTCGCTTGTGCTACATTATCTTTATACTTTAAGAAACATAATATTAAATATAAAGTTATAAGAACACGTGATGAATATATTATAGAAAAGGCAGATTATGTCTTTGATGTTGGTGGAATATATGATCCAATTTTAGAACGATTTGATCATCATCAACCGGAAGGAGCTGGAAGAAGAGAAAATGCAATTCCGTATGCTTCTTTTGGTTTAGTTTGGAAGAAATATGGCTCTTTTTTATGCAAAGATAACGAAGAAGTTATTAATGACATTGACCGTCGATTGGCTCAGCCGATAGATGCAATAGATAATGGTATAAGTATTAGTGAACCAGCTGATTGTAGTGGTATTTATGAATATGGTATTCATGGTATTGTATCCGCTTATCAAAATACATGGAAAGATTCTGAGAATGATAACAGACAATTAAAAAGCTTTTTAGAGTTAGTTTCTTTTTTTGAAGGAGTTCTTAAACGTGAAATTGAAAAATCATTTCAACGTATAGAAATGATAGATTTGATAGAAGAATCTTATCAAAGGTCAAAATCTAAGGAAATAATTGAAATTCCTTATCATGTTGGTGTTGGATCTATGATGCAAGTATTAAATAAATATCCAGAGGTTATGTATGTTGTTGCTAAATCAAATAAGAATTGGAAAGTTGTGGCAATGAGAGAGAATCCTTGCACTTTTGAAAACAGAAAATCAATGCCAAAATCATGGGCTGGTAAGAGAGATAGAGAACTTCAAAAAGTAACAGGTGTTTCCGATGCAATTTTTTGCCACAATTCATTGTGGCTAGTTGTTGCAAAATCTAGATTGGGAGCCCGTCAATTAGCTGAACTTGCACTTATTGATTAGATTTGATTTTTTAAAAAAGGGTTTTATTTGGTATTGTTGAAATTATTTTTTACATTACTATATACAATAGTTATTTTTGTGAATTAAAAACAATTTTTTTACTTGTAAGTTGTAACTAATAATTTATACTAATTTTATGGCATTCGTAGATGAAGTAAAATTACACATAAAAGCTGGTAATGGTGGTGATGGGGTTGTTCGTTGGAGGCATGAAAAGTTTAAGCCAAAATCAGGTCCAGGTGGAGGTAATGGAGGTAATGGAGGTAATGTTTTCGCTGAAACAGTATCAGATTTAGCCTATTTAGAATATTACAAACATAAAAAAAACTTTTCTGCAGAAAGTGGTATTTCTGGTGGAAATCTTGGTAAAGAGGGAAGAAACGGTGAAGATATTATTCTGCGTTTTCCAAGAGGAACTATATTAAAGAATTTGTTTACGAGAGAAGAGTTTTGGCTCGGTGATATTGGTGAAAAAATTTTAATATTAAGAGGAGGACGTGGTGGTCTTGGAAATGAACATTTTAAATCATCTACAAATACAACACCTTTAGAATGGACTCCAGGTAAAAAAGGAGAAGAAGCAAATTTCGAAGTTGAATTACGTTTATTTGCTGATGTTGGGCTTATTGGATTACCTTCTGCAGGAAAATCTACACTACTTAATTTATTAACAAATGCTAGGTCAAAAGTTGGAGCATATCATTTTACAACATTAGATCCACATCTTGGTGATATGTATGGGTATATTTTAGCAGATATTCCTGGGATTATTTATGGAGCATCAAAGGGAAAGGGGCTTGGTTATAAATTTTTAAGACATATACGTCGTACAAATACATTGGTTCATTTGGTTAGTCTTGACTCTGAAAATCCAATGGTTGACTATGAAATTATTCGTGGAGAGTTATCTAACTATGGCGAGGGGCTGGATAAAAAAGATGAGTTAATTCTTTTAACAAAAAATGATCTTGTCAGTGAAGTTGAGTTAGCTAAACTTGTAACCGAATTTAAAGAAAAAGTTGGACATAACATGGTTTATTCAATTACTGCATATGATGAAAGAAGTATTAAAAGTTTTAAATCTGTTCTTACACAATTTTTAGATAAAAAACATAAAGTTTAGCTTTATGTTTTTTAATGGTATTATAATGAAGATGAAGAAATCTGTGAAAGTAATAAAAAGAAATGGTTTTGAAGAACTATATGATTCAAACAAGCTTTGTCGATCTTTAAATATAATTGGTACATCAGAATCAATGATTAAGAATATTTGTAATGTTGTTTCTAGTTCAATGAAATCAAAAGTATCAACAAATGATATTTTTTCTAAAGTAAGAGATCTTTTATATGAATATGATCCAGGGCTTGCAGCTTTATACGGATTAGAGAGAGGTTTGTCCATATTAGGTCCATCTGGGTTTATGTTTGAGCAATATGTTGCTTCTTTGTTTAGAGAAATGGATTATGAAGTTGATACTAACGTTTATCTTGAGGGCGAGGGTGTTAGTCATGAAATTGATGTTATAGCTAAAAAAGGAAATGTAATATTTATTGTTGAGGCAAAATATAGGAATGATTTTAAAACAAAAACACACATTAATCAGATCATGTATGCTGATGCACGTTTACAAGATATAAAAAGAAAAGCAAAAAACAGAGGTGATAATAGTGAGTATTATATGTGGTTAATAACAAATACATTATTTACTGATAGTGCAATTAATTATGTTAAACATCGTGATATGCAACTAATGGGATGGAGTTTTCCAGAATATATAAATCTAATGAAGATAGTTTATGAAAAGAAATTATACCCAGTAACTACATTATCGTCTATTACACAGACTATTTTAAAAAAGATGGCCTCTGAGAAACTTATTTTAGTTAAGGATTTAAAATATTACACAATTGATGATTTTGTTAGTAAATTGAAGTGTTCTATTTCACTTGCAAAAGAGTTAAATATGGAAGTAAATGATTTAATTGGATAAACAATAAAAAAGCTTTTTGTTTTTTAGAATAGAAGTTTTGCATTTTTATATAGTAACTTTTATTTTATTATTGTCTTGGTATAATTATTCATATGAAAATATTACTAAATACATTTCTTTTTACGAAAGATTGGTTGTCTGAACATGGTATAAGATTATTAGCAATAATAGTTATTGCTTGGTTACTTTTTAAATTTTTAAATAAAATTTTAGATAGATTTATTCGGAGTGCAGTAATAAGATCATCATATACAACTCAAATAGAGGAAAAAAAACGTGAAGATACACTTATAAAGATTTCACATAGCTTTTTTGGAATTGTAATTTGGATAACTGCAACCATAACTATTTTAGCAGAATTTAATGTTCCAGTTGGTGGTTTAATAACAGGTGCAGGTATACTTGGTGTCGCTGTGGGTTTTGGTTCTCAATCACTCGTAAAAGATATTATTACTGGTTTATTCATTTTAGCAGAAAATCAGTATAGAATTGGAGATTACATTTGTACTGGTAAATATTGTGGAACAGTAGAAGATATGACTCTTAGAGTTACAAAACTTAGAGAAATAGATGGTACAATTCATTATGTTCCGAATAGTGAAATAAAAGTTGCATCAAATAAATCGAAAGATTTTTCAAAGGTAGATTTTAAAATAGGTGTTGGATATAATACAGATATAGATAAATTAGAAGATATAATTAATAAAGTAGGACTTGGTATTTCAGAAGATCCAAAGTTTTCTGATGATATATTAGAAGCTCCTCACTTTTTGAGGGTTGATGATTTTGGCGAATCTTCAATTATTATACATATAAGCGGTAAGGTTTTACCAAAAACACAGTATGGTATTACTGGTGAAATGCGTCGTAGACTTAAATTAATTTTTGAAGAACATGGAATTGAGATACCTTATCCAACTCGTATAGTTCATAATGTTTAGTTTCATGGAAAGAAATAATAATAGAAAAAAGATAGCATTATCTGGTATTAAGCCGACCGGTAGTCCACATCTTGGAAATTATTTTGGTATGTTGAAGCCAACAATTGACATGCAAGATGAGTTCAATATGTATATTTTTATTGCAGATTTTCATGCAATGACTACAATGCATGATAAAAATGAATTAAAGTTGTCTATTCATAATCTCATCTTAGATTATCTTGCCATTGGTTTAGATCCAGAAAAGACTATATTTTATAGGCAATCTTCAATTCCAGAAGTTACAGAGTTAGCCTGGATGTTTAATTGCCTTGTTACAGTTCCATGGCTGGAACGTGCTCATGCCTTCAAAGATAGGGTTGCTAGGGGAGTTGATGCTTCTGTTGGTCTTTTTGATTATCCTATATTAATGGCAGCAGATATTCTTTTACCACAGGCAGAAGTTATTCCTGTTGGGAGAGATCAGATTCAACATGTTGAGATGGCACGAGAGATTGCACGTAAATTTAATAATATATATGGAGAGACTTTTGTTGAACCAAGTGAATATATCAAAGAAGAAGTTGCAGTTGTTCCTGGCATAGATGGTGATAAGATGTCAAAATCATATGGAAATATTATCCCATTATTTGGAACAGATAAAGAAATTAAAAAAGCAATTATGGGAATCATAACTGATTCTAAAAAACCTGAAGAAAAGAAAAATCCAGAGGATTGTAATGTTTTTGCTTTACATAAATTAATTACATCGGAACCACAGCTTTCTGAAATTAAGAAAGGTTATGAAGATGGAGGTCTTGGATATGGTGATTCCAAAAAGATTCTTTTGGAAAATTATTTAGAGCTTATTGAGCCAATGCGAAAAAAGAGAAAATACTATGAAGAAAATCCTGGAATTGTTCGTCAAATTATTGATGAAGGGAATAGAAAAGTTCAGAAGATTGTAAAAAGTAAAATGAAAGAAATAAGAGAAAAGGTTGGACTTATTTAATAAATATTTTTTTTAAAAGAACACCTTAATTGAATTAAGGTGTTCTTTCTAATTATTCCATTTATCTTTCTTTTTTATATTTATTTAATGTATAAATCTTTTCTGAGAGTGAAATTATTAGTAATATTATAAAGAATATCATTTTATTTTTATTTATACTTTGAAAATATATTTCGTAAACAAAGATTAATAACAAATAATCAGAAAACATTGGAATAGTTATTCGAATACTTTTCTTTGTATTTTTAATAGCATACTTGAATGTTCCGTTAGCATAATATAATAATGATATGCTAATCCATATTAATATTAAGATTTTTAGTATTAGTAGATAACACATAATAAATAATTTAATTTTGATAAGGTTTGATTTATTTAAAAATAACAAATTGTTTATTTACTGTCAATTATCATAATGAATTTTATTTATTATGATAATAATTTTTATAACATATAGTCTATTTTTATTTAAAAGCCTTTGTGATAAAATAAGTCTATAATGATTAAGTTTGAGAATGTTTCGAAGATATACCAACAAAGGAATACATCTTTGTATAATATAGATTTATCTATAGATGATGGAGAATTTATTAGTTTGATTGGACCCTCTGGTGCAGGTAAAACAACCTTATTAAAGATTCTTCTTACAGAAGAGGAACCAACTGAGGGATCCGTACACTTTGATGGTGTAAATATTCATAATCTAAGAGCTGGTGATATTCCTAGATATAGACAGCGTATAGGTGTAGTATTTCAAGATTTTAAATTACTTGAAGATAAGACAGTATATGAAAATGTATCATTTGCAATGGAAATGGTTGGAAAAACAGATGATGAAATAAGAGCAGACGTACCGCATGCACTTGAGCTTGTAGGATTAGAAGATAAAATGTTTTATTTTCCAAGTGAGTTATCTGGAGGAGAACAGCAAAGACTTGCAATTGCACGTGCAATAATTAATCAGCCAGATTTATTGATAGCAGATGAGCCAACTGGATCACTTGATCCATCAAGTGTTCATTCTGTTATTAATATATTAAAAAAGATAAATGAATTAGGGACTACCGTTATCTTATCTACTCATAACAGTTTTGTAGTTGATGAGTTAAAGAAAAGAGTTGTTCATATTGATAAGGGTAGAATTATTAGAGATGATAAAGAAGGTAAGTATCATTACACTACAAGTAAAAAATAATTATGTCATTAGGATTAGATTTAAAAAGAATATTTAGAGAAGGGCTTGTTGCTTTTTGGAGAAATAAAGTTGTATCATTTGCATCTGTATTGGTAATGACTTTATCTTTATTAGTTTTGTCATCTTTACTTTTCATTAATGGAATCATTAACTTTTCTCTTAATCAATTACAAGATAGAGTAGATATGAATATATATTTCTTTCCAGACACTCCTGTAAGTGAGATACAAGACTTAAAAGAAAGGATATTACTTATTCCTGAGGTTAGAGATGTAGCTTATATTTCAAAAGAAAAAGCTTTAATTGATTTTCAAAATAGACATGCTGATGATGACTTAATAAAAAGATCATTAGAAGAACTAGGTGATAACCCATTAGGGGCGTCGCTTAATATACGAGCGAAAGATTCTACGCAATATGAGGCAATTATTACTGCGGTTGAATCGGAGCCTATTGTAAATAATTCAGAATTTGTTGAAAGAACAAATTACCATGACAATAAAAAGATCATAGATAGGCTTAATCAATTTAGTTCTGTTGTTCGTGGTATTGCCTATGCTTCTATATTATTTTTAGCAATTATTGCCGTTTTGGTTGTTCTGAGTACAATGCGTATTGCGATATATTCTTCTAGAAATGATATTGTAATTAAGCGTCTTGTTGGAGCTGAGCACCGGTATATTAGAGGCCCTTTTACTGTTATTGGCGTCTTATATGGATTTATTGCTGGTATTATTACAATAATAATATTATTTCCAACAACTAGTTGGCTATCAAATGTTACTAAAACCTTTTTTGGTGGAATGAGTATAAAAAACTATTTTATAGATAATATTCTTCAATTTAGTATTATAATTTGTGGTACTGGAATTTTACTTGGATTTTTTGCAAGTATCCTTGCCATAAGAAAATATTTGAGAGTTTAGGCTTAAAAAAATAAAAGATGGTGGAAACTTTGTTTCCACCATCTTTTATTTTTTTATAAATTCGGTAATATAATTATATTGCTCGGTCGTCTAATGGTAGGACTGCGGTTTCTGGTACCGTTAATCTAGGTTCGAACCCTAGCCGAGCAGCAAACTTGAGCTAGTACGAGACATGTGTTACAACAAAAAATACCTATTATGGTATTTTTATATATAGCATTGATGATTTATTTTTTAGAATTTTATGATATAATGTGTTTATGATTTTGAAGCTCCTTAGCGCATGGCGATTTGGCGGGTAGGAATCATTTATTAAATTAACTTTTAAAATAATTTAAAATATGGAAGAAAGAAAAATGTATACTGGAGATTGGACATGTATGGAATGTGGGTCTCAGATTGATTCATTGCCGTTTGAACCACGTGATCCATCTACATTAACTTGTAGGAATTGTCACATGAAAAGTAGACCATCTAAATTAAGGGATAGTGTGAAAAAGATTTATATCGGAGATTGGAAATGTTGTGAATGTGGCGTTGTAATTGATGAATTACCATTTAAACCAGTAGATCCAGATACTGTTGCTTGTAGAGAGTGTCATAAAAAAAATAGTGCATAGAAAAAATACAGTTGCCATACTGTATTTTTTTATTAAATCCATTAGTTAATATGCATTAACACTATTTCTTTATTTAATGTTTTTAGATTTTTCATATTATTTATTTCTAATATTGGAATTGTATGATAATTTCTTTTTTCTATTCCGTTTTTACCTTTACTAATTACCTTAGCAATATTTATTGCTATTCTTTCCAATCCTTCATCTTTTAGAATCCCCGCTACTTTAAGGAAGGCAATTGTTAATGTTTTTGACTCAGGTATAGTTATCTTTTTTTTATTGTTATTAAACAGTATTTCAATGATAAGACCAACTTTTTTGAAATCAATAATTCTTCTCGTGTTTGTTTGAAGATCAATTATTATATTTTCAATAGTTTCTTTCAATAGAGTAATTTCATCAATTGTTGTGTTTTTAAGATTAATATTCTGATCAAAGATGTAATCAGTTAAACCTTTTATTTGTTTAAAGGTTTCTAATAATACATTGTATTTTTTTCTCATAATATAATTTATTTAGTTTTTAAAATATTTAATTTAATTAAACTATAATAGAATATATTTGCAAGCATTTTACTAGTATAAAGAATATCATTTTATGTTTCAATTTGTTATAATATAAATATGAAAAAGATAGCTGTAATAGGGGCTGGTAATGTTGGATCTCATATAGTAGCAATAGGAGTTCATAAGGACCTAAATGTTGAATTTGTTCTTGTTGATATTAATGAAAAACTTTTGCGGGCACAATATTTAGATATTTCTGATATGTTACCACTTTGTGATAAAAGTAATATTTCTACTCGTAGTTTTAAAGATAATTTTTCTGACATAGATATTTTTGTTATTACTGCTGGAGTGGCACAAAAACCAGGTCAAACTAGACTTGAATTAACAGATGTAAACAAAAATATATTAAGATCGATACAAAAAAATATTGGTGAGATAAAAAAAACAGCTTTGGTTATAATGGTATCAAATCCAGTTGATATATTGACACATTTGGCCACTAAGATTTTTGAACTTCCCGTTGGACATGTATTTGGTACTGGTACATTATTAGATACACAAAGATTACTATCAAAATTAGACGAAAAAGAATGTACAAATCACGACGGAACGCCAGTTTATGTTCTTGGTGAACATGGAGATTCTTCGTTTGTTGATTGGTCTAATTATGAACACTCATCAGACTATTCTCATGAAAAGAAGAAAAAAATAGAAGATTCTGTAAGGAGAGAAGCTTATGAAATATTAGAAGGGAAGGGTTCTACTTATTTTGGTATTGCTTCTGCTGTTTGTGATATTTTTGATGTTTTATTATCAGAAAAAATAGAATATTTACCACTATCTGTTTCGCTGCTTGGAGAATATGGGTTATCAAATGTTGCATTATCTATTCCAGTAAGGCTATCTAAAAATGGTTTTTCTTTCGACTTAAAGAAGATAAAGATTGAGAAAGAAGAATTAAATAAATTATATAATTCTGCTAAGGTTTTAAAAAATTATATATAAGAAGATTGTGTGTACGTTACAATTCTTCTTATATATAATTTTTCTTGTTATTCATGTTCATTGGATGTAAATTATAAAATAATATTTTATAAAGATTAATTTGATAATGACATTCTTTTAGTTTGTGTTATCATTAAAAATATTATGGAAATGAGAAATATTGCTATTATTGCACACGTGGATCACGGAAAGACTACACTCACCGATGCTATTCTTGAACAGACAGGGATGGTTGAACATGGTGTATCTATGGATTCAAATGATATAGAAAAAGAACGAGGGATTACTATATATGCTAAAAATACATCGGTCATTTATAAAGATACAAAGATAAATATATTAGATACACCTGGACATGCTGATTTTGGCTCAGAAGTTGAGCGTGTTTTACGCTCAATTGATTCTGTTTTGCTTGTTGTTGATGCAGCTGAAGGTCCAATGCCACAAACAAAATTTGTTTTGAAAAAATCTTTAGAATTAGGTTTAAAACCAATACTGGTTTTAAACAAGATTGATAAACCAGCTGCTAATGTAGAAAAAGCACAGGAAGAAGTATATGAATTATTTCTTGATCTAGGTGCAAATAATGAACAATTAGATTTTAAAACAATATATGCGGTTGGTCGTGATGGAGTAGTAAAACGGAAAATGGATGACGAGATGAAAGATCTTGACCCACTATTAGACCTTATTTTAGAAGAAGTTCCAAACGTATCTACAGATGAACTAATTAATAAATCATTACGTGGACAAGTATTTAATCTTGCATATGACAATTTTCTTGGTCGTATGGGTATTGCAAGAATTTATGAAGGTAAAATAAAAAAAGGAGAAAAAGTTTTTCTTAAAGATGGTGAAAAAACGATAATAGGAAAAGTTACTCAACTTTTTTCTTTTAATGGATTAAAAAGAATTGATGTTACAGAAGCAGTTGCCGGTGATATTGTTATGATTGCTGGAATTCCTGAAATCTTTATTGGGCAGACTCTTTTGCTTGAAAATTCAGATAATCTGCTTCCAGCAATATCAGTTGATGAACCAACAATTTCAATGAATATGTTTGTAAATGATTCTCCTTTTTCTGGGAAATGTGGAAAATATTTAACTTCTCGCCAAATACTAGAGAGATTAGAAAAAGAATTAGAAGTTAATGTTGGTTTACGTGTTGAGCTTGGAAATTCAGCCAAATATAAGATATATGGGCGTGGGGAATTACATATTGCTGTTTTAATAGAGAATATGAGACGCGAAGGATTTGAACTTGCAGTTTCTCAACCTGAGGTAATTATAAAAGAAATTGATGGAGTTAAATCTGAACCGTTTGAAGATCTTACTATATTAGTACCAGAGGAATTTTCTGGAGTTGTTATTGAAAAACTTGGCAAAAGAAAGGGAATTATGACAGATATGAAAATAGAGAATGGACAGACAAGAATGACTTTTTCAATTCCAACACGTGGTTTATTAGGCTATAGAAATGAATTTGTTGTTGATACAAAAGGGGAAGGTATTTTAACATCTATTTTTGATAGTTTTAAAGAATATGCTGGGGTTATTCAAAAAACGGAACTTGGATCTATGGTATCCATGGCTACTGGTAAGGCATTAGGTTTTTCTCTCGGAAATTTACAAGAACGTGGGCAGTTATATATTTCTGCAGGAGATGAAATATATGAAGGTATGGTTATTGGTAATTCTGCAAAAGGAATTGATTTAATGGTAAACCCAACTAAAGGGAAGCAATTAACTAATATGAGAGCTTCCGGCTCTGATGAAACAGTTAAAATAACACCTCCACTTAATTTAACTTTAGAAAAAGCAATGGGACTCATGCGTTCAGATGAATTTTTAGAAGTTACTCCAGATGCAATTCGTTTAAGAAAAGAATTTTTAAAAGAATCTGATAGATCAAAGGCAAAAAGAAATAAGTAGGAAAGCTTCGAGCTTTTTTATTTTTTTGTTATAATAAATTTATATGAAAAACATATTCAAATATATTATTTTTTTGTTTATTATTTTAATTTCAGTAAACTTTTCACATAGTATTTTTGCACAGGAGAAAACTGTAAATTTTGATATAAATAGTAGTAGTGTAGATACTTCATCTAAAGGATATTTTTATTATAATCTTGACGGTTGGTGGGAGCCAGATAGTAATGGAGTGTACTATTTAATATTAAAGTATGGAAATAATAAGGTAGACTTATGTAATTTTAGTGTAACAACAGGAGCAGAACATTTTAAACTAAAATATCCAACGTGTAATGGTATGACTTCTGGATATGTTGTGAATAGTGACAATCAATATAGTGTTTATTTTTCTAATTCAAGTAAAGGAAAACCAATTTCGACTTGTTATTCAAGTGGTGGAGACTATTGTCTCTTAGACAGTGTTCCAAAAAGTGCAGTTGTTAATGAACATGATGTATTTGAAAATTGGAGTGTTAATTTAAAAAAACAAGGTAATAATAATTATTATTATGATATATCTGCTGACGTTATAGATGGCGAAACAGGTAAGGTAGAGATTGTTTTAAAGCGTACGGATAAAACAGGTGAGATAATGGTACTTAATTCAGATTTCAATTTAAGTGTAAATAATACAATATCGGCAACAACAAAAAACAGAACACCTGTACTTAAGTCTGGTGAATATAAAATAACTATTAATTATAAGGATAGTCAATTCGAATTACCAATTCAAACATATATAATTGGAACTAAGGTACCAAACTCTGGTGGTGGTTCTAATAATTGGAATAATTCTACAACAGGGGTTGGTAGTAACTCTGGTGGTGGGATTAATGATGGAGATGGTCTTGTAAGTACAAAGTGTGGTTATAATAATGGTCCAATGTGTGGTTTTTCTGATTTTATGGGTATGTTAAATCGTATCATTAATTATATCTTTGTATTAGTTCTTCCAATTTCTGCAATTATGTTTACATATGCTGGATTTTTATATATTTCTAGTGCCGCTGATCCTAAAAAAAGAACAGCAGCAAAAAATGCAATGACTAAGTTAGTTATTGGTGTTATAATTATTATGCTTGCATGGATTATTGTAAAAACAATTTTAATTACACTTGGTGTTCAAAAAGGCTTTTCATTTCTTGGAATGAGAAATTAATTTTAGATTCTTATTTATAAAGAAAGTATTAATATTTACTTGTCAGTATTTTATATTATATGTTATAATAGACATGGCTTCTTATAAGGTGCATATAATATGCAGTTAGTAGAAGATAGTAATCGATTATTATTAGTTAATTTAGTTATGAAAATATGAAAAAAATTATTACAGGAGCTGCTCTATTAGGTGTTCCTATTCTGACATTTGCCCAAGGTGCAAACGCTTTCTCAATTTTATCTACTTTGCGTGCTTTTGTTGATAGGCTTATTCCTTTCTTAATCGCTGCTGCTTTAGCTTATTTCCTATATGGGATAGTAAGATATGTTATTGCAGCTGATGGTGATGATAAGTCAAAGTATAAAACAGTTATTGTTCAGGGTTTAATTGGTTTATTTATTATGTTATCTGTATGGGGAATAATTGGAGTATTTCAAAGAACTTTTCAGGTAGGTAATTCAGATATAACAGGATCAAATATTCCTGGAGTAAATGCATTCTAATTGAATTTTTAAAAAAAATACCTTTTGGTATTTTTTTTAAATAAACTTTCATTTTTGTTATTCCAATGAAAGTATGAATTTTAAATATTACTTAATGTATTTATAATAAATTGTTAAAATGTAGTATTTATTTTTATCCTTGTATTTGGTATTCATTTAATGATATAATTTAAATATGTTAAGACAAATAATAAATGAATATATTCTAATTCCTTTTGTTTATGCAGCTGGACCTTCAGACTTTACTGCATTATTAGCTCGTATAAATAAACAGATTATTAACCCATTGATAATAGTTTTATTCTCACTTGCTTTTGTTCAATTTACAATTGGATTATTTAAATTTTTTCAAACAAAATCTGGTAATGGTGGTGGTACAGATATAGAACAGGGTAAAAGTCATATGCTTTGGGGTGTTATAGGTATGGTTATTATGGTTTCTGTTTTTGGAATTATGTCGCTTATGACAAATACACTTGGACTACACGATGTTCAAATAAAAAAAGGAGAAAGTGGAGATGTTTCGAGTTTATTTAAATAAAATATTAAATAACAAATACAATAAAAAAACCGGAATTTATTCCGGTTTTTGTTTTAAATTTTATTTTTTGCTTAACATAGCTATTATTGCTTCTAGTATATTTGCGTCACCACTAACACCTGATATTTTTACAAATCTTTCATCTTTATATTCATCCATCATTATCATCTTGTTTTGAACTGCCTCTTTTGCTTCTTGACTTTGATAATCTGTAATCCCAAGCGTTTTAAGATGGTTAATAATAATCTTATCTTTTCCTTCTTGTAGTATCTTCATAGCTTCAACTTTAGCAATATTCTCTATCTTCTCTTCTCTTGCTTTCTTTATTGTAGGATTAATTTTTGCAGTTACCTTAATAACAAGAACGTTTAATCCATAACTTTTAATTGTTTTTTTTAATGTATCCTGTGTTCCATGTATATGGACATACTTTTTATCAATATTTGCTATTGTCCAGTCTGTTTTTTTCTTCCATTCTTCGTATTTTATGGCAGATCCGAGTGCTTCAAAGGTTGATTTCACATCTGTTTGAATATCATTAAGCCATGGGTCATTTTTTGATAGTATATGACTATGTTCAAGAGATAACATTCCTGTTTTTTTATAGAATTTTACAGGTTTATTTATCTGAAGTGTTATAAGGATAGATAAAATCATATCATATTCAGACTCTTCAGACTTATCTGGTTTATATGTAACAGGGAATTCTCCAGCATCAAACACTAGATTTTCTTTTGTATAGACATGTACAGCTCTTTCTGATTTTTCTTCAGTAAATTTCCACGGTATATAATGTGGTAAGCTAATATCAGATAAACCTAAATCATTATCTGAATTTACTTGTAATTTCCCAAACATTGACCACAAAACAAATGTATTTGTCTGTTTTTTTATCAATGATTGGTTAAATGTTTTATAACCTATAAATAAAAATATTATTCCAATTATCCATGTCATCCACCATGTGATAAATGACCCAATGAATGCACCTAATATTGTTACAAAGATAATATTTATTATTACTCCCTTAAAAAAATTTGTTCGTTCCATTTTATTTAGTTTTTTTGAAATAGTTTTACTTTTACTTTTTTTATTCCATCTAATTTGAATTCTAATATTGTTATATTATTAATTCCAAGTATAGATGAACCTTCTGTCCATGTATCATTAGACTCTGTCTTCCATCTCATTTTAAGATAATTGATATTTACACCATCTATATATACATTTCCGGAAGATTTTTCTAGTTTGTATCCTATCCACTTGTTATTTGCTAATATAACAAATTTAACATTTTTTTCGATTGGAATTTTATCAATTTTTTTTTCGATGGTTGTTTCTTCATGTTTAGTGTGTTTAGATAATTCATTCACATTATAATTCCTAATAAGGACAATAATCATAATAATAGATATTATTCCTATAATAGGTAGAATTCCAATGTTTTTTGTCATGATTTTTTTATTTAATTGTTAATATCTATATTCAAATTAATAATACACCAGTTACGTTTATTGTCAAGTATTTGTGAATGTTTTTTTATAAAAAACATGATATCATATTTATATGAAGTTAATTAAAAAAATATCAATTTTCGTTTTACTCTCAATCTTTATTAGTCAATTTAGTATTATTACATATATTTCTTTTAATGATGTAAATATCAATAATTTTGGACATTCTGTATATGCTGAAACTAATCTTGGTGGTGGAAATTCAAGTAGTAATTCAATACCTCTTGAAAATCCACTAAAAAATGGAGGAATTAAGGATATTCCAACTTTTGTTGAGAAGCTTCTTAGTATTGTAATGAAAGTTGGAGTTCCTCTTGTTGCCATTGCAATAATTTATACAGGTTATTTATTTATTGCTGCACAGGGTAATCCAGAGAAATTAAAAACGGCAAAAGATGCAATTTTATATGTGTTTATAGGTGCTGTTATATTACTTGGTGCATATGTCATAGCCCAAACTTTACAGGGTACAATTAACTCAATTCGAGGAAATTAATATTATGAAAAAGTTTATTTTAACAATTAGTATATTACTTCCGAGTTTTACCTTTGCGGTTGGAACAATAAAAGATATTTCTGGAAAAGTCGCTAAGTTCTTTGGTGGTACAATGATGGTGCTGTTGTTTAGTGCGGCTTTGGCAATGTTTTTATGGGGTATTTTAGATTTTATTAGAAATGCAGATAATTCAGAGGAACGAGAAAAAGGTAAAAAACGTATGTTATGGGGAATTATTGCTCTTTTTGCTATGGTTGCCTTTTTAGGACTTACTGGTATTTTTACAAATACATTTTTTGGAGGAGATCCTATACTTCCTCAATTGTATGAATAATAAATTATTATGAATAAAAAGATAAAAAAAATAAAAAATATTATCTTAATATTTTTTATCCAGTTTTTTGTTGTTTCGTTTGCGAATGCACAGAATCAAGGTTCTGCAGGTGATATACGCAGTTTAAGTGCAAATAATATTACAGACCTTGCTAAGAGTATTGCTAGGTTTATAAATAGTTGGTTAATACCAATGTTCATTCTCGGTGCACTTGCTTATTTTCTTATTGGTGTTGTTCAATATATAGGAGTTTCAGATGATGCCAAAAAAGCAGAAAAGAGACAAAAAATGTTTTGGGGGTTAATAGGATTACTCGTAATGCTAAGTGTATGGTCACTTGTCTTTGTTATTAAAAATACTTTTGGCATATCCACAGGAACAAAAAATAGTTTTATGAGTTTAACTAAATAGTCATTTCTTAATATAAAAACCATTAGTTTATACTAATGGTTTTTATATTAATTCTTGTGCCGAAGGCGGGAATTGAACCCGCACGCCCGAAGGCAAAGGATTTTAAGTCCTTCGTGTCTACCTATTCCACCACCTCGGCAAGAGTATGTACAATAAATTTTACAAAGACATAAACTCAATACAAGAGTGCTTGTCTTTATATAATTAAAGTACCATTTTAATAAATATTAAATGAATTTTACTCCATCTAATTGAGGCGTGGATGGGATTTGAACCCATGAATGGCGGTTTTGCAAACCGCAGCGTTAGACCACTTCGCCACCACGCCTATTGTGTACTTTTAAGTTTTTAAAAGTACACAATATACTTTATACTTTATTTAATAATTGGTCAATTTTTTGCCTATTCTTTTCTCCAGCATCTATTTTAAAATTAACAAATGGAATAATGCGTGTTTGTATTCTTTTTTTTATATAGTCTCGTGCATCCCACTTTCTACGATCTAAGAAGTTTATTACTAGATTTTCCTTATCTTGAGGAAAGACAGATATAAATACATCAATATTTTTTCTATCTGAGCTTATTTCGCATCTAGTAACCGTAACCAAGGACTCTTTATTTGATTCTCTTTCAATAAATTGGGCAAAGAGCTTTTTCATTTCTTTATTTATTTTTTCTAGTTTGTTATTTAACATATTATTTTATTTTTTTTATAAATGTTTCTAGTACATCACCATAAATAATTTCTTCTTTTGATTCTGTCATTATTCCACACTGAGCCCCTTTTGTAATTACTCTATCCGTTTCCATTTTTCCTTCTTGTAGCCCTGTTATATTTCCATGTCCAATTAGTTCATTTTTTCTTACAATTTTAAATTGTTCTTTTCTTGCTATAGCTCCTTCCAATATTTCTCCACCTATAACAGACTTATTCTTTTGTCTTGAGAATATCTTAATTATTTTGATTTTTCCTTGTACTAGATCTATTTCTTTTTTTATACGTCTTTCCTCGTATATTTCTTCAAGCCATTCTGTGAGTTTATAAATAATATTAAACTTTTTTATTAAAACTGTCTCATAATTATTTATCATTTTAATATTGTTATCTTGATCTACATGAAATCCTATTATAATTGTATTTTTATCGCATATGGCAAGTTTAATGTCTGATTCGTTAATTGAACCAGTTTCTGATTTAATTACCTTAAAGATTACATCATTTGTACTTAATTTTTCTATCTCTCCTATAATTGCCTCACTTGTACCAGCAACATCAGTTTTTATTATTATTGGAACCAAGGCTACTCCATCTGCTATATCTATGGTATTACAACCGCAGTCAAGTTCTTCCTTAATTTCTTTAAATTCTCCAACGGCTTTCTCTGCTTCTTTTTTTGATTTAAAAGTTTTAAATGTACTTCCGATAGTTGGTATTTTATTAAATCCAGCAAGTTTTATAGGGCTAGAAAAATAAGCTGATTCTATCTTCTTTTCATTAAAATCTCTTAGCATTCTTGTCGGCGTTATTGTATCATCAACAACAACGAACTGTCCAGTTTTTATTGATCCATTCTTAATTACTAATGTAGCTGATATTCCTTTCTTTGGATCACTATGTGACTCTATTACAAACCCTGTTGCTAATTTATTTATATCTCCTTTCATTTCTTCCATCTCTGCTACAAGAAGTAGTGTATCAAGTAAATTATCTATTCCTTCTCCTGATTTTGCTGACATTTCACATACGGGAATATTTCCACCATATCCTTCTACATATATACCAGATTCTAATAAGTCGGTTTTGGTTTTTTCTATGTTTGCGTTTGGTTTATCTATTTTATTAATAGCAACTATAAATGGTATTTTATTTTTGTTTATAACTTCAATTGCATGTTTTGTTTGTTTTTTGACTCCATCCTCAGCAGAAATAATAAGTATTGCTATATCTGCAATTGCACCACCTCTATGCCTCATTTGATTAAAAGCCGCATGACCAGGTGTATCTAAAAATGTTATACGTTTTCCATTATCAAGAGATACTTCATATGTTGAAATATGTTGAGTTATTCCACCAGCTTCTCTTTCTACAATGTTTGTTTTTCTTATGTAATCAAGAAGTGTAGATTTTCCGTGATCCACATGACCCATAACTGCAACAATAGGAGATCTTTCAATTATATTTTTTGTACTCATAATAATTTTTATTTTAGTTATTAATTGTCATTTTTTCTTCTTCTGTAAGTGTATATTTTGATCTACCATTTATTATTTCTTTTGCAAATACATTAATATGATCACGTGTATACATTGATGAAATGACAACACCATTCTTATTGTTATCGGTTAATCCAACAGCAAAGCTCTGTAACCCACCTGAATTTTTTACAGCATCAAATCTAACTACAGAGATATTTTGTATTGTTTTTGCTATAGCTAGTTCTAGATTCTTAATACTATTTTCCATCATGATTTGTCTTTCTTTTATATTTTTTGTTAGATTATTATTTTCAATAATAACTGACTCAAGCGATTTTGAATTTTTTCCAGCACTTAATTTTTTTAATTTTTTTGAAATTATAAATACCCAAATAATTAGAGTAATTAATATAACAATAATCAAAATCATTACATATAATAATATATTTTCCATAACACTATACTATATCAAATATATATTTTTTGAAGTGTTTAGAAATATATTCTACTAGAAATTAAAACTTGTTTTTCCTTTGTGAGTAAGTAAGCTTAAAATATGTTAAAAAACTTTTTAAAAAGAAAGAAATTTATATTTATGGATTATGCATCTGGAACACCTATTAGAAAAGATGTATTAATGGAAATGTTGCCTTATTTTTCAAAAATATTTTTCAATCCTGGAGCAATTTACCAAGAAGGGTTTGATATTATTGACATTCTTAATAAGACTAGGGCTGAAGTTGCAAAAATGATTTCTGCTCGCCCTAAAGAAATAATTTTCACTGATGGAGGAACTGAAGCAAATAATTTAGTACTTCGTGGAATTGTATCTCAATGGAGAAATAAAAATGATGATAAAAAACCACATATAATTACAAGTAGTATTGAACATGCTTCAATTTTAGAGACGTGTCATGATCTAGAAGAAAAAAATATTGCTGATATTACATATATTTCAGTAGATGAGTTTGGTATTCTAGACATAAAAGAATTAAAAAAATCAATACAAGTGAATACTATTCTTGTTTCCATTGGATATGTAAATGGTGAGATAGGTGTTATTCAAAATATAAAATCAATATCGAAATTAATTAGGTATTATAGGAAACATAATAATTCTAAATTACCGTATTTTCATACGGATGCCGTGCAAGCAGTAAACTTTTTAGATATAAATATTCAGAGACTTGGTGTAGACTTTATGACGGTAAATGGTTCAAAAATTTACGGACCTAAAAAGATAGCCTTTTTATTTAAAAAAGCTGATATTAAGATTGACTCAATAATTACTGGTGGCTCACAGGAATTTGGACTTAGAGCTGGAACAGAAAATATTCCATATATAGTTGGTTTATCAAAGGCACTTTCTGTCGTTTCAGAAGAAAAAGAGAGTGAGATGCTTAGATTAAGAAAATTACAGATGTATATGGAGGATTTATTAAAAAAAGAAATATCGCATTTATTTATAATAAATGGAGAAAAAAGTAATCGTGTTCCTAATATCTTAAGTATTTCAATTCCAAAATTATCAAGCGAAGAAATTGTTTTGCGTTTAGATACTGTTGGTATAAAAGTAAGTGTAAAATCTGCATGTAAAAGTGGTGAATATGGTGACTCACATGTTATTAAGGCTTTACGAAAGAAAGATACACAATCAATTAGATTTTCTTTTGGAAACACGACAACAAAAAAAGATATTAGATACGTTGTAGAAAAATTGGTAAAAATTATTAATTCTATGAATAGAACTTATAAAAAATATTTGTAGGTTTGAATATAATACCTTGACAGATATCTTTAATATGTTTAACTTTAAATAAATTGAAATCGTGATATTAACGATTACGTCTGTTTGTTACCAGAAGTGATGTAAAATTAAAAATTTATGATATGAAAAATTTTCTTTTACCAAAAGAGACACCTTCTTTAAAGTTTTTACTTGACATAGAAATTTATAACAAAAAATGTCCTTTGATAGGAAATCATGACGAGAATGTTTTTGACTTTGTAGATTTGAGTTTTAAGGATAAATATTTTTATTCATCGGAATTATCATCAATAGAACAAGGGTTTGCAGGAATTTATATACAAAAAGATGGAGTAATTTGCTCACCAAAAAAAGCTTTTGAAGAAATAAGTGGCGGTGATTTAGAAAAAATTTCTTTTAAGAACGAAAGATATATAAAAAGGATAGTTATGGATTATCGTAATAAATTATATTTTTATTGGCATGGTACATTTTTTATTTATAAAAGTCAGAAAGGAAATTTTATTATTGTGCAGGTTAATTTTGATGATGACGATAAATTAGAAGTAACTCCATATAAATTTGAGGAGTTTAATGCTCCAATAAGTGCATTAAGCTTATCAAATTTTGTAGTATTTAAATAAGAAAAGCTCTCTGTTTGTATAAAAACAGGGAGCTTTATTTTTTACATAAAATTCATGTATATGAAAAGTATGTCAAAACTTGTATAAAATTTATTTAAGTATATAATACATATATTAATTTAATTTAACATAGTAAATAAAGTATTATGCCTCCATTTAAGAATTTTACGAAAAAAGCAAAACAGATTATCAGAAAATCACATGAACTTGCAATTGAGCGTGGACAACATCATGTAAATGCATTACATTTGTTAGCTGCATTAATCTTACAAGATAATAGTTTAGTTGTTTCATTATTAGAAAAATTAGAAATTAATGCTGATAATTTTACTGCGCATGTGTTGGATGATCTTGAGGAAATGAGTATCGATGAAGATGAAGCAGAAGATATAACCGATAGACCTAATCAGATGTTTTTAACTGCTGATTTGGCACATATTATTGAATTTTCTATGAAAATTTCAAAAGAACTTGATGATAAAGTTATTTCAACTGAACATCTTTTTTTAGCATTATTTGATTTAGAGAATTCTGCAAAAGATATTCTAGATGAGAATGGAATGACAAGAAAAGAAACAGAACAAGCATTTAAGGAGATTAGAAATGAAGAATCAACTCAACAAAATACTTTTCAAAAAAGATATCGTTCTTTATCAAAATATTCAAGAAATATGACAGAACTTGCACAGCAAGATAAACTCGATCCTGTTATAGGACGTGACAAAGAAATTATAAGAATAATACAGATACTCTCAAGGCGTACTAAAAACAATCCAATACTTATAGGAGAACCTGGAACTGGAAAAACTGCTATTGTTGAAGGGTTGGCTCAGAGAATGGCACGTGGTGATGTACCAGATTCTTTAAAGAATAAAGAACTAGTGCTTTTGGATTTAGGTCTTCTTTTGGCTGGTACAAAGTTCAGAGGTGAATTTGAAGATAGACTTAAGAACATAATGAAGGAAATAGAAAGCAGTGATGGGTCTGTTGTTTTGTTTATTGATGAAATACATACAATAATTGGGGCTGGATCATCAGAGGGATCTATGGATGCTGCAAACATGTTAAAACCAGCATTAGCTCGTGGTACATTTAGAGCAATTGGTGCGACTACGTTAAGTGAATATCAAAAGCATTTTGAGAAAGATCCAGCATTAGTTAGACGTTTTCAACCAGTTAACGTGGCTGAACCATCAATTGTTGATACAATTGCAATTTTACGTGGGTTAAAACATAAATATGAAAATTATCATGGTGTACAAATTACGGATGAGGCAATAGTTTCTGCTGTTAATCTATCGTCACGTTATATAACCAATCGTTACTTACCAGATAAGGCTGTTGACCTTATTGATGAGGCTGCTTCTGCGTTAAAGATTTCATTAGAAAATAAACCTGCAGAGTTGGAATCTGCTCATCGGAAAATAATAAACCTCGAAATAGAGAAAAATTCACTTACAAGTGATATTGAAAAAAATAAAAAGAGTTCAAGAGATAGACTTAGTGAGATTGATAAAAAAATTGCAGATCTACGGGAAGATACACATGAGCTTGAATTAAAGTGGAAAAATGAAAAGAAAATACTTTTGAGTATTGCAGGTTTAAAAAAAGACTTAGAAACATTGCGACTTGAATCTGAACAATTAGAATTAGAAGGTGAATTAGGAAAAGTAGCAGAAATTATCTATGGGAAGATTCCTGTTACAGAAAAAAAACTTAAAATTGAGATTAAGAGATTGTCACGTGTTCAAAAGAAAAACAGAATTCTTCGAGAAGAAGTAAATGATGAAGATGTTGCTCAGATTGTTGCAAAATGGACTGGTGTACCGGTAACAAGAATGCTTGAAGCTGAGACACATAAACTTTCTCGAATAGAAGAATATTTAAAGAAGAGAGTGAAAGGTCAGGATAAAGCCATTGAAAAAATATCAAATGCTATTCGTAGGTCAAGAGTTGGAATAAGTGATCCAAATAAGCCAATAGGATCATTTATCTTTTTAGGACCAACAGGTGTTGGAAAAACAGAACTTACAAAAACATTAACAGAATTTATGTTTGACGATGAGAAAGCTCTTGTTCGTGTTGATATGTCAGAATTTATGGAAAAACATTCAATTTCAAAATTGATTGGGTCACCTCCTGGTTATGTTGGACATGAAGAATCGTCTACCTTTACAGAAGCTATACGACATAGACCATATTCTGTTATATTATTTGATGAGATTGAGAAAGCTCATCCAGATGTATTTAATGTATTATTACAGGTACTTGATGATGGTAGATTAACTGATGGAAAAGGTAGGATTGTTGATTTTAAAAACACTATTATTATAATGACTTCTAATCTTGGGTCAGAACACTTGCAGAAGATGCAATCAATTGGTTTTTCTGGCAATAATAAGAATGATTCATATAAAGAGACTAAGTTAAAAGTGTTAGATTCTCTAAGAGATTTTTTCAGACCAGAATTCTTAAATCGTTTAGATGATATCATAGTATTTGATACCCTCTCTAAAGAGGTTATATCTGATATTGTTATTAGACAACTTGGTATTGTTAAGAAAAGATTAAAAGAAAAAGAAATTAAATTAGATTTTAAAAAATCGATTATTAATTATTTATCTGAAAAAGGCTTTGATGAAAGATATGGTGCAAGGCCATTGAAACGTGCAATACAAAATGATATTTTAAATCAACTAGCATTAGATATTATTTTGAATAAGATAAAAAAAGGTGATAATTTATTCGTTGAATATGCTAAAGATAAGGTTTCTTTTTCTAAAAAAATGAAAAGAAAAAAGTCTCCATTAATTGTTGTAAAAAAGAAAAAAGTAACTAGTAAAAAATAAGAGTTATGATATACTTTTTGTGTTCTAAATTATCCTAGAACGCAATTTGCGTCGGTGGCAGAGTGGTCAAATGCACGGGACTGTAAATCCTGCGACGTTAGTCTACGGGGGTTCGAATCCCTCCCGGCGCACTAAAAACACAAAAAGAAATACATTTGTATTTCTTTTTGTGTTTTTAGAAGAAATTTTTAATTGCTTAAAGTTTATTATTAAGTATAATGATTTTCATTGAATATACTTAATTTAAGTATTTGTTATTCAAATTAATGCATTAATTTATTAAATCACTATGTCACAAGATAATTTGATTACATTACACTGTAAGGAGACAGGAGAACATGTAACAACAAGAAAAAATAAAAAGAAGTTAGCAAATGCCCCAAAATTATCTCTTTTGAAATACTCTAAAAAAAGTAGAAAGAAAGAAACATTTGTTGAAACTAAAAAGATTTTTAAAAAGAAATAATTCTTTTTTGATTGGGCGATTAGTTAAGTGGTATAACATCGGTCTCCAAAACCGAGGTCGGGAGTTCAATTCTCTCATCGCCCGCGGGTAAAATAAACACAAATAATGTGTTTATTTTTTTAGAAAAGCTTCTATTAATGAGAGCATTTTTTCTCGTGTATCAAAATAATTAAACCAATGAATACTTTTATTTCGTTTGAACCAAGTTTTTTGTCTTTTTGAGAATTGTATGGTTGCCATATAGAGCTGATTGACCATCTCTTCATATGAAACTTCTTCAAGAATATATTTACTCATAAAACGATATTCTAAACCTAGTGATTGTAATCGTTCATGACTTATTCCTTTTTTAAGAAGTGATTTTTCTTCATTAAGCATTCCTTGTTGAAGTCTATCTATTATTCGCTTGTAAATTCTTCTATTTAATTTTTCTTTTTCAAGTGTCATTCCAATGAATAAGATATCATATTGGTATCTCTTTTTAATTTTCGGAAAATAACCAAGTCCTTCGATTATTTCTATAGCTCGAATAAGCCGAACAGGATTTTGTATATCAACACTACTTGTAATTCCAGATTTGATCTTGAACCATATAGTACTTGTTTTCTTTTTATAAATTTCTTGTAAATCTTGAAGTGATTTTTTTTCTAATTTTTTACGAAGTTCTTTATTTGGTTTTACTGAAGAAAATTTTGTTTGATAAATAAGTGCATCAATATAGAAACCTGTTCCTCCACAAATGATTGGAACTTTTCCACGTGATAGAATATCTTGTATTGCGTGTGTTCCAAGTTTTTGAAATTTGATTACATCAAAAACTTCTTTTGGGTCAGCGACATCAAGAAGATGATGGGGGACACCTCGCATTTCTTTTTGTGTGATTTTTCCACTTCCTAAATCCATTCCAAGATAAACTTGTCTAGAATCGGCAGAAATAATCTCGCCATTAAATTCTTTCGCAATTTCAACAGAAATATCAGATTTACCTGTAGAAGTCTGCCCAAGCACCACAATTATTTTTGGTTTTTTAATTAACATTTTAATATCTTTTAATTTTTTCATAAATCAATCAAAGGGACTTTTAATTTTTTTTAGACTTGGGTTTGTTACTTTTGTATAAATTTGTGTTGTTCTTATGTTACTATGCCCAAGTAATTCTTGCACATAACGTACATCAGTACCATTTTCGAGAAGATGTGTGGCAAAAGAATGACGTAAAGAATGGAATGTTGCAGGTTTTTGTACTTTAGTCTTTATTAGACTTTTACGAAACATTTTCTGTAATGACGTTGTTGTTAATTTCCCGCCACGATTTGACTCAAAGACGAAAGCATTTAAATTTTTCCCTGCAATTATATTTTGTAAATCATTTTGTAATTTTTTTGGTAATACACTTATTCTATCTTTTCTATTTTTTGCATTCTTTATGTGTACAGTCAGTTCGTTAATATTTAAGTCTTTAACTTTCAAATTAATGACTTCGCTTACTCGTAAACCACAAGCGTACCCAAGCGAAATCATAAGCTTATATTTTGAGTTATCTGTTGTTTCAATAATTTTATTAATTTCTGATCGTGATAGTACTATTGGTAGTTTTTTACTTCTTTTTGCAAATTTCAAATCAATTTTCTGTGGATCTTTTAGAACCTCATTATAAAAGAATTTAATAGCATTAAGTGCAAGATTAATTGTTTGTGGCGACTGTTTTCGTTCATATTTTTCAAGTAAAAATTTTTCAATAGCTTTTTGTTTATTTTTAATTCTATTTTTCTTTGAAAATATGATATAATTTTTTATATAGAGTAAAT
>CAYOMN010000003.1:17571-36264 GCA_964405115.1 uncultured Candidatus Saccharibacteria bacterium | reverse complement strand
ATAGAACATCGCTTTGCGGAAGCGACGATCCAAGTTCGATTCTTGGTGAGAGCACTATCTTATTGACAACATTTTGATATATTCTATTATTAAAATAAATATTTCTTTTTAATTAAAAATAATTTATATCATGAAAAATTTTAGACATCCTTTTTTTGTGTTTATGTTAATTCTAAGTATAATTGCTTTTTTTGGTAGTTTTCTGGCAGACTATATGTATACAGATGACTTAATATTAAACTCATCTCTTACTTCAATTTTAGTAAAAATTATTGCATTGATTGTTAGTTTTGTAAGTTACATTGGTGCTTCCTTGACACTTACATCTTTCGATTATTTTCTTTTTAAAAAACAATTAGTAGGATTTAGTGGAACAATTATCTTGATATTCTTTTTTGGAATTAGTGTCTTATGGTTTTGGTTTTATCTATCAACGGATAGAGTATTTCCAATATTGGAACCAATATTGGGTATATTTTCTGTTTCTTTTATCGTAATCTGTTTCTTAATTGTTTACCTTAAAATAAAGACGATATTTTTTCAGAAATAATTTAATAAAAAACTATCTATAAAACATATAGATAGTTTTTTATTAAAACCCTATTTTCTCAATAATCTTATCTGTAAGTGGTTCTCGTATTTCTTGTTCTTCAATAAACTCTGATAAGAATTCTCTAATTTGCATTATGTTTATTTTTGGTGCTATTTTTACTGAGATTGTTGGAGAAACTCGTCTGTTCGTTGTTATTAGTAATATTGCCTCATTGTTTTTGTTTTGTGTTATCCAATATGAATATATATTATCATATGGATACATATCTCCATGTATTTTAATTCCATGTTGACTAATTTCCACTGGTAATACTTCTGGTTTTTTAGTTGATAGGCTGAACATTAAAAATCCTCCTATAAGGATTAAAAAACCAAATAAATAATCTTTTAATATAATAGATAGAATAATAATAACCACCGTTGTTATTCCAACATACCAATACCAATTTTTATTTTTTTCTTTATAATCAAATTCTGAAGATTCCCAAGAAAATTCCATACTTTCTTTATGTAACATATATTTTAAGTATAAAGCTATTAACTATTAGTTACAAGTTTATTTAAATACTTATCTATAAAAATAGATAATAATTAACGTGTGTGTTATATCTGTGGATAACTATAAAATAACTATATAATTATTTGCCAACTTAATGTATCTATGTATAATAAGCTCTGTTGTACTTTAATAACTTAAGACAAATTGTCTCACTTATGTGAGACATGGTGACGGTTTTACGATTAAAACCGTCATGATCAAAGTCTTTTTATGGAAGCATAAAGAGACACCTGTGTATCAGAGTATTTTGTGTAATCTGATACAAAATAATATTCCAATAATTTTTTAATTATTTTAAATGCTTTTATGGGGACATAAAAGCTCAGTGAATATGTTTCGTCCACGAAATATATTTATCATTCAAAATAGTTAAGATTAAACAACGAAATTTTTTGTTTCGTTCTATGAGTATGAGAAATGCATTAAATGCAACATACTTTTTAGTAGAGTTTGATCCTAGCTCAGGATGAACGCTGGCGGCGTGGATAAGGCATGCAAGTCAAACGATCCATGTGTTTACATATGGTAAAGTGGCAAACGGGGTAGTAACAGGTAGGAACATACCCATGAGTCAGGAATAACTATGAGAAATCATAGCTAATACCTGATAGTCTCTTCGGAGTAAAGATTTATCGCTCATGGAATGGCCTGCTTAGTATCAGCTTGTTGGTAGTGTAATAGACTACCAAGGCTATGACGCTTAGGGGAGGTGAGAGCCTGACCCCCACCATTGGAACTGCGACACGGTCCAAACTCCTACGGGAGGCTGCAGTCGAGAATCTTCCGCAATGCACGAAAGTGTGACGGAGCGACGCCGCGTGATGGATGAAGTCCTTAGGGATGTAAACATCTTTTATAAGCGAAGAAGTTTATTGACATTAACTTATGAATAAGGGGTTCCTAAACTCGTGCCAGCAGGAGCGGTAATACGAGTACCCCAAGCGTTATCCGGAATTATTGGGCGTAAAGGGTCCGTAGGTGGTTATATTAGTCGGTCGTTAAAAATCCAAGCTCAACTTGGGGAGGGCGATCGAAACGGTATAACTTGAGTGTGCGAGAGGTGAATAGAACTCATGGTGTAGGGGTGAAATCCGTTGATATCATGGGGAATACCAAAAGCGAAGGCAGTTCACTGGCGCATTACTGACACTAAGGGACGAAACCCTGGGTAGCGAATGGGATTAGATACCCCAGTAGTCCAGGGCCTAAACGATCTTGATTAGTTTTTGGGGGTATCGACCCTCTCAGAGACGTAGCTAACGCGTTAAATCAAGCGCCTGGGAAGTACGAGCGCAAGCTTAAAACTCAAAGGAATAGACGGGGACTTGCACAAGCGGTGGATCATGTGGTTTAATTCGACGATAAACGAAGAACCTCACCAAGGCTAGACACTTTAGTCAAGCTACACACTAGAAATAGATAGTAGATATTGTGCTAAAGCAGGTGTTGCATGGCCGTCGTCAGTTCGTGGTTTGAATTGTTCCCTTAAGTGGGGTAACGAACGAAACCCTCATCGTGTGTTTTATATGTCACGCGAGACTGCCCCCTCTTTGTATATAATTAATTGTATTCAAAGAGGGGGGAGGAAGGAGAGGATGACGCCAGGTCAGCATGACCCTTGATGCCTTGGGCTACACACGTGATACAATGGGTAGGACAGTGGGTCGCGACGGAGTAATCCTGAGCTAATCCTTAAACCTATCCTCAGTTCGGATTGAGGGCTGCAACTCGCCCTCATGAAGTCGGAATCGCTAGTAATCGTGGGTCAGCTATACCACGGTGAATACGTTCTCAAGTCTTGTACTCACCGCCCGTCAAGTCAAGGGAGCCGGGGGTGCCCGAAGTCTGCATTTATGTGGCCTAAGGTAAACTTGGTAACAGGGACTAAGTCGTAACAAGGCACGGCTAGCGGAAGCTGGTCGTGGATCAATTCAAAGATATAATGACAGAAAAGAGCAAGGTATTTTATACTGTTTGTAAATTCTAGTCAGAATTGGTTGATTGTACTACTTTTAGAGTATATGATAATGATACTAATATCGCTAAATATGTATCCGTGTATTTCACACACGTTAGGTGGAATCGAAGACCTGTATGGTGTACAAGAATTCAGTACATCATAGGGCCATAGGGCGAAACAAAAGTTTTTGTTTATGGAATATTAAATTTGTCTTAAGTTATTAAAGTATAATAAGATACCTTATTTGGTATTTTTTTATTAGATTATTATTTAGGAATCTAATGAAAATTACCTTGTATATTTTTGTGTAGTAGTCTATTGAAAAAATAATGCAATATGTTATACTTATAGTGAGTATTTGGAATTAATTTTATTTTCAGATATAAATATGCCACTGCATAATATAGGTTACAAATAAATATTATTTTGACCTACAATTTATTTAATTAATTAAATAAATTATTAATTATAATTTTATAATGAATTTTAAAGATTTTAAATTTAAATCGCGATTAGCATATGCTATTTCGCGTGCTGGTTTTACAGAACCATCTCCAATTCAAGAAAAAACAATTCCTTTAATATTAGAAGGAAAAGACGTCGTTGGACAAGCCCATACTGGAACTGGGAAAACAGCAGCTTTTGCTCTACCTATATTACAAAAGATGACAGGAAAAGATGGGGTAGAAGCTGTTATTATTGTTCCAACACGTGAACTTGCTTCACAGGTTGCTGATGAATTTTATAAGTTTTCAAGAAATTTGAAAATTAGAACAGCCACTATTTATGGTGGAACTTCTTATAAGCGTCAAATTATGCATATTGAGAATGCAGGTGTAATTGTTGCAACTCCTGGACGTTTTTTAGACCTTCTATCTAGAGAAAAGATAAACATTAAACCAAAATATGTTGTTTTGGATGAAGCAGATGAAATGTTAAATATGGGATTTCTGGAGGATATTCGACGTATTTTTACATATTTTGAAGACCGTGAGCAAACACTTATGTTTTCTGCAACCATGTCTGAAGAAATAAAAGACTTATCAAAAACGATACTTAAAAATCCAGAATTTATTAGAACAGAAGAAGAAGCGATAACCAATAATAATATTAAACAATATTATTATGTTGTTGAAGAAAATGAACGTGATGCTGCAATAATAAGGTTAATTGAATCATCTGATCCTGATAAGGCTATTATTTTTTGTAGAACAAAGAAAGAGACAGATAGACTTGCCGAATTTTTATCAGGACAAGGGTATAAAGTCGAAGCATTACATGGAGATATGGAGCAATGGGATAGACAGAAAACTATGAAGGGCTTTCGTAGAAATGAATATGAGATACTTGTTGCCACTGATGTTGCATCAAGAGGACTTGATGTTAGAGGTGTTTCTCACATATTTAATTATCATATTCCGTTTGAATCTGAATCATATGTACATCGCATAGGAAGAACTGGTCGTGCAAAACAGGATGGAGTTGCAATGATGTTGGTTACACCAAATGAACTATATGAATTACAGAAAATTCAAAAAGATGTTGGATCTGAGTTAGTATTAAAATCAATACCACAAAAAGATTATTTAATAGAAGATCAGTTAAAAAACTTTTTTACTATTATTGAAAATGAGAAATTAGATAAATCTTCAAAGATTATTTTAGATTTGTTATTAAAAAAAGATAATATAGAAAATATTACTATGAAACTTATCTCACTTTTAGGGAGTAGATTACAAGAAAAATCATTAATAGGAAAAACAATAGATGAAGTACAGGTGATGATTAGTGAACTAAATAATAATGTTTTAAATACAAAATCAAAAAAACTTCCTAATGGAAAGTTAAATAGAAAAACTAATAGACAACATAAGGGGCAATTGTGTAGAGGGAAACGTCGCTATGAAAATACTGAAATAAGACGTGGAACTAGTCGTGGAGAAATACCTGAACCAACAATAACAAGGACAAGTGGGGGAGATAGAATTATAGCTAGGAAACTATATTAATTTAAAAAACTATCATAATTGGTAGTTTTTAATTTAATTTTGCGGAAAAGACAGGATTCGAACCTGCGGTAGATATTAATCTACACATCCTTTCCAAGGATGCGCTTTAAACCACTCAGCCACTTTTCCAAAGAAATAAGGTAATAAATAATCAAAATATTTATTACCTTATTTTTAGTTTTTTCCGTATTTCTTTTTGGTAATCATGATAATGATAGAAAATAAAATGCATGATACAATAAATGTCGTTATAATACTTACTATCGTTACTATGAACAATAGTGATAATAAAGTTATTATTATAGATGTAACTAATATGATAGTAATTTCTACAACATCAAGAGTTTTTAATGCATTTTTTAGACTTTTTATCCGGGTTCGTAATGTAACTTTTCTCATATCTTTTTTATTAAGTTAATATCTAGTCAAATTATATATTATTTAGTATATTACGTCAATTTTTTATTTTATATGTTTTTTCCAGCAACATATCCAGTCGTCCAGCATAATTGCAATGAATAACCACCAGAAGGTCTGTTTACATGCAGCATATCCCCAATTATATATAAATTTTTAACAATTTTAGACTGCATCGTTTTAGTATTAATTTCTTCTAGAGGAACCCCACCATCTGCAATAACAGCACGATCCATCCCCATGAGCCCATCAATACCAAGAGGTAGGTGTTTTAGTAAATGTAAGAGATTTTTCCTCTCTACTAATGTTAAACTATGAACTTTTTTATTTTTATCTTCCAATCTCATTAGATCATAAATAACCCCTGCTATCTTTTTTGGTAATAGTTCATATAATGCGTTTTTTGTATTTTTATTTTTTGATTTGTCAAAAAGTTTTAATACCCTTTTATCTAGTGACCCAAGGTTTGTATCAGGAAATAAGTCGATTTCTGCAGTAACGTGTCCTCTTTCAAGAAGATTTCTGACTTCTTTTGCTGAGTTTAATATTAATGGAGCTGATAATCCAAAATGTGTAAATAATATTTTCCCTGTTTTTGAAAAAGCTTTTTTTCCATCACAAAAAAAAGTTATTTTCATAAACGATAATGTTGTTCCTGATATTTTTTTAATCCAATAATCATCTGCACGTATTGGGACGATATCAGGATTTGATTTATGTACGGTATGCCCAAGTTTTTCAACCCATTTAAAACCATCACCAGTTGATCCTGTTTCTGGAGCAGATACACCACCAACGGCAACTATATATTTTTTTGCTGAGTAACGTGTGTTTTTTGTATCAACGGAAGTTATTTCATTCCCCCTATTGTTCATTTTATAAATAGGTGAACCATGAATTATCTTTACCCCATTGTTTTTTATAAATGTCTTCATACATAGATATACATCGTGTGCTTTTTCTGTTTTTGGAAATACTCTATTTCTTGATTGTGTTATAAGTGGGAGCTTATTTCTTTCAAAGAAAGTAAATGTTTCCTTAACTGAAAATTGAGAAAAAGGTGAATATAAAAATTTTTCACCTTTGCCGTAATTTGACAATAATTTTTTATCATCAAGTTCGTAATTTGTTATATTACAACGTCCACCACCTGTTATCTTAAGTTTCTCCCCAAGATCTGTATTTTTTTCTATAAGCAATACCTTTTTACCATTTTTTCCTGCGGTTCCAGCGGCCATCATACCAGCAGGGCCTCCACCAATAACAATTACATCATAATTCTCAGAGTCATATTTCATGGTTATTAGTATACCTACGGGCTTACAAAAGACAATTTTTTATTTAACAAAAAGGTGTTTTTTAATCATTTTAATAATGTTAGATTAACATAATTTGCAATCTGTGTTGTATAGCTTTATAATTAAATTATGTTTGTATTACCAGAATGTAAAAGATCTTATTCGTCCTATGAACCATATATTGATACAAAGACAATGGAGATTCACCATAAAAAACATCACCAGGGATATGTAGAAAAATTAAACAAAGCTTTGGTTGACGGTGATTTTGATTATAGTCGAATAGAAGATATATTTGAAAATATTACTAATTTCCCACTTGCTGTTAGGAATAATGGTGGTGGTCATTATAATCATACGTTGTATTGGTCATTATTGAATTCAATAATGACAAGCCCATCAACTGAATTAATGGGATTAATTAACTCAAAATATGGAATGATAGATGATTTTAAAGCTGAGTTTACAAAGGAGGCTTTGAATTTTTTTGGTTCTGGTTGGGTATGGTTAGTCATCAATGAAAACAAAGAACTTGATATAATTACAACAAAAAACCATGACAACCCATTAATGTCTGATATTAAAAATGGCTATCCTCTTATTGTTTTAGATTTGTGGGAACATTCATATTATCTTAAACATCAAAATAGAAGAGTTGATTATGTTAGAGACTTTTGGTCAGTTCTTGATTGGGATGAAGTTTCTCGGCGACTAGCAGAACGTCCAGAGATGAATGATTTAGCATAAGGTTTTAATAAAAAAAGTTATCTTTTATTAAATTTTTCTACTAACTTGAGATAAGTTTAAGATGTCATTAGCTATGTTATAATAGAAATAATGAAATCTTACGAACAGAAATTTTTAGAAAAATATAAAATTCTTAATCCAGAACAAAAAGAAGCTGTTGATGCTATTGATGGTCCAGTTTTTGTAATGGCTGGACCTGGTACTGGGAAGACACAAATATTAACATTACGAATTGCAAATATATTACGTGAAGTTAATGATATTGAACCTGAAAATATTTTAGCGCTTACTTTTACAAATGCCGCTGCATACAATATGAGAGAACGGTTATCTAAGATTATTGGAGCTGAACTTGCTTATCGTGTTATGATAGCAACTTTTCATTCTTTTGCTGAAGAAAATATGAAGAAGTTTCCTGAATATTTTCCACAATTTATAAATGCACGACTTATTTCTCCTGTTGAGCAAATTGAATTGATTGAACAGATTATAAATTCTTCTAAAGAATTCATTTATTTTTCAAAATTTAAGCAGAGAGAAAATACAATGAAGAATATTGTTTTTTCTATTGGAAAAATAAAAGGAGAAGGTTTGTCTCCCGATGAATACATAAAACAAGTTAATGAAAAATATGATATTGATAGGGAAGATCCAAAAATGTTTTATAAACGAAAATATGGAAATTTTAACAAGGGTGATGTAAAAATCTCTGAAGTGAGAAAACTTGATTTACGAAAAGAGAAGTCACTTGAGCTTGCAGAAATTTATAGAAATTATCAGGATTCTTTAGAAAAAAACAAAATGTATGATTTTTCTGATTTGATATTGCATTTTGTTACTGAATTAGAGTCTGATTCTGAATTTCAAGCAGAAATACAAGAGCAATATCAATATATTCTCGTTGATGAACATCAAGATACTAACGATGCGCAGAATAGGATTCTACATTCGCTTATTGATAACCCCGTATTAGAAGAAAAACCAAATATTTTTGTTGTAGGTGATACTAAACAGGCAATTTTTCGTTTTGCAGGAGCAAGTGAGAAATCATACTCTTTTCTTTTAGAAAAGGTTTCTGATGTAAAAATAATTGAACTTGAAGACAATTATCGTTCACATCAGCATATTTTAAATACTTCTCATTCTCTCATTTCAAAATCAATATTTCATTCTAAAGAAAAAGAATTAAAAGCATTTTTTGATGAAGGTGGAATTTTTCAATATAGACGATTTCAAAACTATAAAATGGAAATACTTTATGTGGCTCAAGATATTCGGAAAAAGATAAAAGAAGGAAAAGATTTAAATGAGATTGCTGTGCTCTATCGTAATAATAAAGATGGTGAAGATATTGCAAGTTTACTTTCAATATATGGTATTCCGGTACAAAATTTTTCAAAGAAAAATATTTTGAAAGATAGAGATTTGTTAAAATTATTTTTACTTTTACGTTCCATCTATAACGTAGGTGATGATGAAGTTCTTGCTAAATCGCTTTTCATTGATTTTTTAGGTTTTGATATTTATGCAATTCAAAAGATTATTAACACTGCAAAACTAGCAAAGAGTGTTAATAAGAAAGGGATTTATAGTATTTTACATGATGAAAAACGTCTTTTAGATATTGGACTAGGAAAAGAAGATACTAAAAAATTTATTGATTATGCTAATTTCCTTGCTAGTGCAAAATCACAATCTGAAAATGAAGATTTTCTCTCTTTCTTTTCTTGGTTTATTCGAGAATCAGGTTTTCTTAAATATGTACTTGAGCAGGCGGATTCAAGTATAGGTGTTGCAAAAATTGAAAAACTTTTTGATGAGATTAGAAAAGAATCTTTTTCTAGAAAAGATTTTAATTTTTCAAATTTTATTCATTATCTTAATACACTTAAAAAGCATAATATAGCGATGAATATGACTAATATGCTTTCAGATGGGGTACAGTTAATGACATTTCATGGATCGAAGGGTCTTGAATTTGAAACTGTATATATCATAAAAGCACTACAAAAACGAAAAGTTGCGAGTGAGATTTCATTACCATTTGAAGACTTTTCTGATGGAGAAGTTGATGATGAGAGGCGTTTGCTCTATGTTGCAATAACACGGGCAAAACATGAGTGTTTCATCTCTTCTCATATATTTAACGAAGAGGGAAAAGAAAAAAATGCTTCTGCTTTTATTTCTGATATTGATGGTATTGAGATTGTTGATATTGTCGATTGGGAAAAAGAACATTCAAAAGATATTGTTGATTTATTTGGAGAAGAAAATGAACATATTGCTTCTTTGTTAGATATTGAATATGTTCAGAAGCTATTTAAAACAAAGCAATTGTCTGTTTCAGCCCTTAATAATTATATGGAGTCGCCATTAAAATATTTCTTTAGAAATTTAGTTGCATTACCAGAGGCACGAAGTCATTTTCTTGATTTTGGCAATTTGATACATGAGACATTAGAAGATTATTTTAATAAGTGTATAGAAGATAAAAATATTCTTGGTATTGATATTCTAAAAGAATCTTTTATTTTTATTTTAAATTCGAAGCCTTATTATGGAGAGTTTGAAAAAAGAGCATGGGATATTTTAGAACAGTATTTTATAAATAATAAAAAAGATTTCATTGTTCCTATGAAAAACGAATTAAAGGTTCGTGGTATTCCTTTTGAAATTGGAAATGACGAACAAATTTTGTTATCTGGTGCAATTGATAAAATTACTAAAAATGTAGATGGATCTTTGACTGTTTGGGATTATAAGACAGGGCGTACTTATTCTGATATGAAAAAAGAAAGACGTGAAAAAGTGAAACGGCAAGCGACTTTTTATAAAATGCTTTTACAAAGTGCCTATGATGGAAGATATAATTTTAAATATGCAATTTTTGATTTTGTAGAAAAGAATGACAAGGGTGAGTATGAGCAAAAGACATTTGAAATTACACAATCAGAGGTTGATGAATTAAAAAATCAAATTATGGAACTTGTAACTGATATTCAGAATGGAACTTTATTAGATAAAGATTTTTCAAAAGAAAAAACGAATGCAGAATTATTAGAATTTTTGGAAGTAATGAAGGGACCAAGAACAGCCGAACAGTTAGATTTATTTGATAAAAAGTAAATGTAAATCTTAATAAGTATATTTATGTATCTTAAAATAAAACTACATCCAAATGCAAAGAGGTGTGAGCTTGTTGAGATCGGAGAAAGGAAGTTTGAGGTTTTTGTGAAGGCGAAGGCGAAGCGGAACTTGGCGAACGGAGAAATGTTAAAACTTCTTGCGGAATATCTTGGTGTGAAAGAGAAGAAGCTTCGTATTATTTCTGGTCATCATCGTCCGAATAAAATGATAGAAATTTTATAAAAAATGATTTTACTTTGTAAAATTATTTTTTTGTTATACTTAATTCATGGAGAATGAAAATGTTAAAACTTATTTCACAAAAAAAGATGATGGTGATATGCGATCTTCATCAGAAAATCGCATGGCATTTCTTTGTAGAAATGGGTTATCAAAAAAACAGGATGTCTTGATGAAACAGGTTCATGGTTCAAAAATTGTAATTGTTGATGATGGTTATATTACACAAGAATGTGATGGTCTTATTACAAAGAGAAAAGATGTTGTTCTTTTTGTTAATGTAGCAGATTGTTTACCTATTTTATTTTTTGATCCAATAAAAGAAGTTATTGCCGTGGCACATGCTGGAAGAAATGGAAGCTTTCAAAATATTTCTGGGAAAATGATTAAAATGTTTATAGAAAGTTTTCATTCAGACCCTAAAGACATTTTTGTTAAAATAGGGCCTGGCATAAATACCTGTTGTTATGAAGTGTGTGCTGAGAGTTACGATTACTGTGATTATGTAAAAGAGAATTTCGGAGAAGAGTTTGTATATGGAAAAAATATTAATATTCATGGGATAAATGAAAAACAGTTGCTTTATTCTGGTGTCTTAAAAGAGAATATTTTTCATGAAGATATTTGTACCATGTGTTGTGGTGATAAAAAATATTTTTCTTTTCGTTGTGGTGATATCGAAAAACGATTTGCTGGAATTATTACTTTAAATTAAACCTAATTTTAGTGATCTTTTGTGATAGTTTTTTAAATTAATGTATAATGATTAGTAAATTGATAGTTTTTTATTGAAATTAAAAACCATAAAGATGAAAACCAAAAAATTAATATTATTGTTTTTGCTTTTTTTGCCCTTTTTATTAAGGGCACAGGAAGAATCTGTTATTGAGAAAATGGACATTATGTTTAATCTAAATCAAATTAGGTTTAGAGTAGACAAGCATGCATCTGAAAAATTGTCATTTAGGACAATTATTAAATTAAGAGACGAAAGATTTGAAATTTCTGAAGGTTTTGTTTTCCATCTAAGTAAAGGCATAAATACCTCTATGGGAATTGGTTTTAAACGATTTTATGGAAATGATTCTATTTTTTATATTGTTTATGGAGCTTTTCGTGGAAATTTTGATTGGGGTAAAGTTAGTTTAAATTATGGGTCAGATTTGAATTCACATAATGTATCAAGTTCTATTATTCATTATTTTAAAAAAAATATTGGGATAGGAATATCATCAAGTGATGAGTATCTTGGTCCAAGAATTGAATATATCTTTAGCATACGGAATACAAAGGTAAGACTTCATATATTTTATACGGACGATATTAATTATGGTATCAAAATAAAATTTTAAAAGGTATTAATATACCTTTTTTATTTTTTAAAAAATAATATAATCTTTAATATGGAAAATATAACATATGAAGATTTTAAAAAACTAGAAATGCGTATTGGGTGGATTCGCTTTGTTGAACAGATAGATGGTACTGATAAATTATTACGGTTTGAAATAGATTTTGGAGAGAAAAAATCTGAAGATATTCCATTTAATAAAGAGGAATATAGAGATAGAGATGTGAGGCAAATTATTTCTGGAATTAGAGAATTTTTCCCAAAATACGAAGTATTGGTTGGAAAAAAGGCTTTATATGTTGTTAATCTAGAACCTAGAGAGATACGTGGAGTTATGAGCTACGGTATGTTGATGGCCGTAGATGGTCTAAATGGACTTCCTGTGTTTCTGACAGCAGAAGGTGTTGTTGATGCTGGGTCAAAGGTAAGATAAAAGGGAGATGTGTTTTTCGCACTCTATTTTTTTTCTGTTATGATATAGTTTATGGGAAGATTTTTAATAAAACTCGAGAGTGAAGCTGATAAAAAATATGTATTGTATGTATTAGCAATTGTTTCTTTTTTGGAATCAGTTATTTTTCCGATTCCTGTTGATATCTTTACATTTTCTTTGGCATCAGTTCAACCGAAAAAGTGGATTAAATTTGGTTTAGTGGCAACGATTTCTTCTGTAATTGGAGCTTTGGTTGCATATTTTTTAGGTTCATATTTCTTCGGTCTGTTTGGACATCAATTAATTAAATTTTATGGATATCAAGAACAGTTTAAGCATGTTGTAAAATTATTTGATAATAATACTTTTATTGTTATGTTTACTTCTGCTTTTACTATAATACCGTTTAAGGTATTTACTCTTACTGGAGGAGCATTGAAGGTTAGTTTTATTCCATTTATAGTAGCTTCTACTGTAGGTCGTGGTTTAAGATTTTTCTTAGAGGTATATCTGGCTCAGAGATTTGGAAAGAAAGTTACAAATCATATTATAAAAAGATTTAATTTTTACTCAATAATTTTTGTATTATTAATTATAATGTATTTTGTAATACGTAAATATTACTTATAAAATTAAATAATTAGGGTAGAATAAAAATATGGATATTGCAGAGAAAATACAAATTGTATTAACTGAGATTATAAATGATCTAGGGATTAAAGATTATAAAAAAATTCATATTGAGCATCCGAATGATTTATCACACGGAGATTTTTCAACGAATATTGCTTTGATTTTATATCAAAGTTCTATTGATAAAGATATTGGTACTTGGGGTTCACCATTAGAATTTGCCAATGATATTGCAGATAAGTTGAAATTAAGAGATATTCAAGAAATAGAAAGTGTAGAGGTTGCTGGTCCTGGTTTTATTAATATAAAATTTTCATCATTTTTTTTTAAAAATTCACTTAAAAATATTATTGAACAAGGAGATGCTTTTGGTAATTTAGATATTTGGAAAGGGAAGATTATTTTGGTTGAACATTCTTCGCCAAATATTTTTAAATCTTTTCATATTGGGCATATGATGAATAATACAATAGGGGAAGCAATTGTTCGTCTTTGTAAGGTTGCTGGTGCAGATACTAAGGTTATTTCATATCCTTCTGACGTCTCTCTTGGCATAGGTAAAGCTGTTTGGCAGCTTATGGAGCATGGTGTTGAAAAGCTTGATAAATTGAAAACAATGAGTAAAAAGATGGCTTTTCTTGGAAAATGTTATTCCGATGGAACGATAGCATACGACGAACGTCCAGAACTTGAACTACGAATTCGTGAGATAACACAAGATATATATGAACATCGTGATACAAAAGCATATAAAACATATAAAAGTGGAAGAAATTTGAATCTTAAATATTTTCAACAAATGACAAAAAGACTTGGTTCTGTATTTGATGGTTATATATTTGAGTCTGAAGCTGGTCTTGTTGGAAAAGAACTTGTTGAAGAATATACACCTGAAATATATACAAAATCAAACGGTGCTATTATATTTGAGCCTAGTAACGATGATCTTAAGAAAGATAAATCATTACATACTCGTGTTTTTATAAATAATGACGGTAATCCAACATATGAAGGAAAAGATACTGGGTTGTTGAAATTAAAATTTGATCGTTATAATCCAGATTTATCTATATTTATAACTGATAATGAGCAGAGTTCATATTTTAATGTTGTATCTTATGCTGCTGGAAAGATAAATCCAGATTGGAAAAATAAGACATATCATATGGTGCATGGACGTATGAAGTTTAAGGGTCAAAAAATGTCATCAAGACTTGGTAATACCCCAATTGTTTCAGATATACTAGATACTATTAATGAAGTTGTTTATAAAAAATCAGAGAATAATTCTAGGGATACAACTGTAGAGATGACAGAGAATAGAACAGATGTAATAGCTATTGCTGCTTTAAAATATACAATTTTACGGACACAACCTGGTAAAGAGGTTAATTTTGACCCAGATACTTCTTTATCTTTTGAAGGTGATTCAGGTCCTTATCTGCAATATACATATGCGCGTTGTAAATCTATATTAAGAAAAGCAGACTCTGTAGGACTAAAACAAAACCTAAATAGACCTAGTGATTGGGATACTCTTGATATAGAAAAGCATTTTTATCGTTTACCGGAAATTTTTACAACAGCATTTTTAAATTATTCTCCTCAAAACGTTACAGGATATGTTACTGAATTAGCGCAATTATTTAATTCTTGGTATGCAAAAGAAAAAATTATAGATCTAGATAATTTGTATTCTGGGTATAAGCTAGCCATTGTGTCAGCGACAGCAATTATTATTGAAAAATCTTTATGGGTGCTCGGTATAAAAGTTTTAGAAGAAATGTAGAGAAAAGGAAGAGAAGAGTATTGTTTTTCGTTAGTCTTTTTACTTATCTGGTATAATACATATATGAATTTATATCATTTTCACAGTCAAAAAATAGATAGATTACTTAGTTCAAATTTTTGGATGTTTGAAACATCAGTTTGGTTACACTCAATTGGGCGTTCTTTAATTTCTGTATTTATACCGATACTTCTTTTAGTTTCTGGTTTTAGTTTGGAAATGGTTATTTTATATTATTTCTTTTTTTATGTAATCGATATTCCACTTAATCTTTTAGCTAGAGCTTGTACAATAAAGCTTGGAGCACGTTTTTCCATTATTCTTGCAACAGTGTTTACAATACTTTTCTTTATTACATTGGGACAATTATCAAGTACAGATCCAATTATTTATTTAGTAGCTCTTGCTGTATTTGCGGCCGTTTATGATGCTTTTTATTGGGTATCACACCTTTTTCTTTTTATGGAAATAGAACAAGGGAAAAAAATGACTAAGGCTGGTACAGGTTTTTTATATGCTGTACGCAAGTTTGGAACATTACTCGGTCCATTGGTTGGCGCTTTATTTTTAATTTTTATTTCAGAAGATGCATTAATCTTTGTCAGTATTATTTTCTTTGTAATTTCAATTATACCACTTTTTAAGTTACATAATCTTGATGACAGACCAAAAAAAGTTCAACCAATTAATGTCAAAAAATTAGAACCTGCTCATAAGTTTGTTTTTATTAATCATATGATATGGACATTACATCGTATTACGGAGTCAACAATTTGGCCGATATTTATTTTTATTGTTTTTGAGACCATACAGTCTGTAGCAGCGATTTCAATTATAGCCTCAATAACAAGTATCATATTTTCTTTTTTTTCAGGAAAGCTAAGTAACAATAGAAGTCATAAATTAATTTTATTTGGAACTTTTATTATTTTGTTTACATGGATTTTTCGTATGTTTTTTCATGCTCCAGTGTTTTATTATTTAAGCGTTATCGTAGTTGGTTTTGTTACATTGTTTATTAGTTTACCTTTGGATAGTAATATTTTTAATATTGGAGTAGAAACAAATCCATTAAATACTTCAACATTAAGAAATACAGCGTCAATGATTACAGGTTCTATTTTCTTTGGTGTATTATTACTTCTTGTTGGTGTATTTCAAATAAGTTTTATTATAGCAGCATTGGCAGTATTTAGTTTTATGGTTATTTTGATTATTTTTCGGAAAAAATATACTATTGATTAAATTGGCATTAGTTTGTAACTAAAAAAATCATAAATCAACTTATGATTTTTTATTTATGCGGAAGTGGTGGGATTCGAACCCACGGTACGCTTTCACGTACGACGGTTTTCAAGACCGTTGCCTTCAACCACTCAGCCACGCTTCCGACAATAATATTATCATATTCTGTCTTTTCTGCAATTCCTTAATAATTTTCCTCTATAAGAAGCTTGTAACTTGTTGTTTGTAGCGATATACTTTTATAATGAAGTATCTTGGAATAGATTATGGAAAAAAAAGAATAGGATTATCTATTTCTAGTGAAGATGGAAGTATTGCATTTCCAAAAGAAATTATTATTAATAATAAAAATATTGTTCAAGATGTTATTAATATCATTAAAGAAGAGCATATTGATAATGTAGTTATTGGAAAATCTATTAGTTTGAATGGTAATGATAATCTTATTCAAAGAGGTATAGATAAATTTATAAAAAAGTTAAGTCAGGATTTTGATGGTAAAATAATATTACAGGATGAACGAATGAGTTCTCTTGCAGCAAAGAGTCATCTCTATGGAAAAGGGAATATTGAAAATAAAAAATGGACAGGAAAAGAAAATAAAAAACGACGAAATCATGTGGATGCTGGCGCTGCTGCTATAATTTTACAGAGATATTTAGATAGGCAATAAATTTTAGGTTTTAAATTTGCCTTATCTTATAAGGAGCTTTTAAAAACAAAGAATTAAGTGATTATGTTTCTAAGGTGATAGTTATATAAAAAAATAGCACAAGAAATTAATCTTGTGCCTTTTTGCAATTTACTTCTGTAATTTTAAAGAAAACATTTCTGAAACCATTAAATCTACTTTTTCTTTAAAGAAAGCTTTTAGTTCATCTTTTGGAATCCCAAGTTTTTCAGATCCAATTTCAATCCCTTCCTTTAAATCTTGTGTGTTTAATTTAAACTTTTTTTCTTGGAAAATTTCGTCAAATAGCGAATTTGCTATTTCGTTCCTACGTTTTTTTGTTAATTTTTGAATTTTTGCCATTATATTTAATTTTAAAATTATCAGGATTTATCCTGTATCAATATAATTATATTGACATATATATACTAACAAAGAGAGAGAGGTTTGTCAAGTGATTTATGTAAAAATGAATTTTCTAATATAGCGAAAAACTTAGTTTTTCGCTATATTAGATTACCGTATATCACAAAAGTGATATAATACATCTATATGAGAGAAACAAAAAAAATAAAAGGTGAATTTGCAAATACAAAGAGAGAGCAACAGAGGGTGAGAGTCGCTATCAATGGTTTTGGACGAATTGGACGTGCGTTTTTAAAACTTGCCAATAGTGATTACCCAGATATTGAAATTATTGCAATTAATGATTTAGGGAATATTGAAAATTTGGCATATTTATTAAAATATGACACAGCACAGGGTGTAAGTGATTTAGATATCAATATTAGTGATGACAATAAACATATGATTGTTAATAGGTATGATATTCTTGTCTTACAAGAACGTGAACCACAAAAGTTACCATGGAAAGAACTAAATATTGATGTTGTTGTCGAGTCTACTGGATTTTTTACAAAATATGATATGGCAGTATTGCATTTAGACGCAGGAGCAAAACATGTTCTTATTTCTGCTCCAGGGAAAGGAGAACCGAGAGAAGGAGTAAGTTCGGCAACAGCAATTATGGGAATTAATAATGATGTTATTTCACAATGTGAGATTACTTCAAATGGTTCTTGTACTACCAATGCAAGTGCGCCTCTTATGTCAATTCTTAACGAAAGTATAGGAATTGAAAAAGCGATGCTTAATACAACTCATGCCTATACCGCGACACAGCATGTTGTTGATGGTCCTGTTCGTGGAAGTGATTTCAGAAAAGGAAGAGCTGGAGCGCAAAACATTGTGCCAACTTCAACTGGAGCTGCAAAGGCGGTTACAAAGGCACTTCCGGAATTGGAAGGAAAATTTGATGGAATAGCATGTCGCGTTCCGGTTGTTGCTGGCTCAATTGCAGATATTACATTTATTTCTAAAAGAGATACTTCTGTGGAAGAAATTAATAATATTTTAATTAATGCATCAAAGGAAGATCGTTGGGATGGCATTTTTACAGTATCGGATGAACCAATTGTCTCCTCTGATATTATAGGAAGAAAACATGCTTCAATTGCCGATTTAGATATGACACGTGTTGTTGATGGAAATTTGGTGAAAGTTATGGTATGGTATGATAATGAAATTGGGTATACTAATACGCTCATCCGCCATGCCATTGAAGTTGGAAAGAATCTTTAAAATTAACGAAATATTTTTATTAA
>CAYOMN010000003.1:0-17561 GCA_964405115.1 uncultured Candidatus Saccharibacteria bacterium | reverse complement strand
GACTTCTTTTTTAGTTGTGCTTTTAAGCACAGAAACAGTTTTTTTTACCATTGTTTTTCCGTTAAAATGTATTTTCCTTTTTGTCCCAAATTTTACAACCCCATCTTTAAGAGCAAATAAAGTATGGTCATTTCCTGTTCCAACATTTTTTCCAGCAACTATTTTAGTACCTCTCTGTCTAACAATAATCGATCCTGTTTTTGCTGATTGTCCATCAGCTAATTTTGTTCCAAGATATTTTGGATTAGAATCTCGCAAATTTTTTGCTGATCCTCCAGCTTTCCTATGTGCCATGATTTGTTTATAGTATACTTAATTTATTAATAGGTAATGAAGTTAATGACTCTTCATCACAGAGTAACATGAACATTATAGATAAGATAAAAGAAAAAATCAAGGTTTTTATGAATTCAAAATGGTTGGATGAATCTTTTTGGATAATTCTTGTGTTTTTTGTTGCAATTGGTTCTTTTGCTCTTGGAATGCGTTATCAACGTGAGTTAACTCTAGATGATAATCCAATAAGGATTGAAAAAAATGAGGCGGTAGTCAGAGCTTGGAATGATTACATAAAAAATAAAATATCATCCGCAAATTATTTTGCTTCAAAAAATGGAACTGTTTATTATCCGTTAGCTTGTATATCTGGAGATAGAATTTTAGAAAAAAATCGTATTTATTTTGAAAGTGAAAAGAAAGCTATTGGAGCAGGTTATAAAAAATCAAAACGTTGTAATTAATATTTATTATAAGACAATTGCTATTGTAAAATTCTAAAGGTTTTGCTTAGGTTCTTTTTTAATATGTCCTTTATAATTTTCTGTGGGACATTGTCATAAATACGAAATTCTTGCTTATATAATTTGCTTGTAACCGTAATTAGTTTGGCACCAGACTCTAATTTTAGTTTAATTGTTGGTATATTATCACGTCTATGTCTAACAGGTACTATTACCCCATAGCTGATGTTTACTATATTTTTTTTCTTTAAAAGCTTTACAATAACTCTTACATGGCTAATAGCTGTTGTTTTTGAGCCTCTCATCATTACTATCTTAGCATATAGAATTTATTTTTATAATTAATTATACAATATCTTTTTTATTATGTTTCTTAAATGAAAAGACTTGCTAAAAACTTAGCTGTATGTTATCCTATTCATTAGTTAAATATGAGTTTATAAAAATTCTTAGTTAAATTTTTTAATATGAAAACAACATCAAAAAGTACGAAATTAAATTTTAAACCAAAACAATCAACTAAAAAGTTGATGAAAGACTTAAAAGAAAGAGATCGTTATGTTCTTGAAAGTAGATTCGGTCTTGTTGATTCTGATAAAAGGACACTTGAATCAATAGGAGGAGAATATAATATAACTCGTGAACGAGTCAGACAAATTCAAAATGCTGCACTAAAGGCAATTAGAAAATCTGATAATTATGAGGACGCTAAAGAAATTTTCTTGGAAATAGAGGGTTTAATAAATAAACTTGGTGGAGTTGTAAATGAAGAATATTTTTTAGAACATGTTTCATCTGACAAAGTAATACAAAATCATATTCATTTTCATTTAGTTGTTGGAGATGATTTTAAAAAACATAAGGAAGATCTTAAATTTAAAAATAGATGGTCTGTTAACGGAGAGATAGCTGAAAAAGTTCACGATGCATTGGAAAAGTTACATGAATATATCTCTGAAGAAGAAATTATCTCAGAGGAAAAAATGATTTTAAAGTTTCTGGATCGTTTAGATGGAAAAGAAGATGGAATGATTAGTGATGATATTGCTAGACAATTTCTTACAATTTCAAAACTAATTGGTAAAAATCCACTTGGAGACTGGGGACTTACTTCTTCTAAAAATATTTCAGTAAGAGGTGTTCGTGATTATGCTTATCTTGTTATGAAAAAAAATGGATCACCTATGCATTTTAGAGAAGTTGCAGAGGCAATTACAGATACTTTTAATAAAAGAGCAAATGCAGCAACAACACATAATGAGTTAATAAAAGATGAAAGATTTGTTCTTGTTGGGCGTGGAATGTATGGTCTTAAAGAATGGGGATATAAAGAAGGTGTTGTTAAGGATGTTATTGCAGATATGATTTATGAAAATGGTCCACTTACTAAAGATGAGATCATAGAAGGTGTTCTTAAAGAGAGATATTTAAAGGAAAATACTGTTTTAGTAAATCTTTCAAATAAAGATTATTTTAAAAAGAATAAGGATGGGAGATATGAGTTGACCAGCAAGAAGATAAAAGAGATGGATAAGAAGAACGTATAGCGTTTTTTCTTTTTTAAACTAGAAAATACTTTATTTTTTATAAGTGTAAAGGTATACTGAACAGTAGTTATTATGAATGTTATTCTAGATTTTATATTGAATATTTGGTTTATTTGGATTCCTTTTATCTTAGGTATTGCCTTTTTTAAGGTATTAAAAATTCACCTAGAAAGTAAATTCATTGAAAATAAAATTAATTCTAAATATAAAATGTTGGAAATAAAAATTCCTAGAAACGTAGATAAGTCTCCGGAAGCTATGGAAATGGTTATTGATATACTCTGGCATCTTGGTGGTGGAGCACTAATGTCACATTCTGTTCTTCATAGATCTGTTCTTATACCATCTTCACTTGAGATTGTATCAATTGAGGGATCAATTTATTTTTTCATACGAACACATATTCAACTTGCAGATTTAGTTAAATCTACTATATATTCACAATATCCAAATGCAGAGGTAAATGAAGTTGATGATTATACAAGATATGTTCCAGATTTCACTAAAAATGAGGATACTTGGGATCTTTATGGTGCTGCTTTCAAACTTGCAAAGGAAGATTTTATTCCAATTAAAACTTATATAGACTATGGATTAGATAAAACCATTGGTAGTCTTGATGAGGAGCAACGAATTGATCCAATTTCACCTTTTCTTGAATTTCTTGGTACACTTAAAAAAGGTCAGCAAATTTGGGTTCAATTTATAGTAAGAGCAGACTTCTTTAATAAATGGAGAGGTAATGCAAAAGAATATATTAAAGAAATTATGGATCGTGGAAAAGAAGTTGCAGATGATGAACCTTTTCAGACAGTAAAACTTACTCATGGAGAACAGGAGATGATAAAGAGTATTGAACGAAGTTTAGAAAAACATGCTTTTGAGGTGGTTATTCGTGGTCTGTATTTAGCTCCTAAAGAACATTTTGAAAAAGTGCCAATTGGTTTTTTTAAAAATAATATATTTAAACCATATAGTTCAAATTATTTTAATGCAATTTGGAGAGATTGGGATTCAACCCTTGTTGACTGGAAGTATCAGGAGCCACTAGGGCTTAGAACATCTGCATATAAGCGTAGGTTTTTTAATGATTATCTTGAAAGAAGTGCTTTTTATGAACCTTTTTGGAAATATATTAATTTTCATTGGTATAAAAGAAAAAACCCAATGGTTCTTACAAGTGAAGAATTAGCCACGTTGTTTCACATACCAGGTAGAGTCGCAACCACTTCTGGTATCGATCGTATTGATGCCACTAAATCTGAACCACCATTTAATTTACCAACATAAATTATTATATATATGAAATTATTACGATATTTTAGTAAAAATAGAGACAAAAAGAATACCATAATAGGTTTTTTTATTGTTTTTATAATTATATTGATAATATCTTTTTTTTATTATATATCCTCACCTGTTTTAAAAGAGGCAAAGTTGATAACTATACCAGAAGGTTATTCAATAAGACAGTCAGCAGATCTATTAGAATCAAGTGGTATTATCCGGTCAGGCTTTTTGGCTAGTATTATTATGAGATATAAAAAAATATTTCCAAAATCTGGTTCATATAAATTTCAAAAAGAAGAAAGTCTATTGACGATAATTAATCGTATCGTTAATTCTGATTATGGAGATATTTATAAGAAAATTACAATACCAGAAGGCTCCACAAATAAACAAATTATTAATATAATTACAAAATCTAAGTTCAATATTAACAGAGATAATTTAGTAAAACTTATTTCTGGAAAAGAAGGGTATTTATTTCCAGAAACTTATTCATTTCTACCAGAGGCAGATGAAGAAGATATAGTAAAAAAAATGGAAGATACTTTTTTAGAAAAAATAAGTATTGTTGAAAAAGATGAAACAATTCAAAAAACACGTAGTGATATTGTTATAATGGCGTCTATTTTAGAGAAAGAGGCATCAAATAACCTAGAACAAAAACAAATTATTTCTGGAATTCTATGGAAGAGAATTAATATAGGAATGCCGTTACAGGTTGATGCCCCTTTTCTATATGAAATAGGAAAGGGAAGTTCTAAGTTGTCTAATAAAGATCTTCAAAAAGATTCTCCATATAATACATATATAAATAAGGGATTAACTCCTACTCCAATAGGTAATCCAGGGTATGATTCTCTATATGCATCAGCTCATCCAATTAATAGTGAGTATATGTTTTATTTACATGGGAAAGATGGAAACATCCATTATGGAAAAACTTACAGTGAACACTTGAAAAATAAGAGAATCTATTTAAGATAGATATTATTATTATGAAAAATAAAAAATTAGCATTTTTAGATCTTGAAACTACAGGTTTTGATACTGAAAAACAAGAAATAATAGAAATAGGGGTTGTTATAGTAAACCAAAAAGACGGTGTTTTGGGTGATATCGTTGATGAGTGGGAAATAAAAATTCAGCCTGAAAAAATAGAAAATGCAGATGCGGAGGCTCTAGCAATTAATGGTTATAATGAAGCAGATTGGATGTTTGCTGTTAACTTAAAACAAGCGATGGAGACATTTGCGGAGAAAACAAAGGACTGTGTTATGGTTGCTCATAATGTTGCCTTTGATTATTCGTTTTTGGCAAAAGCATTTTCAACAACTGGGATTGAAAATAAAATGTTCTTTGCAAAGATAGATACTATTTCTTTTGCTTTTGCAAAACTACATAAAGTAGAAAACGCACCGCGTCTGAGTCTTGGTGCACTTTGTGATTATTTTGGAATTGAAAATGAAAGAGCTCATACGGCACTTGCGGATACGCGGGCAACAGTTGAAGTGTATAGAAAATTGTTAGAATTATAAAAATCTGCTATTGAATAGTAGGTCTTTATTTTTAATTAAAAATAACATTTCTAATTATTTAAATTCATTAAATTTTAAAAGTTTATGCTCTTAAAAATAAAAACAAGATAGAAAATTATTAAGTATTTTATAAATTACATTTAAATGTGTTAATATGAATTTTATGAGTAAAAAGATTTTATATATAGATATGGATGGGGTTATTGTTGATTTCCAACATGGTGTTGATTTATTAAATGATAAACAAAAGGAAGAATATAAGGGGAAATATTGTAAGGTTCCAAATATTTTTTCAACAATGATCCCAATTCATGGGGCCATCAATGCTGTAAAAAAGTTATCAGAAAAATACGATGTATATATCCTTTCAAGTCCTGGTTGGGATAATGCTTCTGCCTGGTCAGATAAATATAATTGGGTTAATGAATATTTGCCTTTTATGAGGAAAAAGTTAATTCTTTCTAGTCATAAAAATCTCCATATTGGTGATTATTTAATAGACGATAGACTTGCAAGTGGATCGGAAGATTTTGTTGGTGAGTTTATACATTTTGGTAAAGATAGATTTTTAGATTGGGAATCAGTCTTGAAATATTTATTATGAAAGATAAAAAAGAAACAATTGAGATTTCTTGTGGAATAATTCCTGTTTTTATAGGAGATGATAAAAAAGAAGAATTTCTACTTGTAAAAGCTAATAATAAATTTGGTCATTTTTCTTTTCCCAAGGGACATCAGGAGGTTAATGAATCTTTTTTAGATACGGCAAAAAGGGAGTTAAAGGAAGAAACATCACTATCTTGTGAAAAGGTTTTTGATGATGTTATCTTTATAGATAGATATACAAGAGAGGACAATGGTTTTAAAAAAGAAATATATTACTTTATTGCACTTGTGGGCTCTAAAAAGGTAGTACTTCAGAAAGAAGAAATATCAGACTATATTTGGTCTGACGAAACTAATATTTTAAAAAAGATTAGTTATGATAGTACAAGAAATATTTTTTATAAGGTTCTTATTTTTTTAGGTAAAGATAATAAATGATTTATTTTTTCTTGAAAAACTTACCTAAAAAGGTAAAGTAAAGGTATGAATTCACAAACAGAAATTATCAAAGATAAGTTAAGTATTTTGGATATTGTTTCTGACTATGTAAAATTAGAGAAAGTAGGGAGGTCCTATAAAGGAAAGTCTCCATTTAACAATGAAAAAACACCGTCTTTTTTTGTGCACCCTGACAAGGGTTTTTTCTATGATTTTTCTGCTGGTTTTGGTGGAGATGTTTTTACTTTTATTGAAAAGATTGAGAGAGTTGAATTTTCTGAAGCACTTAAAATACTTGCTGAGAAGGCTGGTGTTTCTCTTGAATACTCAGAGCAAAGCCTAAAAGAAGAATCAGAGAGAGCACGATTATTTGAATTAATGGATGTAGCAACAAAATGGTATGAAGTGAATTTGAGAAAAAATAAAGATGTTATTGAATATCTTTTTAATCGTGGAATGACAAAAGAAACAATTATTAAATTTAGGCTTGGTTTTGCGAAAGACTCGTGGGGAGATATTTATGACTATTTGAAGTCAAAAAAGTATACTAATATTGAAATTGAACGAGCTGGACTTGCTGTTCCAAAAAACGGATTTGATTATTATGATAGATTTCGTTCACGTATTATGTTTCCACTTTTTGATGAACGTGGTCGTGTAATTGGTTTTTCAGGGCGTATTTTTGGAGATAAAGAGGGTGTGGCAAAATATATTAATTCTCCAGAAGGCCCACTTTTTGATAAATCAAAAGTTCTATATGGTTATCATATCGCGAAGTCTGCGATATCCAAAGAAGATTATTGTATTCTTGTTGAAGGTCAATTTGATGTTCTTCTTTCTCAACAATCTGGATATGAAAATACTGTTGCAATTTCTGGAACTGGGCTTACTGACGAACATATAGAAATGATAAGACGATTTACAGATATCATTTATCTTGCTCTTGATTCTGATAAAGCTGGAGTAAAGGCTACACGAAGAAGTGTAATTATTGCATATAAACACAACATGCGCGTTAAAATTATTACTCTACAGGATGGAGAAGATCCAGCAGATACTATTAATCGTTCAAAGGAGGCATGGGATATTGCTGTTATGGAACCGTTCGACTACATTGATTACCGCATTCGAATTATTGAAAAAGAAGATCCAGATTTTGAAAAAAAACAAACATTTATTCATAAAGACTTGTTTCAATTTGTTTCTTTCACTAGAAGTGCAACCACGCGCGAACATATGTTGCAAAAAATTGCAATTTTTCTTGGAACAAGTGTCGATGCTGTAAAAAATGATTTTGAACATTATATTCCTGAGGAAGTTTTGGAAAAACAAAAACAAAAAAAAGTATTCTTAAAGCAAGAAGATAAAGACATCAAAAAAGAATTACTTTTACTTATACATTATATTGAAAATAATTTTGAAGAAAGATTTAAAGAATTAAAAAATCAAATAGAGAAGGAATATCAAAATATTTTTGATGAATCTTTAGGCAACGGCATTCTCTCTGTGAGTAAAGAAGAATTAGCGATGGGTATATTTGTTATAGATGAACAGACTCCAGATAAAAGTTTTAAGTATTTTTATAAAAATATAAAAGCACTTTTGAAAACCTTGGAGATTAGTGGACTTGAAAAGGAATCACAAAAAATACAGGAAGAAATACAAAAAATGCAAATTTTAAAACCAAGAGAGCTTCCAAAAGAATTAATGAAAAAAAGTAGTGACATTCGCAAAAAAATAGATAGTATTAATAATACATTAAACTAGGGTCTAAAAAATATGGTAAATAAAAAAAATAGAACTAAAGAAACGAAAAATAAAGTTAAGAAAAATACTAAAAAAGAAAAGACTTTAGCTGAATTAAATCATGAGCTCGAAATTAGAGATAAAAAAGCAAACAATCTTATTGAGAAAGGAAAGAAAAGACGTTTTTTAACATACGCTGAAATTCTAAAAGAATTTCCAGACATAGAAGAGGATATCTTATTTTTAGATGATTTATATTCAAGAATTAGCGATGCTGAAATTGATATAGTTGAGGGTGGAAATTCTGCAGGAGGTGGTGGTCTCCTGGATTTAAACATGACAGATGAAGACTTATTGGCAAAAGATTTTTCTACAAAGAAGTCTCCGACGACTAAAGATTCTATTCAAATGTATCTTCGTGAAATAGGACAGTATTCATTAATTAAGGCTGCAGAAGAAATTTCTCTTGCAAAGAGAATCGAAGCGGGAGACGAAGAAGCTAAGAATTTATTAGCAAAGGCAAATCTACGTCTCGTTGTTTCACTGGCTAAGAAATATGTTGGTAGAAGTCCAGACTTAACACTTTTAGATCTCATTCAAGAGGGGAACATAGGTCTTTTTAAGGCAGTTGAAAAATTTGATTGGAAACGTGGGTATAAATTTTCTACATATGCAACATGGTGGATTCGCCAGTCGATAACAAGAGCTTTGGCTGATCAATCAAGAACAATTAGAATTCCTGTTCATATGGTTGAGACTATTTCAAAGTATAAAAGAACTTTTAAGCAAATGGCACAGGAGATAGGACATGAACCAACATCCGAAGAAGTCGCAAAAAAAATGGATATTGACGTTAGTAAGATACATCTTATTGAGAGAATTAATAAAACTACAATGTCATTGGAAGAACCAATAGGATCAGATGATGATGGAAAATCAACACGTGGTGAATTTATAGCAGACGATAATACGCCATCACCTGATACAGGTTCCTCAAGAGAGATTTTAAATGAACAACTTACAAATATATTGGATGAGTTAACAGATAAGGAACGAGTAATTATAGAGTTACGATATGGTTTGATAAATGGTATTACACACACACTAGAAGAGGTTGGACGTAAATTTGATGTTACAAGAGAGAGGATTCGTCAGATAGAAGCAAAAGTTCACGAAAAAATTCGAATGAATGAAAAGATAAAGAAATTAAAAGATTATTAAAAATGATTATTTAATGTAATCATTTTTTCTCATAGAAAATAATATTATTATAAATATAAAAATTGTTACAGATGCAACTGGGAGAGTTATATAACCAAACTCTAGCATGTTAATTTGTGAACATGCAGCATCTGGGCCAATTACACAATTTGCTTCAGGTAATTTTACTAATCTGAATTGTTCTATTGTTTGATATAAAGCTAACAGTAGACCTATCACAGAAAGCCAGAATGAATATATCCAAGCTCTTATATCTTTCTTTCTTAACGCAATAAACATAATTAGCATCTGCGGATACATTGCAACTCTTTGTAGCCAACATAGTTTGCACGGTTCTATTTTGTACATGTCTGAAAATGTAATACTTGATAAAAAGGAAAGGAAAACAGAAATTGCAACCATAAGCATTCCATTTTTAGAAAAAGTGTTCTCTAAAAATTGAACTTTTTTAGAACTAATTTTTCTATATATTAAATAAATAATAAGTAGCGTGATGACAAGTTGTAATCCTAAAACCCCAATTCCTATAATCCTCTGAAAAAGATAAATATTCATGATTAAAGTTTATAGTTATTAGTTATAAGTTACAAGTATTGACATAAATATTAAATAATGATAGATTATTATTGAAATTGATTGACCTTGTTCACAGTATTGAGTTTTTAGCTATAGTTAAAAACTCAATACTGTGAACAAATGAGTAGTCAAGAAAATTTAATAGTCATGATAAAGGTATCGGACAAAGAATACAGAGAAATCAGTCAATATATCGACGATTTAAAAAGAAGGTTATTTGAAAAATCAGTATCTTTTAGCGAATTCAAAAAAGCAACTGGAACATTAATTGGTCACACAAAGACAAGAAACCTTGAAATTCAAGGGGAATTGATTATTCCAAAAACTCAAATTTTGAAAGCAAAAGTTTTTAAGCATAGAGCTGGTGGCAATAATCAACAATATCATTCCAAAAATTTTGAAGATATCTTGTTGGCAAATGCAAGCAGTATTTTAAAATCTTCAGAAATCAAGATAAACGAGTACAAACTACTTAAAGCTCAAAATGATTATAAAAATTGTGATGAACTCGGTGGTGAAAAAGCTATAGCTGTATTAGCATATGATGAAGTACTTATCATATTGCATCATATTATGCAAAATAGAAAATACCGTGATGACAATGATAACATTGTATATTTCATGTATAATGACGTTTTGCATTGCACAGACTGCGGCCGTGATGGTGGCGATTGGTATTTCACCGTGCGCCCTGCATGTTCGCATGACTTGGATGTTGGTACTCGTGTATTATCGTTTGCAGAATTGAAACTTGTTGTTTAGTAATTAGGATCTTTTAAAAAGATTCTTTGGTACTTTGGCCACTATAATCCGTTCTTTCAAAAAGAACGGATTATTTAATTTAAATTATATAGTGGAATTAGTTTTTAACTATTATATAAGGCCCTTGCTCTTTTGCTTTTTTTAAGTAGTATTAATGAAAGCTAGATTCAATCCGTGTCTATACTTCAAAATCTTTAATTTATTAAGGATTTTGAAGTATATGTTGCGCGATATTGTATTAGCTTGAAAGAATATTTATATTTTTTCTAAATTTAAAAGAAATTTGTTGAACATCGTATTTTTACGATGTTGTTAACGCATATTAAATATTATATGGCAAAAAAATCAGTTATTGCTAGATCAGAAAAAAAGCCAAAATTTTCAACACGTGAAGTAAATCGATGTTTCAAATGTGGACGTAAGCATGGATATATGAGAGATTTTGGTCTTTGTAGAATTTGTTTTCGTGAGCTTGCAAATGAAGGAAAGATACCAGGTGTTAGAAAATCTTCTTGGTAGAAACAATTGTTTCATACTTGATTAACAGTAAAAAGTCTTTAAAAAGACTAATTTAATAAAATATTATGGATAAAATCGCAGATATGCTTGTGGCGATTAAAAATGCTGGAAATTCTGGAAAGGAATCATTACTTATTCCTTATTCAAATTATCGAGCTAATATTGCACGAGCACTTTTTCAAGCAGGATATATTAAATCATATTCCCAAAAGAAATTGAAGAAGGGAGATAAATTAGAAATTGATATTCTCTATAAAAAAAATAAATCACCGCGTATTTCTTATATTAAAAGAATTTCTAAGCCTTCTCGTAGGTTGTATACAGGAGTTAAAGGAATATATTCAGTAAGACAGGGATTCGGTACTTTATTTTTATCAACTCCAAAAGGAATACTAACAGAGGGAGAGGCTGAAAAAGAAATGGTAGGAGGAGAATTATTATTCGAAATTGCTTAATTGTAATTTAATTAACAAATTATTATGTCACGACTTGCAAAACAACCAATCGCTATTCCAGAGGGAGTAGAAGTAAAGATTGATGGAAAGAATATTTCTATCAAAGGTAAAAAAGGAGAATTGTCACGCGAATTTAAAACAGATGTAATCTCAATAGATGTTGAGGATAATGCAATTGTATTAGGTTTGGTAGAAGAATCAGTATTTTCGAAATCATTGATTGGAACATATGCTTCACATTTGAAGAACATGATTCATGGTGTAATTGAAGGTTTTGAAAAGAAATTAATAGTAGAAGGGGTTGGATTTCGATCTGAGGTAAAAGGGAAATCACTTAATATGCAATTGGGATTTTCTCATCCTGTTGAAATGAGTATACCAGATGGTATAAGCGTAACCGCTGAAAAAAATCTTATTACGGTTATAGGTATAAATAAAGAGTTAACAAATCAATTTGCAGCTCAAATTAGAGCAAAGAAAAAGCCTGAGCCTTATAAGGGAAAAGGTATTAGATATGAAAACGAAATTATTCGACGTAAACAAGGTAAGAAAGTTGGTGGAGAATAAGCTTACTTAAATAAAGATTATGAATAATTCAAAACAAAAAACTCAAACTAGGATAAGACGTCATGCGAAAGTACGATCTAAGATTTCAGGAACAGCTGAAAAACCAAGATTGTCAGTATTTCGTTCAAATAAATCAATATATGCACAGCTTATTGATGATATAACAGGAAAGACAATAGTATCTGCTTCAGACGTTAAAGAGTCAAATGGAACAAATTCAGAAAGAGCAGCCGTTGTTGGGAAAAAAATTGCAGAAGCTGCAAAATTAAAGAAAATTAAGGCAGTTGTATTTGATCGAGGAGGGTATTCATATGCTGGAAGAATAAAAGTTCTAGCAGATGCTGCTCGAGAAGCAGGATTAAAGTTTTAATTCTAAATTATTAATTTATAAAATATTAAAATAAATGTCAGAAGAACAAAAAAAAGAACAGATTGTTTCTGATTCAGATGCTACTAAAAAAGAAGTAGTAAAATTGGAGCAAGCAGGAGCTGATACTACAAAGACAACAGATAAACATAATGTTAAGACTGGAGGTTTACGTGGAGGAGCTCGCCAAAGAGGTGGTAAAAAACCATTTAGGAAAAGTTCTCGGTTTAGAAGTCGTCCAAAACCAGAATTTGATCAAAAAATTATTAATATCTCAAGAGTAACTCGTGTTGTAAAAGGGGGAAGACGTCTTTCTTTTCGTGTTGATATGATTATTGGTGATAAAAAGGGTCGTGTTGGATTAGGATCAGGTAAAGCTACTGATACATCAATAGCTATTCAAAAAGCAATAGCTCAGGCTCGTAGGAATTTACTTTATTTGAAACTTACAAAAAATAATTCTATTTCTCATGAATCAAGTGCTAGAGTTACTTCATCAAAAGTTACAATGATGCCAAATAAGCAACGTGGACTTGTTGCTGGTTCAACAATGAGATCTGTATTAAAGCTTGCTGGAATAACAGATGTTACTGCACAAGTTAATTCGCGTTCAAAAAATAAATTAAATAATGCAAAGGCTGCAATTGAGGCATTAAAGATATTTCAAATGTCAGACTCTGAGAGAAAAACATTAAAAGATAAGCTTGATCAGAAACGTCGATCCGAAGTTGGTAATGATAGTAGGGGAGGTTGGAAAGGTAAAAGATCTTTTGGTGGAAAAAGACCGTTTAATCGTATGTCACGAACTACAACTAACACTAAATAAGTATTATGCAAACTCATGAATTAAAACGAAAGACTCCAAATAGAAAAACAAAAAAGATTGGACGTGGAGGTCTAAGAGGTAAAACTTCAGGACGTGGACATAAAGGACAAAAACAGCATGGAGGACATGGTATTCGTTCTGAGATCAGGGATCAAATTAAGAAGCTTCCAAAATTAAGAGGTAGAGGTGTAAATTCAAATAAATCAATTAAAAATAAGTCAAATGTTTTTAATTGTTCCTTTATTGAAGAAAATTTTAAATCAGGAGACATAGTTTCTCCTGTGACACTTATGGAGAAGGGTCTTTTGACAGGAGCAATGTCAAGAAAAGCATCTGTAAAAATACTTGGTAATGGTGATATTTCAAAAAATGTTACAATAGAAAATTGTAGTGTATCAGCTTCTGCTAAAGAAAAGATTAGTAAAGCTGGTGGTAAATTAATATAATCATATGAATACCTTAAAAAGAAAATTTCATATTTTAATTGGGGACAGAGGCTTAAGAAATAGTATTTTGTTCACTCTTGGTGCATTAATTGTTTTTAGATTTTTAGCTTCAATTCCTGTACCTGGTGTTGAGCCAACAATTTTACAACAATTTCTTGCAAATAATCAATTTTTCTCTTTCCTAAATTTATTTTCAGGAGGAGGATTGTCACAATTATCAATAATTGTATTAGGGGTTGGTCCATACATTACATCATCAATTATTATGCAATTGATGACTACAGTTGTCCCAAAGCTTAAAACTCTTTTTCATGAAGAGGGATCAATAGGACGTAAGAAATTCAATATGTATTCTAGGCTTCTTACTGTTCCAATTGCATTGATTCAAGGTTTTGGAATGATAACCTTACTATCAAGACAGGGAGCACTACCAGATTTAACAACAGCAGGAATGGTTATCAATATACTTGTTGTTACGGCTGGATCGATGCTGATCATGTGGATTGGTGAATTAATTACTGAATTTGGTGTAGGAAATGGAGTTTCACTAATAATATTTGCTGGTATTGTTTCTTCTCTTCCTGGTGTAATATCTCAATTAATGTTAGCTTATACTCCTTCAGAGTTATTTAACTATGTTCTTTATGGAATTGTAATTATCATTGTTGTTATCTCAGTTGTTCTTGTTAATGAGGCGGAGCGACATATTCCAATTACACATGCTAAGCAATCACGTGGAATGAATACTTATGGTGGGTCAGAAAGTTATGTTCCAATGAAGGTAAATCAGGCTGGTGTTATGCCAATAATCTTTGCACTTTCTATTTTATTATTTCCTAAGATGATTGCTAATTATTTTTTGAATTCTTCAATCGTCTGGTTGTCTCATACAGCAAGTATTGTTAATCTGGTATTAAATCATGATATTTGGTATCCAGTTATCTATTTTATAATGGTATTTGGTTTCACTTATTTTTATACAGCTATTACGTTTGATCCAGACGCAATGTCTGAAAATCTAGCAAAATCAGGATCATTTGTTCCAGGTATAAGACCTGGAAATGCAACCTCAGAATATTTTGCAAATATTGCAAATAAGATTACTTTTTTTGGTGCAGGCTTTTTAGGTTTAATTGCTGTTTTACCGATGATTTTGTTATCAACAACTGGTAATCAAGCTGTTGCAATTGGAGGAACTAGTGTGTTAATTGCTGTTTCAGTTGTACTTGATCTTATAAAAAAGGTTGATGCACAGATAGCAATGAGAGAATACTAATTATTAATTTAAACTATAAAAATATTTATTATTATGGAACGAGATTATCCATTAGAGAAAACAAGAAACTTTGGTATTGTAGCACACGTTGATGCTGGTAAAACAACAACAACAGAAAGGATTTTATATTATACTGGAAGATCACATAAGATAGGTGAAGTTCATGATGGTGCTGCAACTATGGATTGGATGGAACAAGAACAAGAACGTGGAATTACTATTACTTCCGCGGCAACAACTTGTTTTTGGACACCAACATATGAAGGTATCAATAAAGAAAAAGAACATAGGTTTAATATTATTGATACACCAGGGCACGTAGATTTTACTGCAGAAGTAGAACGTTCTTTGAAAGTACTTGATGGTGCCGTAGTTGTATTTGATGGTAATGCCGGTGTTGAACCACAGTCAGAAACTGTTTGGAGACAAGCTGATAAATATGAAGTACCACGAATGTGTTTTATTAATAAACTTGATAAAATTGGAGCTGATTTTGATAAATCTTTTAATTCTATTGTTGAACGTCTTACAAAAAATGCTGTTATGGCTCAATTACCAATTGGAGTTGAATCAGAGCTTAAGGGTATTATTGATCTTTTGGTAATGAAAGCATATAGATTTGAAGGTGATATGGGAAATAAAATTGTAGAATTCGATATCCCAGAAGAATATAAGGCAAAAGCAGAAGAAAAACGTGGTGTTTTTGTAGAGAAGATTGTAGAAAATAATGATGAGTTAATGAATAAATATTTTGAGAGTGAAGAACTTTCTCTTGATGAATTAAAGAATGAGTTACGAAAACAAATAATCGCAAATAATATTGTTCCTGTTTTTGGTGGTTCAGCATTTAAAAATATTGGTGTTCAATTGATGCTTGATGCTGTTGTTGATTATATGCCAGCACCAACTGATATAAAACCAGTACAAGGTATAGATCCTAAGACGGAAGAAACGATTGAAAGAAGTCCTTCAGATGATGAACCTTTTTCTGCATTAGCCTTTAAGTTAGCAGTTGATCCGTTTGTAGGGCAGATTACTTTTTTTCGTGTGTATTCAGGAACGCTTGAAGCTGGTTCATATATTTTAAATTCAAGAACAGGAAATAAAGAGCGTATTGGAAGGATTTTACGTATGCACTCCAATGACAGAGAGGACGTTAAGAAAGTTTTTGCTGGAGAAATTGCTGCTGCTGTTGGACTAAAAGATGTTCGAACATCAGATACTCTTTGTGATTTAGATAATCCAATTATTTTAGATGAGATTATTTTTCCAGAGCCTGTTGTATCTTTAAAGATTGAACCAAAAACAAAGGCAGATCAGGAAAAAATGGGAATTGCACTTTCACGTCTATCTTCTGAAGATCCAACTTTTAAAGTCTCAACTGATCAAGAAACACTTGATACTGTTATATCTGGAATGGGGGAACTTCACTTAGATATTATTGTTGAAAGAATGAAACGAGAGTTTGGAGTTGAAGCTAATATTGGACGTCCGCAAGTAGCATATAGAGAGACAATAAAAGGGACTGCTGAGATGGAAGAAAAATATATAAAACAATCAGGGGGTCGTGGTCAATATGGACATGTAAAAATTCGAATTAAACCACTTGAAGATCTTCAAGAAGGAAAGGAACTTCCAAAAAATGTTACTAGAGATGAAGATGGATTTGAATTTATTAATAGTATTAAAGGAGGTGTTATTCCACAAGAATATATTCCAGCATGTAAAAAAGGATTTAAGGAAGCTATGCAGAGAGGTACCGTTGCTGGTTATCAGATGAATAATATTTCTGTTGAATTATATGATGGTACTTATCATGATGTCGATTCATCTGAAATTGCATTTAAGATTGCATCATCAAAAGCATTTCAGAATGCTGCTAGACTTGCCAACCCTGTTCTTCTTGAGCCAATGATGAAGGTTGAAGTTGTTGTCCCTGAAGAATATATTGGAGATGTAACAGGAGATTTATCCTCTAAGAGAGGAATTGTTGATGGTGTAGACGACAGAGGCTTCGTACAAGCAATTTCAGCAGTTGTTCCTCTTTCAGAGATGTTTGGTTATATTGGGAACTTAAGATCAATGACATCTGGGCGTGGTAATTTTACAATGGAATTTCTACGTTATGACGTTGTTCCAAAAAACGTTGCTGATGAAATTATTTCGTCAAGAACTTAATTTTTATATTAAAAAGATATAATTATTTATTATCATATTAATAGCTCCAGTTTTAAGCGTATTTGCTCTTGAATTTAAGGAAGTAGAAAGAGTATCAATAGCTAGTGATGGTACTGAAGGAACATCTGTTGGTTTTCCTATGATGGGGTCAAATGAACCTTCAATACCTCCAGATGGTGTATATATCTCTTTTACTTCTGGTTTTACTAATTTAGTCTTAAATGATACTGATAATAATCAAGATATCTTTTTTGTAACTCGCTATACTCCGGAACCACCAAATTCTAGAGGACAAAGCGGAGTCAGATTTGTCTGCAAAGATCCAAAAGCAATGAACTACAACCCAACACAGTTTGGAAGGCATAGTGATAAGATGTGTAAGTATGGAGAAGTAGAAACACTATTAAACATAAACCAATGCCCACTCTTCACAAAATACTTTAATTTTGATGACAAAAACGAAGAA
>CAYOMN010000002.1:23637-40937 GCA_964405115.1 uncultured Candidatus Saccharibacteria bacterium | reverse complement strand
CATTAATAAAAAAAATGCAGCAATATATCAAGTAATTGAAAAAAGTATAGATGTTTCAATTAAAGATCTTGAAAAATTTGGAGAATTAGAGGTCGTTGATGATTTTGGCGATTGGGGTCTTTTTTATAAAATTCAAGTTCCTTTTGAAAGTGAAGATTCTTTTATTAATTTTATGAAAGAACATCTTCTTGAAAAAAATCCTGATGGAGGAAGTTGGTATATAGATAGTGCAGGAACAACGAATAAGGTTATTTTTCGCAATAAAGTGATAGACCCCTCGACGAAAGAAGGACTTCAGGAATTTTATAAATATGGAGAAAAAATCGGTTTACCTGCTGAACAATTAGATATTGTTCCTATGGCACGTAGTTTTCTTATTGGGTCTCAAAATATTTCTGATGATGATCTTGATAGTTTGGGAATAAGAGTTATAAAAAATGTTCGCGGGACAGATAGAAACATCCTCATTCCTGTTGAGTCAATTGATGATTATGAGTCTCTTATTAAAGAAAAGATGGAGAATGGTTTTTGGAATGAATATATTATTGGTGACAAAGTAATTTTTATTTTTAAGGGTGATGATGGAAAAACAGAGAAGTTTGTTTTAGATAAAAGTAACGAGAGTTTAATTCTTAAAAAAGCAAAAAAGTTTGCTGATAAAAATTTTGATAGCATTTATTCAATGCTAAATAATAATCCTTTTTACACCGGTTATATTAAAAAAGATGATAATAAAAAAATAAACGTATTTACAACGCGGGCGGATACGCTTTTTGGCGTAACTTATATTGTTTTGGCGCCTGAGCATGAACTTGTTCAAGAATTAAAAACTCAAATTGAGAACTGGGACGAAGTAAAAGAATATCTTGAAAAAACAAAGAGAAAATCCGATCTTGAAAGGCAACAATCAAAAGAGAAGACAGGAGTATTTTTGAAAGGAATAAAAGCGATTAATCCTGCAACTCATAAAGAAATCCCTGTTCTCGTAGCTGATTATGTTCTTGCTCATTTTGGAACAGGAGCTGTGATGGCTGTGCCTGCACACGATGAACGTGACGCAGAATTTGCTCTTAAATTTGATTTGCCATTTAAATTTGTTGTTCTTCCTTCAGCAGGAGAAATCGGAAACTCACGACCACTTGTTACATATGGAGAAAATGCTTTTATAAAATCAGCAAGTGAGACGTTAAAAACAATGAATCCAAAAGCAACAGCACAAGAAATAATTAATGCTGAATGGAATGCAATGTATGATTTACTTGGAACATTAGACGATGGGGTTCTTCCAAAAGGAAAGCAATTTTGTTGTACTTTTAAGGGTAAGCTCATAAATGCAAAAGAAGGTTTTAATGCAATAACAACAGAAGGGGCTATTCCAAAAATTACAGAATTTGTTGAAGGAAAAATGAAAAAAACTTATCGTTTGCGTGATTGGGGAATTTCTCGTCAAAGATATTGGGGAACACCGATTCCTATTGTCTACAATAACAAAGAAAAGGAGGAAATAATAAATTATGCACATAATATAAGTTTTTATTGTCAGGAGGCATGGGGACGTCTTATTTCTGGTTTTAAAACAATTGAAACAAGAGCTTTAAATCCAGAAGAAAAAAATAGGTATTTTGGGGATTTTAAGGTTGGTGAATACTTAAGAGCTATAAATAGAGAAACAAACGAAGAGAAATATTTTCTTATTAAAAAGATTTGGCTTATTGATAATTTAGAGGAACTACTTAAGTATCCTGATGTTATTGAAAAAATTTATGCACCAAAAGAACCAGCAAAAACAATAGACGATTTAATAAACAGTTATTCTTTCACTTATGATTATGTGGATAGAATAAATAAAAATGGACTTGTTGCGTGGGAGGTTGAGATGATAACCCCAGGAGTTAAAACTATCTCAGATGAACATTTACCATGGCTTCTTCCGGAAGATGTTGATCATACTCCGGACGGGACAGCTCCGTTGGCTCGTTCACAAGAATTAAAAGAAAGAACAGAGAAAATTTTTGGTGAAGGCTGGACTCCTGAGGTTGATACCATGGATGCTTTTGTTGATTCTTCTTGGTATTTCTATCGTTATTTGGATAATAAAAACGAAAATGAATTTGCTTCAAAAGAAATTTTGAAAAATTGGATGCCAATAGATATGTATTTTGGTGGGGCAGCACATACAACAATGCATTTGCTATATTCTCGTTTTTGGACAAAAGCTCTTCGTAAAATTGGACTTGTAGACAAAAAAGAGCCATATAAAATGAGAATAAATCGTGGTTTGATTATGTCCGAAGATGGAACAAAGATGTCAAAATCCAAGGGAAATACTGTTGATCCAGATGAAGTTGTTGCTCATGTTGGTGCTGATACTGTTCGTATGTATCTTGCGTTCATTGGTCCATTTAATGAGCCTGGAAATTATCCTTGGGATCCAAATGGTGTTGTTGGGGTGAGACGATTTATTGAACGAATGTATAGCGTTTGTGATGTACTTGGCGAAAATTCATCTCAAGAACTATTAAAACTTACCCATAAAACTATTAAAAAAGTAAGTGAGGACGTTGAGCGCCTGAAATTAAATACCGCAATTTCTTCTATGATGGTTTGGGTGAATAAAGCAGAAAAAGAAAAAGAAGTTGGGAAGACTGAATATGAAAGTATTATAAAAATGTTTGCTACTTTTGCTCCGCATATTTCTGAGGAAATTTGGCAAAATGAACTTGAATATAAAGAAAGTATTCATCTTGCAGAATGGCCGAAGTATGATGAAAAATTCGCAAGAGACGATGAAAAAAATCTTCCTGTGCAGGTGAACGGAAAAGTTCGTGCGCAACTTCTCGTTTCTCTTGATATAGAAGAAGAAAAAGTGCGAGAGCTTGCTCTCGCACTCACAGAAATCCAAAAATGGACAGAAGGAAAAGAAATAAAGAAATTTATTTATGTAAAAGGGAGAATTGTAAATATTGTTTTTTAAGAAACGGATATTTATTCGTTTTTTATATTATAGAAATTTTTACATGCATCTCAAGTGTAGTAAAGAGAGAGATATTAAGTGATTAGATATTATATTTTGTGTGAAAAAATATAATTTGTTATGCTTAATTTATCATGAAAACAAAAAATATTTTGCTTTTTATTATTATCATTATTTTATTAGTAGTCATATCTGCTGGAATGTATAAATTTAATTACTTATCAGGAAAAGAAGGTTATGATGTTGATGGAAATAAATTGGAACAAAAAAAACACAAGCGAAGTGATGATTTATATGATGAATATGGGAATCGTTATCAAAGTGAGGAAGAGGCGAGGTAACTGGTGATAAGATGATAGTTAAAGTTCCTTTAATGAAGTCTGTATTAGTTGAACAATTTTCATATATTATTTATCTTGATCAAACTGTTTCTAGAAAGGATACTATTTTAGATTCTGTTTATAAAAAGTTATTTGATCTTAAGGTGAAACCAACAGATTATGATAATATTCATAATTATGTTGCAAATTCTGGTTTGAGTTATAACTTTGTGTCATTATTGATGGTATAGCAGTTCTTAATCTATCTAGAGAGTATATTGATATGCCATTAAGTGATGCTAACGATAGCTTTAGACAGCAAATAAATTCAGCTGCATTTCAGTTTAATACAGTCGATACTATAAAAGTATATTTAAATAATAAGTTGTTCAATTGGTGTAATGTTGATATGTCTGATGGAGAAGGTGGTTGTTCTACTGAACCTATGTATTGGATTGACAGTAAGTAAATCTATTGAATTTTGTTATAATATGAAAAGTATAGTACAATCTTTATAAGAGATATGGATCGTATTATTAAAATCTTCAATAAGGAATTTTCAAAAATTGGTGAAGCGGCTATTGTGCTCGCTTTTTTTACGTTGTTGTCACAATTTTTAGGAATATTTAGAGATAGATTTTTAGCTGGAAATGTTGGGGCAAGTTCAAGCTTGGATATGTATTATGCAGCTTTTAGAGTTCCAGATCTTCTTTTAACACTTGGAGCATCGCTAGTATCTGTTTCTATATTGATGCCTTTTTTTGTAAAACAAATAAGTATATCAAAAGAAAGATCAAAGAAATTTATTAACGATATCTTTACCATCTTTTTTGTATTTATTATAGTTGCCAGTATCGTATTATTTATATTAATGCCATTTTTAATAAAAATATTATTCCCAGGTTTTTCTGATGATGTAATGATTAAAACAATTCAACTTTCTAGAATAATGCTCCTTTCTCCAATATTATTGGGAATCTCAAATTTATTTGCAACGATAACCCAAACATTTAAGAGATTTTTTGTATACGCACTAACACCTGTTTTTTATAATATTGGAATAATCTTAGGAATTTTGTTTTTATATCCAGTTTTTGGTGTTACAGGGTTGGCAATCGGAGTCGTATTTGGAGCGTTATTACATCTTTCAATTCAGTTACCTGTTATTATTAAAAAAGGTTTTTTCCCAAGATTATCTTTCAATATCAAGTGGGGTGATATTGTAGAAGTTGTCAGTCATTCATTACCTAGAACTATAACACTTTCTTTATCAAAAATTGTATTTCTCGTTTTTGTTTCTATTGCTTCAACCTTACTTGTTGGAACGATTTCTGTATTTAATTTATCATATAACTTACAATCAGTTCCATTGGCTATTATAGGAGTATCATACTCTGTTGCTGCTTTTCCAATACTCGTTGAACATTTTAATTCTAATAATCATGAAAAATTTATGTCACATGTTATGGGACCAATAAAACAAATTGTATTTTGGTCTTTACCTGTTATGTCGTTATTTATTGTCTTAAGAGCTCAGATAGTTAGAGTTATTTTAGGTACAGGTAATTTTAGTTGGTCTGATACAAGATTAACAGCTGCTTCGTTGGCATTATTTATAATATCTGTTGTAGCACAAAGTGTTGTCTTGGTATTAATACGTGCGTATTATGCTGCTGGTAAAACATGGAAGCCTTTCTGGATAACATTATTTGCATCAACAAGTACTGTTATACTTGCTATTCTTTTTGTACATTTATTTAATAATATTCCTGTGGTAAGAATATTTTTTGAGAATTTACTTCGTATAAATGGAGTAGATGGATCATCTGTAATAATGCTCTCCCTTGCATATTCAATTGGTATGTTCTTAAATTTATTTATATTTTGGAAAGCATTTAAAAAAGACTTTAATTATATACCAGGTCTTTATAAGATAAAAAAATCTTTCGTGCAGTCAACGACTACATCATTAATTATTGGTATTGTTGGATATAGTATTTTAAATATAACAGATAGTTTTTTTGATCAAGATAGGACTATCGGAGTATTTTGTCACGGTCTTTTATCTGGTATAATTGCAATCATTTTTGGTATAATCTTTTTATTACTTATTCACAATAAAGAAATAAATATTTTTATTAATTTAATAAAAAATAAACTCTGGAATAAAAGAATTATTGGTAAGATACATAGTAATTTGTAATAAATACTAGATATTATCGTTATATAATAATAGTTATTGGTTTTATGTCATAGACTCTCTTTAAATAACCATGAAAGATTTTAAAAAAGTAATTAAATATTTATTACCATTTTATAGAAAATATAAGGTATCCGTTGTGATATCATTTGTCTTTTATGGTATCTCGGTGATTTTGAGTGGAATAATAACACCTTTAATATATAAAGATATTATTAATATAATAACAAGTGGAGGTTTAAAGGAAAAAATAGTATCTATATTTGTGATACTCATCTTTGTTAGAACAATAGGTTTTATTATTCATAGGCTAGGAGATTATTTTGTACTTAATTTCCAGACTAGGGGAATAAAAGATATTTATGATTTTTCGTTTAAAAAAGTGAATAGACATTCATACGATTTCTTTGCAAATAATTTTTCTGGTAGTCTTGTTGCTAAAATAAGAAGATTCACTAAATCTTTTGAATCAATTTTTGATAGTATTTTATTTTCTTTTTATTTAACATCAATATACCTAATAGGGATGTTTATAGTTTTGATGAAAGAAAATACAATACTCGGTATTGTATTTCTTCTTTGGTCTATATTATTTTTATATATAACTTTCAGAATGAATAAAAAGAAGATACCAATAAATTTAGCAAGTTCACAAGAAGACTCAAAGGTTTCTGGTAGGATTTCTGATGTTATCTCTAATATTTTAAATTTAAAAATCTTTTCGACATTCAAATTAGAAAATAATGAATTTAATATAATTACGTCTAGAGATTATATGGCTCGTCGTAAGCAGTGGAATTTTGATAATCTTGTTTGGAGAGTTACAGGTGGATTATTATTATTATTTGAATTATTAGGAATGGGTATTACCATTTATTTATGGTTTAATGGTATATTAAGTACAGGTACTGTCGTATTAGTTCAGATATATATAACAGGATTAAGCTCTCATCTTTGGAATCTTGGGAGAAATATAATAAGATTTACAACATCAGTAAGTGAATCAGTTGAATTTATTCAAATATTAGAGAAAGATATATCTGTAATTGACAAAAAAGATGTTGAGAAATCTTCTATAAAGAATGGAGAGATAATGTTTGAAGATGTTTCTTTTACTTATCCAGAGGGTGATCATATATTCGAAAAGTTTTATTTACATATTCCAGCTGGACAGTCTGTTGGTATTGTAGGGAAGTCTGGTTCTGGTAAAACAACAATTACAAAATTATTATTACGTTTTTATGATGTTGATTCTGGTGTAATCCAGATTGATAAACAAGATATAACATCAATTAAACAAGAAGAATTAAGATATTCTATTGCTTATATCCCTCAAGATACAATATTATTTCATAGATCTATTTATGAAAATATTTCATATGGTAATTTAAATGCCTCAAAGGAAGATGTATTAAGTGCTGCTAAAGATGCACATGTTGATGAGTTTGTTCAAAATTTTAATGATAAATATGATACTGAAGTAGGTGAAAGGGGTGTTAAATTATCGGGTGGACAGAGGCAAAGGATCGGTATTGCTAGGGCAATGCTTCGTAAAAATTCACCAATACTAATGTTAGATGAAGCTACTTCATCGCTTGATTCAATGAGCGAGCAGTATATCCAGGAATCTTTTAAAAAATTGTCAAAAAACAGAACGACAATAGTTATTGCCCACAGACTTTCTACTATTCAAGATATGAACAGGATTATAGTTATGGATAAAGGAAAGATAGTTGAGGATGGATCACATCACGATCTAATTATTAAAAATGGTTTATATGCAGAACTCTGGAATTCGCAGGTAAATGATATTATTATGGATGACTAAAGAACAGATTGATGTCTGTTTTTTAGTTATTGTACATTTTTCATCATTTAGATTATTTTGTAATCTTTTTAATTTCTAAAGTATATAAATACTATCTATATTGAGTATAATATATCATTATATCTCTATATGTTAATAAGAAGTGTTTGTATTTATACAAACACTTTTTTCTTTATTCCTCTTATAATTCAAAGTTTTCCTTTTGATCAAGATATTTTTTTTCTAGTTTCTCTAATTCTTCTCTTGTTTCTCCATTATTTTTTAATTCTTCATATTTCTTAAGAAACTTATCATTTAATTTTTTAAGTTCAAATATTTTATTACTTAATTCTATTAAATGATCTCTATCTACATGTATACCATCTTTCACATTATTAAGCCCTTCTCTTGCATTCTCAGACTGAGCATTATAAAGAGAGTCTCTTTTTTCTTCAATTAACGTTTTTGAATCACTTTCACCTTCTATATTGATTATCCTTGATTTATCTTCAGAATCGCCATTTTCTTCGGGTTTTTTTGTATTAATTTTGAAATTTTCCATTGTCATGTTTTTTAAGTTTAAATTACTTACTTATTAATATAGTTATATTATATAATAACTGATATTTATTAACGATTAATTATTAATAGTATACATATTATCATGTATCTGTCAAATATTAATTTGAAAATTAGCTTTATAGTTTTTATTCTTATGTTAGTCTTAACAATATGAATTTATCTAACATTAGAAACTTTTCAATAATTGCTCATATTGATCATGGAAAATCAACATTGGCAGATAGAATGCTTGAAATCACTAACACCATTCCAGAACGTAAAATGCGTGATCAGATGCTTGATACGATGGATCTTGAACAAGAACGTGGAATTACAATCAAAATGCAACCAGTTAGAATGGAGTATGAATGTAATAATAAGAAATATATTTTAAATTTAATTGATACACCTGGTCATATTGATTTTTCCTATGAAGTTTCTCGTGCTCTAAGAGCAGTAGAAGGATCTATTTTGTTAGTTGATTCGACTCAAGGTGTTCAAGCACAAACATTTACGACATTAGAAATGGCTAAAAAAGCTGGTTTAAAAATTATTCCAGTACTAACAAAAATTGATTCACCACTTGCTAGGATTGATGAAATTAAGAATGAAGTAATCGATTTATTAGATGTTAATGCTAGTGAAATATTGTGTGTTTCTGGAAAGACAGGTGAGGGCGTAGAAAACTTATTAAGTTATATAATAGAGAATATAAGACCTCCAAAGGAAATCATACAGAATACAAAGAGCCTAAGATCATTAGTTTTTGACTTTGAGTATTCAAACCATAAAGGTGTCATTCTGTATGTAAGAATGATTGATGGGGATGTTAAAAAGGGAGACCAACTTGTCTTTGGAACATCAAAAAGAAAGTTTTTTGCATTGGATGTTGGTGTTTTTAAACCAGATGCTAAGTCAAAAAGTAGTTTGTATGCTGGTGAGATAGGTTATATTGTTACTGGAATTAAAGAGGCAAAAGTTGCACAGGTTGGGGACACTGTAACTCTTTTTAAAGAACCACTAGATCCTTTACCTGGATATATGGAGCCAGTTCCTGTTGTTTGGGCCTCAGTATATCCTGAAGCCACCGATGGCTTTGAGCTTCTTAAGACGTCACTTGGAAAATTACAATTATCTGACTCTTCGTTATCCTATGAAGAAGAAGTATCCGGCAGTCTTGGAAGAGGGTTTAGGATAGGTTGCCTTGGCATGTTACATTTAGAAATTATATCAGAGCGTTTACGCAGAGAATTCGATTTAAGTTTAATTATAACGTCTCCATCTGTAACATATAACGTAATAAAAAAAAATGGTGAGATGGTTACTGTTTATTCTGCTGCTTTGTTTCCTGATTTCGGAATTGTTGATATTGTAGAAGAACCATGGGTAGAAATAAAGATTATTACTCCAGTAGAGTATTTAGGAAACATTATGACATTGTTATATGACCATGAGGGTAAAGCAAAAGATACAATAACATTTGGGGATGGTCGCACACAGTTAATTGTTGATATGCCATTACGTGAACTTATGAGGAACTTTTTTGATTCACTTAAATCTGCTTCCTCTGGTTATGCTTCTATTTCATATAAGATAAATCATATGAGAGAAGCTTCTGTTACACGAATGGATGTTTTAATTGCTGAAGAACCAATAGCAGCGTTTGCACGTATTATTTCAATACGTAGAGCCCAAGAAGAAGCAGAAAATACTGTTGAGAAACTTTACAATATATTGCCCAAACAAATGTTTGTTGTTAAAATACAAGCACGAGTTAATGGACGTATTATTGCTTCGAAAAAACTTTCAGCTATGAAAAAAGATGTTACTGCAAAATTATATGGTGGCGATATAACAAGAAAAATGAAATTAAGGGAAAAACAAAAAAAAGGAAAAAAGAAAATGTCATCAATTGGAAAGGTTAATTTATCTCACGATGTTTTTCTTAAAATGATGAAAAAATAAAAAACCGACATGGTTTTTTATTTTTAAAATAATCCAGAATATAGAAGAACCATCGACGCAGAAACAAGTATTCCAACGATAATCATTACTCTATGTATTCTTTTTCTTCCTTTTTTTGAAAATAAGTTCATAACAAATTGATTTAATTAAATGTGATATAATATATATTATATACCATGAAAGACTTTCGCTCAAGGAAAAAAGAAAAAAATAGTTTAATCTATAATCCATTTTTTGTAATAATAGTATTTATAATACTATTATTAATAGTTAATTCTGCATATAAGTCTTATGAGAAAAAAAGAAAAGCCGAGTTAGAGCAGGAAAGATTTAATAAAAAGTATGAAACTCTTCTTAATAGAAAAGAAGAGTTATTAAATAAAATAAAAAATCTAAAAACAGAGAACGGAATAAAAGAGGAGATAAAGAAGGCATATAATGTGGGAGAAAAAGGAGAAACGGTTATTCACATAACGGAACCAACAGAATAACTTTTTCTTGTTTTATTTTTTCTTGTGCATGTTATAATTTTTGCATATTAGTAAGAAGAGAGTTAAACTCTCATTAATAAATAAAAAAAAATGAAAGAAATTACAATGTATTCAACTCCGACATGTCATTTTTGCAATATGGCGGAAGACTACTTTAACTCAAAAGGTTTAAAATTTACAAAGCATGACGTATCTGTTAACGTAGAAAAAAGAGCAGAAATGATGGAAAAAACCGGGCAAATGGGTGTTCCTGTTATTATAATAGGTGATGAAATAATTATTGGATTTAATCAACCAAGGATTGAAGAATTATTATCTTAGCTTTTTATAAAAAATACTTTTATAGTATTTTTTCTTTTATTTAAAAACTTTGATATAATTCATTCTATGAGAAGAAAAGATAATCGTAAATATATTTTTGTTGTTGGTGGAGTTATGTCTGGTGTAGGTAAAGGAATTGCATCTTCATCGATTGGTAAAATATTACAGTGTGCTGGATATAAGGCATCATCTGTTAAAATTGATCCATATGTTAATGTAGATGCTGGAACGATGAATCCAATAGAACATGGTGAAACATTTGTATTGTCAGATGGGCATGAGACAGATCAAGATATGGGAAATTATGAAAGATTTTTAAATCATGATCTAACGAAAGAGTCTTATATAACTACTGGTTCAATATATCAGAAAGTTATTAATAAAGAACGTTCTCTTGGCTATAAAGGAAAAACTGTGTCCGTTGTACCACATGTTCCAATAGCAGTAATAGATCAAATAAAAAGTGCTTCGAACTATCAAGATTCTGATATAACTATTATTGAAATAGGAGGAACTGTCGGTGAATATGAAAATATTCTTTTTTTAGAAGCAGCTAGGATGATGAAGAGAAATAATCCAGATGATGTTTTAATGGTTCTAGTTTCTTATTTACCTGTTCCATATAATTTAGGAGAAATGAAAACAAAACCTACACAACAAGCAATTAGAATTTTGCAAGAATCTGGAATATTTCCAGATATCATTATAGCAAGAGCTGATAGGGAACTGGATAAACCACGTAAAGAAAAAATATCAAGAGCCTCTATGCTACATGTTAAAGATGTTATATCCGCTCCAGATGTTTCTTCAATATATGATATTCCTCACAATTTTCAGAAAGAGAACCTAGATTCAAGACTATTAAATAAACTAAAATTAGAAAAAAAGAATAATAAATTTGGAAAAGATAACCAATTATTATGGGATAGATTCGTTAAATCCACAAAAAAACAGATTAACAATGTTTCGATTGCTATTATTGGGAAATATTTTGCAACTGGTGATTTTATTTTATCAGATGCCTATGTTTCAGTACTTGAAGCATTAAAATATGCTGGATATAAACAAAATATAAAAGTTAATTTAACTTGGTATTCTTCAATTGATTTTGAAAGTAAAAAAGAAAAATTATCAGTTCTAGATAATTATGACGGGATTTTAGTTCCAGGTGGTTTTGGAAACAGAGGATTAGATGGAAAAGATATGGTAATAAAATATGCACGTGAAAATAAGATCCCATTTTTAGGTCTATGTCTTGGTCTTCAAAGGGCTGCAATTGAATTTGCTCAAAATGTTTGTGGTTTAAGCAAAGCTGAATCTGATGAACGAGAAATTGATGAGGCATTACCATTGATAACAACAATGGAAGATCAGGTTTCTAAGATTGCTGGGGGAGATATGGGAGGATCTATGAGGCTTGGGTCATATGACGCTATAATTAAGAAAGGAACTTTGGCTAGAAGTATATATAAAAAAGATAAGATCTCAGAAAGACATAGGCATAGATATGAACTTAATCCAGAATATATAGATATTTTAGAAGAAAATGGGATGATAATTTCCGCAAAATCTCCAGATGGAATATTACCTGAAATAATAGAGTTAGATAAAAAGTTACACCCATTCTTTATTGCTGTACAATTTCATCCAGAATTGCAGGCTAGACCACTTTCTCCACACCCTCTTTTTAATTCTTTCATTTCCGCAAGCTATAAAAATAGAAAATAATTTTTATTTGGATGTTTTTTCAAAAGCACTGTATATATAGTGTTTTTTTGTTATAATATTTTATATGGAAAATTTTAATAAATTAAAAGTTAAATATATTCTACTTTCTGCTATAATTATTTCTTTTTTAACAGCATTTCTTATACCAGAATTAAGTTCTGATTCAAAAATTGGTGACCTAGTATCTTTTGTTGGAATTCTTTTTGCTATTCTTGTTGGTTTTTTTATAGCTCATTTGTATTCAAGATACCAAGCAATTAGAAATAATGCTGCCATAGATGCTAGTTCACTTGGTACTTTTTATTTTTTTGCAAAAATATTATCTAATGAGACTGGAGATAGTAAATGGTTAATAGAAGTTGAGGATCGTATTGAAGATTATATACACTTTTTTATGCCACTAATTTGGGAAAAATATAGTGAGACAGAAAAGTATTTTACTGATCTTTGTATGACGCTAGACAAGGTAAATTATTCATCAAATAAAGCAGGAAAGATTTATAATAATCTAATAAATTTAGCAAACGATCACTCAACTGCGAGAGAAAAATTAGTAATGTTTGGTAAGGATAAATTATCAATCGGCGGTTGGTTAACAATAACTTTTTTAGGTATTTTACTATTTATTTCAATTTTATTTGTTAAAGATAATTCGATTATGTCTATATTATTTACTGGAGGTATTTTTTCTGCAATTTCTGTTTTATTTATTGTAATTCGTGATTTAAATAATTTGAATTTTGGAGAGAGTTCTGTTGCAATAGAATCATATGAGAGAGTTCTTGATAGTATTGGTCGTGATAGGTATTATAAAAAGAAAAGATAATTAATATGGAAGAAAAACTAACATTAAAAAATAGAAGGGACCTGAGTATTGTTGGAATACTTACAAAACCAGAAGAGAAAGATAGTTCTATTATTGGAACTGCAATTTTACAGCATGGTTATGGATCGACAAAAGAACGGAAACAACTTCTTGCAATGCAAGAAGCCTTTTTGAAAAATGGATTTCAGGTGTTTAACTTTGATACCACAAATTCCTTTGGAGAATCAGATGGTGAGTATAAGAATGCAAGACTAGGATTACATGCAGATGATTTTGAAGATGTTGCAAATTGGGTTCAAGAACAAGATTGGTTTACAGGAAAGTTGCTTGTTTCTGGTCATTCAATGGGTGGATTTGCCTCAGCTCGTTATGCTTTAAAGAATTTTGATAAGGTTGATTTTGTAATTCCGTTTGCCCCTGTTATTTCAGGAGAGCTTTCTTTTGTTGCAGAACGAAAGTTTAATCCAGGTATCTTAAATAAGTGGAAGGAATATGGTGTTTTGTTTGAGAAATCAAAGACTGTCCATGACATTATAAAAGAAAAACCTTGGAATGTTGTTGTTGAATATTTTAATCATTCTCTTATTAGAACTTTTTTTGAGGAGGGAATGAAAAATTCACCAATATTGCTTATTGCATGTGAAAAAGATATTCATATTCCACCAGAGTATATTAAGATTTTCTATGATGCCCTTGGAGATACCAAAAGTTTTGAAATAATAGATGGTGCTTCTCATTCGCCTAAAGAAAAAAAATACCTCAATAGGTTATCAGAAATAATTGACCTTTGGTTACAAGAGCAATTGAAAGATAGTTGTTAACTCTATTCATTTTCTTTTGAGAACAATAAAATTTTCAATATGATGTGTTTTTGGAAATAAGTTATATGCTTTAATAAATTCGATATTATAGTAATTCTTTATTATTTTAAAATCACGATATTGTGTCTGTGGATTACATGATATGTAAAAAATGTATTTTGGTTTTTTCTCTTGTATTTTTTGTATGGTTTTTTTAGATAAACCTCTTCTTGGTGGGTCAACAATTAGCACTTGATCTTCTTGTATATATTCTAGGGCTTTATCTACATTTGATTCTATGAAATCAAAATTTTCAACTTTGTTCTTTTGTGCATTTAGAAGTGCATATTTCTTTGAAAGTGTGCTTAATTCTACACCGGTAACTTTTTGAAATAGGTCTGCAAGTTCAATTCCGATAATTCCAACCCCAGCAAATAAATCAAAAGCATATAATTTGTCGCTATTTTTAATGTTCTTTTGGATATAGAAACGAATATCATTAATAATTTCCATAAAAGATACTGGATTGATTTGAAAGAATAATGAGGGTGCATAGCTATAGGTTTTATCAAGAATTTTTTCTTTTACTTCAATATTGCCAATATTATAAAAATTCTTGTTAGAAAAAGCAGAACGGATATTTGCTGGTGAATATGATACAGAAATTCCTTTTATTTTCCTATTATTTTTTAGAATTTTTTTTAAGTCAGCTTTCTTGAAAGGAAGCTTTTTTCGATTTGTTTCTGGAAGTAAAATATAGGCAACTATATTATTTTCATGGAAAGAATAACGAAGAATAAGATATTTAAGTTGTTTACTTTTGATGTTTTTTTGATTAAGGAAATGAAGAAATTGTTTTCCTGTTTTTTCAATAAGTTGGTGAGCGAGGATATTTTCTTTTTGTTCAATTTTTTTTGCTTTTCCTTCTCCGCGTGTATATAGTGCAAAACGAAGTCCTTCTTGTGTATCTAAAAAAGTATAAGCAACTTTATTACGATAACCTATATTTTCTCTAACTTTTGCAAATTGAATTTGCTCTTTTCTAAAATTATTTTTATAAAGTTCTCTAATAAATTGCTTCTTATAATTATCTTCTGCTTCTTGTGAAAGATATTTCCATGGAGCATTTGCATCAAAGAATGGTTTTTCTGTAAGAAAAGATGTTCGATTTTTTGAAAATCCTATAAAAGAGATTATTTTTCCATATAAGATATTTTTTATCTTTTTATAGATACTTACATTAACAATATCACCAGGAAAAGTACCGAGTATGAAGATAATATCATCGTTATTATATGCTATACCATGACCCTCATGTGAAATATCTATTATCTTTAAATTATTTTTAATCATGAATAAATTATACTTGTCTTTATTTTAAATAAAAGACATGAAAAATACTATGCAAAATAATTTTAATCTGTTATAATGATAAAAAATATTTATTAATTTAAAAAAAGTAAATCATGAAGAATGATAGTTTTAATATATACAGAGCTCCAATTCTTCGTGATATGAAGGTTGGACAAAGAGGATTCATTCTAATAAATCCAGTGAATAACTCTATTCACGGTACGACATTTTTGACAGAAGAATTTTTCATTCTCTCGCCAACACTTTATTTGTTTGATGACATTAATCAAGTAAAGAGATACCTAGATTTAACACAAAGTTTTTTATTTCCATTAGAAATAAAAAGAGTTGAGAAAGGTTTATCTGGGAATGATTTTGTATTAAATTTTTACTATCTTAGTAAAGATAATTCTATTGGTTTTAGATTATTAGAATTATCAGAAGATAGCATAAAATTATTAAGAGAGGATGATTTTATTTTTTTTAGACATCCTAATATTAGGAATATTAATATTGATATGGATGAATTTCTATTAAGAAAGGAATATTATTATTCAGGTAGCAAGAATTATGAATTATCTAAATTTAATAAAGATGTAGATTTATTAAATTTAGATATAAAAAACTCTAATATTTCTTTACTAAAAGAGATTATGTGGAATGCAGTAGATGAGGAGAACTATGAAATAGCTTCTAAAATCCGAGATGAAATTTCGCGGAGAGAAAATAACAATAAAGATAAAAAATAAAAAAGTGGCTAATAACCACTTTTTATTTTGTATTTTATTTTGTATAATGAATATGTTATGTTAAATGAACAATATAAAATGGAGTTTCCTGGTATGGGTGAAAATTTTAATGAGACAGATGTTGTTGACTTAATCAATAAAATTAAAGATAGCATAGATAATTATGGTTCTAAGGTTTTTTCTGAGTATGTAAAAGATTTAACAGAAAAAATATCTATTTTAATAAAGATTAAAAATGGAGAATCTGATTTAAAGTTTAATGAGTTTAAAAAGGTAGTTTTAGATAAGTTGAAAGAAGTAGAAGATGAGTATAAGAAACAAGTACACCTAGATGAGATGTATAAAGATGATCACCTGGATCAATACCGTAATTATAGTAAATAAAGCTTGTTTGATTTATATTTAATTGCTATAATTTTATTACCAATGAAGCTTTGACAAAGCTGAGGTGTAATTATATAAAGAGTGCTCGTAATTTTTTACGAGAATTAGGGTGGCACCGCGGATTTGTCGTCAAAACAAAATCGTCCCTGCATTATTATTTATTTAATTTTGCGGACGATTTTTTACTTACACAAAAACCCATTTCGTTATTCCAGAACATATATTTAAGATTAGCTAGAAGCGAATATTCAAATAATGTATCAGGAATCTATGGTTAATATATTTTGTACTAAAACAAAATTATCGTTCGTCTTCCTGAATTCATTTCAGGATCCACAACCGCGCTCAAGAACACAAAGTAATAAACAAACTCACTATTCCCCAAAAAACTCTGAATCCTGACCTTCGTCAGGAAAACGAAAGTTAAAAAAAAGCTATGAAAAACAAAAATGAAAAAGTAATACTCGTAGATGCATATCATTGTTTTTTCACAGAAAGCGGAATAGATACAAAAATGCAAGAAATACTAGATTCATCTCCAAACAGGAAAATAGTTTTAACTAATGCAGATGATGAACAAATGATAAAATTTGGTATAGACAAAAGTCCTTATGAAGTTTTTACACTTAAGCATAATCCAAATAAAACTGATGATGGGTATTATGAAAAAATGTTAGGACATTTTGAATTGAATGTTGAAGATTGTATTTATTTTGAACATAATTTAGACGCAATAAAAAAAGCACAAGGGCTTGGAATTAAAAATTTTCATTATGAAAATGATTTGGAAAAATTATTAGAATTTATTAAAAAAAATATAT
>CAYOMN010000002.1:0-23537 GCA_964405115.1 uncultured Candidatus Saccharibacteria bacterium | reverse complement strand
ATTAAAAAAAATATATCAAAATTTTCATATTAAATATCAAAAATATTCTAATCATGATGCTTCCTATGAACCTTATGTGGAAAAATTAAAAATGTTAGATGATAACTTTTTAACAGCAATAGATAATCCAAATTATAGAAATATTTTATATATATTTAACGAAGATTTAATAAATACTATTATTGGTCATGTTAATACTATTACTTATGAAGATATTATCTCTTTGGAAATGATTAGAGAGACAAAAAGAATATTATTTTCAGAGTATGAATTAGAAATTTTTGAAGCAAATATTTTAATAAAAGAATTATTTGAATATTCAATAGACATTGACTCCGATCGTAAAATATATGAAAAAATTTGGTTAATACTTTATTTGGTAATTCATACCACTGAATATGAATGTGATCTTTTTGAATCGGGCATTTGGGCTAAATCAATTGTTTCTGAAATTGAAAGAGTGACTTCAAGAAATATCTCAGAGCTTGGTCTTGTTGCTGAGCAAATTCATTTTACAGAAAATAGAACTTTAAATAGAAAAAATTACAGTACAAATTGGCAAATTTTAGACGAAATGAAAGAAAAAAATTTTGATATAGAGTTAATGTATGAAGTAGCATTATTAAATTCAGCAATAGATATACTTAAAATGGAATTAGACCTACCTAGGGTAAAAAAAGAGGGTTTTCTTGAGAAAATTAAAAGATTTTGAAATAAAACAACATGAAAAGAACCATAAACGAAGTTATAAGTAATGCTCCTAAATTAAATTATTAAAAAGAATTATGACAAATATAGAAATAAATAAAACAAATAACTCCATCGGGAGAACAAACATTAAAAACCTTTCAGAAAAGAAAGGAGAAGAAGTACTCATTAAATGTTGGGTAGATGTACGGCGAGACCAAGGAAAGATGGCTTTCTTTGATTTTCGTGAAGCATCAGGAAAAGTACAGGGAGTTGTCTTTGGAAAACCAGAGGTATTAGAAGTAGCAAAAACCTTGCGACCTGAATGGGTTGTTGCGGTGAGCGGAAAAGTACAGGAGCGAAATGATAAATCTGCAAAAGCATATCGAGAAGAGGTTGAACAAACAGGAAAACTTCCGTTTTTCAATAAAGATGTTGAACTTGAAATTACAGGGTTTAAGATAATTAATGAAGCGGATATACCATTTGAGTTAAATGAGGATATAAATTTAATTACAGATTTAGATAACAGACCGTATTCATTGAGAAGTGAAAAAAGTAAAGCTGTATTTAAAGTTCAATTTGAAATAATTAGGTCTTTTAGAGAAATTCTTATTAATAAAGATTTTGTTGAATTTCAAGCACCAAAAATTGTTGGGGGGGATGCAGAGGGTGGTGGAGAAGTTTATGAAGTTGAATATTTTGGACATAAGGCTGGGTTAGCTACATCTCCTCAATTATATAAGCAAATAATGGTAGGTGTTTTTGAAAAAGTTTTTACTACAGGACCAGCATTTCGTGCAGAAAAACATAACACCAGTAGGCATTTAAATGAGTATGTATCTTTAGATTATGAATTTGGTTTTATTCATGATCACCATGATGTAATGGACTTTCATGAAGAGGTTTTAAGGCACATAACAGAATCTGTTAAAAAAAATTGTTCTCAAGAATTAGATTTATTTGGTGTTGATTTACCATTATTACCTGAAGGTAAGTTTCCTACCTTAAAGTTATCTGAGGCTCAGGAATTACTTGAGAAGAATTTTGATACGAAAGCCATTGGAGAGCCAGATCTTGAACCAGAGCATGAAAGGATGCTTTGTGAGTATTCTAAGAAAGAATGGGGAAGTGATTTTGTATTTATTACTCATTATCCAGTGAGTAAACGCCCTTTTTATACAAAAGAGGATGAGAATGATGTAGGTTTTACAAAATCTTTTGATTGTTTATACCGAGGAGTAGAGATAACAACCGGTGGTCAAAGAAGAGATGGTTTGGAAGATGTTATTGATGGATTAAGGATTAAGGGATTAAATCCTGATAAATTTAATTTCTATTTACAAGCTTTTAAGGTTGGAATGCCTCCTCATGGTGGAATAGGTATGGGGTTAGAAAGATTAACACAAAAATTCTTAGGCTTAGATAATGTAAAAAGAGCCTCAGCATTCCCAAGAGAAATTAATAGGATCGATTCACTTTTGAGTGAATAATAAAAAGAAGATATATATCCTCTTTTTATTTCAAAAAATCTACCAATAGAGCAATAGGTTCTCCTGTTGCTCCTTTAGCGAGATTATCGATTTTTACTGATTCCATACGGGGAGCAATATCTATGTGTATCCATTTTGGTTCTTTTTTGTATATCTTCACGAATTCGTAGAGAAACATACCAGCTCTTGAAACACCACCATATCTTGTATTTCCACTATTAAGAATATCAGCATAATTAGATTTTAAATCTTCTGTAAAATCATCCCATGCAGGTAACTCCCAAACATACTCTCCAATTTTGTTTCCTGTTTCAATAATTTTTTTAGAAAACTCACCATCCTGTGACATAATAGCACTTGCATATTGACCGAGTGCAACAAGAGAGGAGCCAGTTAATGTTGCGATATCAATAATGAGTTCTGGTTTATATCTTTCCGCATAGCTAATAGCATCAGCCATAATAAGTCGTCCTTCAGCATCGGTATTTCCAATCATTACTGTTTTTCCAGAAAGGGAGGTGATAATGTCCCCAGGACGAAAGGCATCTCCAGAAATAGAATTTTCAACTGCTGGAATAAGAGCAATGATATTCTTTTTTACTTTTATATCACTAAGCGTTTTGAGTGTTCCAATTGTTACTGCTGCGCCAGCCATATCCATATACATATCCATAAATTTTCCAGCTGGTTTAATATCAAGTCCACCAGCATCAAAAGTAACGCCTTTCCCTACAAGCACAATTGGTTTTTCATCTTTTACTCCATTTTTGTATTCAATGATAATAAATTTTGATTTTTCCGATGAAGCTCGACCAACTGCCTCTATCAGTCCCATTCCAGATTTTTTAATATCCTTTTCTTCAAGAACTTTAATTTTTGTTTTGTAAGCATCCTTAAATATTTTTTTAGTTTTCTTAAGAAGAGTGCTTGGTGTCATATGATTTCCTGGTGTATTTGCAAGATTACGAGCAATATTTATATTTCTTGCTACTTTTTGTGCAAGATTAAAAGACTGTTTCTCTTTTTTTGAAAAATCTCCGAGAATAAGTAATTCTTTTATTCGCTTCTCTTTTTTTGTTTTATATATATCAAAAGAATATTCGGCAAGAATAATATTTTTGATAAAAAGTTCAGCAAAAAGATTTTCATCTATTTCCCCAAGTAAATATCTTTTTGTTTGCATATAATTAATACTTACTTTTTCAAGTTTATGTGTTTTTGCTCGTTGCATTATTGAACGAATAAAACGAATCGTTTCTTTTTGAGAAAGTTTTTCAGGAACTTTTATATTGGTAAAAAATTCGTTTTTTGTATCAATTTTCTTTTCAGAATCTTTTTGATAAAGATTTATTTGTCTGAATTCTTTTTTATTTTTATTAGTATATGTGATTTTCATAATGTTATAATTATAACATACCATGGTAAATTTATTGTTAGTTTGGTATAATTATAAAATATGTTATGTCTTTTTAAATCAAAATGGTGTACTACTGTATTTATTTCATCACTAGTTGGTTTTTACTTTTTAATACCAGAAAGAATGTTTTACGGATGGTATAATTTATTAGCTTATTTTTTTATTCTCTCAACAGCTTTCACCATAACCTGTATATTTAGAAACACTAAAGAAAGAATTATCTTAAATAGAAAGATTGGAAAATCATGGTTCGGTATTATATTGTCTATTTTTGGCATATTTGCAACACAGGTATGTGGAATAGGAGCACCTGTTTGTGGGGCTGCACTTGGTGGTAGTATTGGTCTTACTTTTTTACCAAGTATCGCACAAAGCTTTTTTGAATCATATGCTGCATATATTATAATTGTTGCTATCCTAGGACAGCTATATTCATTATACATTCTTAAATGCTGGGGAAAGAATTATTGTTCTTCGTAATATTATGAGTTTTGAAATAAAAACTGAAAATTTTGAGGGACCTATTGATCTTTTACTTAATTTAATTGAAAAACGAAAGTTAACAATCAGTGATATTTCATTAGCTGAGATAACAGATGACTATATAAAATTTTTTAATTCAATAAAAGATCAGTCTTTTATTAAGATGACTTATTTTATATATGTTGCTTCAACTTTAGTTTTAATAAAATCAAAATCATTATTACCGAATTTAAAATTTACAGAAGATGAAAATGATGATATTGAAAATCTTAAAAGACATATTGAAATATTTAAAATCTATATTGATATATCTAAATCATTGAAAAATTTATTTTTATCAGAAAAAAAGTTTTTCTCTCCAAAAATTAGAAAGAAAGATGTATCCTTTACCCCAAATAGTGACTTTACCTCTGATACTCTAAAAAAATCATTATTAAATGTTTTGAATAATGTACCTAAATTTAGTAACAAAAAGAAGGAAGCCTATATTCGTATTTCTATTAATATTGAAGAGATGATGGATTCTCTTTGTGAGCGTATAAAACAATCGGCAGAAGTTAACTTTAATAACTTTATACAACCAAAATTAAATAATTTGAATAATAAGAAAGAAATAAAAGTTTATAATGTTATTGGGTTCCTTGCACTCCTTGAGTTAGTCAAAAAAGGAACATTAAATGTTTTACAAGAAGAAAGTTTTAATAATATTTTAATAAACTCAATAAAGTAATTTATATTATGAATAAACAACAACAACAAATTGAATCTTTACTTTTTTTTAAAAATGAGCCAATTTCATTTTTATGGATAGGGAAACAAATAGATAAAAATACGTCTGAAGTAAAAGATCTATTAAATACAATGATACCTTTCTACGAAAAAAGAGGTCTCACCATTGTTATGACTGATGATAAAGCCTCATTGGTAACATCAGAATCTTGTACATCTTTAATCAAAAATATTTCTAAATCTAGAGAAGAACATGATCTTAGTAAGCAAGCATTAGAAACTATCTCTATTATTTTGTATAAGGGAGTTATTACTAAATCAGAATTAGATTATATTAGAGGTGTAAATTCCATATTTATACTAAGAAATTTATTAATTAGGGGATTAATAGAAAAGAATGTTAACAAAAAAGATAAAAGATCTTCATTATATTCAATAACAACAGAGGCATTATTATTTCTTGGTGTTAATAAAAAAGAAGAGTTACCACAGTTTGATTATTTTAAGGATAAATTAAACGAATTAGAAAAAGAATATGCAATAAGTATAGATAATAAAAATGATAATTAAAAATATTTAACTTTGAGTTAGTAATATAGATGATATAGATACTTGTCAAGTGTTAGTTTGTAAATAATAAATACTAAAGTATAATATTATTTATGGAACATACTATTTTATTATTTAAGATCCTCATACCAACATTTTTCTCCTTTATTATTGGAATTTTAATTACTCCATTTTTTACTAATCTATTTTATAAATATAAATTATGGAAAAAATCATCAAGAATAAATAAATCAAATAAAGGTGTACTTGGAACAATGTCTGCTGATTTTATAAAAATTTACAATAAAGAAGAAATAAATACACCGAGAATTGGTGGAGTAATTGTTTGGATATCTGTTTCAATAACTGTAATAATAGGTTCATTATTAGCTTCATCAACAGATATTTATTGGATAAAGGACTTAAATATAATAACTAGAAGTCAGACATTAATTCCATTTTTATCACTCCTCCTTGGTGCAGGTCTTGGACTTATTGATGATTTGTTGCAAATCTTTGGAAGTGGAAAAACTCTAAAAATAGGTATACCAAGGCGGATAAGAATAACATTTGTGTTGTTTGTTGGTGCAATTGAAGGTATATGGTTTTTTTATAGATTAGGTTTTGATAGTATTTCTGTACCATTTACAAGTTTTGTTATTCCGCTTGGTATAGGGTTTATATTCTTTTATATGTTTGTTGTTCTTGCATTATTCTCAAGTTCAGTTATTGATGGAATTGACGGTCTTGCTGCAGGTGTATTATCTATAATATTTGGAACATATGGTTTTATTTCTATATTTCAAGAGCAGTTTAATATTGCCGCTTTTTCATTTGTTATTATGGGAGCATTACTTGCATTTTTATGGTTTAATATTCCTCCAGCACGTTTTTATCTTGGTGAAACAGGTATATTAGCATTAACATTATCTTTGTCTGTTATTATATTTTTAACTGATACCGTATTAGAATTTATTATAATAGGATTACCCTTAGTGCTTACAGCAGGATCATCTTTCATACAAATAATTTCACGTAGAATTTTTGGAGTAAAAATCTTCAACATAGCTCCATTACACCACCACCTTGAATCAATTGGATGGAGTAGGGAAAGAATAACTATGCGTTATTGGGTTTTTAGTGTCTTTTGTGCTGTTTTTGGTTTCATAATTATTATATTAAAATAAATCATAATGAAAAAAAAGAAACAAAAAATCGATAGAAGTTTTTTATTTATTGTACTAATTCTTCTTGTTATAGGAGTTTTGACTTTTATTTCATCATCACTTGGTGTATATACAGAAAATAGAGATATATTTAGAGCAATGATGTTTAGGCATGTAGGATTGGGTGTTATTGGTGGACTTATTGGTATGTTTTTTGTTTCAAAAATTAATTATAATTTTTGGAAAAAGATAGCAACACCATTATTTATATTGGGTATTATAATTACCGCCCTAGTGTTTGTTCATGGTATTGGTTTTGAGCATGGTGGCGCTAGACGTTGGGTATCACTAGGGTTTATATCTTTTCAGCCTGCAGAATTGTTAAAATTTACAACAATTATATTTTTATCGGCTTGGCTAGCAAAATATAACAAAAAGATTACAACTTTTAAATTTGGACTTTTACCATTTATATTAATATTAGGTTTCTCAACGTTAGTTTTGGTTGGACAACCGGATACAGGGTCTATTGTCCTAATAGGTATAGTATCATTTATATTATTTTGGATTAGAGGAGCTTCCTGGAAGCACATATTAGCTGTAATCCTATTAGGATTTACTTTTATAGGAATATATATAGTCTTCAATCCTTATATAGTTGAAAGAATTAAAACATTTTCTAATACAGATCGCGATCCGTATGGATCTTCTTATCAAATTAGACAATCACAAATAGCAATTGGATCTGGAAAAATATTTGGTCGCGGTCTTGGTCAAAGTATACAGAAATTTGGAAATTACTTACCAGAATCAAATAGTGATTCAATTTTTGCTATATTTGCAGAGGAATATGGATTTGTTGGGGGAATAATTTTAATATTTTTATATTTAATTTTTACTTTTTTCGGTTTTAAGATTGCAAAAAATGCTCCTAACTTATTTGCACAAAATATAGTAATCGGGATACTATTGTTGACAGTTATACAAGTATTTTTAAATATAGCTGCTATTTCTGGAATTATTCCACTTTCAGGTCTACCTCTTATTTTTATGAGTAATGGCGGTACTGCATTATTTGTTACATTGATTGAAATTGGAGTAATCTTAAATATATCCAAATATAAAAAAAAATAATATAGCTTACTGCATTTATCTTTGTTATAATAAAATGTATGAAAATAGTTTTTACAAGTAACCCAACTACAGATTTTTTTTATCCAATTATCGCAGTATCAGAAGAACTTAATAACATAGTTGATAAAGAAAATTTAGCTGATTTTCAAATGTACTATCTTTCAAACCGTCCATTCGAAAAAAAATCATTATATGAAAATGGAATAATATTTAAAAAATCTTATTCAACAAAAAATAAATTTAGCATAAAATATATATTTGGAATTATTATCAGTTTAATACAAATGTTTGGTATATATCCAGATGTTGTATTTTCTACAGGCGGTATTCATTCATATCCCATATTATTATCTGCAAAATTATTAAAAATCCCAGTTATAATACATGAATTTAATTCTATTCCAAATGACACTAATATATGGGCTCAAAAATTTGCAAAAAAGATAACTGTTGCATATAAACAGGAAATTGATTTTTTTGATAAAAATAAAATAATTCACACGGGACAACCAATTAGACATAATTTACAAGAACCAAGTACCTCCGGTGCATATGAATTTTTAAATCTTGAAAAAGATATACCAATTCTATGGGTGATAGGTGGATCTGATGGTTCGAAAAATGTAAATAGAATAATAGAAGAAATATTACCTAAAATACTAAATAAATATCAAGTTGTTCATCAAACTGGAAAAGATGATTTTAAAGAGATGAAAATGTTGACAGATTCATCTCTAATGAATTTAAAATATAAGAATAGATATCATCAATTTGATTTTTTAAATCAATTGTCAATGAAAATGCTAGCTGGTGTTTCTGACATAGTTGTATCAAGAGCGGGATCTACTTTATTTGAAATTGCATATTGGGGGATACCATCAATTATTATACCTAAAACTAATTCTAGAAAAAATTACCAAATAAAAAATGCATATAATTATACCAGGGAAGGTGCTTGTGTTGTTATAGAAGAAAATAACCTTGGTGACGATAGTCTTATTTTTGAAATAAATAGAATTTATAATAATGATTTTATTAAATCTAAAATGATAGAGGGGGCAAAAAGATTTTCAATTAAAGATGCTGGAAAACATATAGCAAAAGAGATTATAAGAATAGCATTAACTCATGAAAAATAGTTTTATAGAACATATAAAACTATTTTATCAAAGTCATTAAAACTTAAATTATAATTGAATTTTTACAGTTTAAGTTTACTTGTTATAATATAAATATAATTATAATCTATAAATGCGACATGGATATAACTATGTTAACTATTATTTTGATAATCAGTGTCTTTGCATTTATTAATGGCTTATATAAATAAATTTACAAAATAGATATGAACATACATATAAAAACTAGGGGTGGAAAGAGTGAGAAGTTATCATTTAATAAGATATTGAATAGGTTAGAATTATTATCTAATGGGTTAGATAAAAGATACATATCTTTTGAAGAAGTTGCACAAAAAACAATAGATGGAATATATGATGGTGTTACTACAACAGAACTTGATAACTTATCTGCTGAAATTGCAGCAGCAAAAACAATAGAACACCCTGATTATGCCATCTTTGCAGGTAGAATCGCTGTTTCAAATATACAAAAAAATATAACTAAATCTTTTTCAGATAATATAGAAGATTTATACAAATATGTAGATCCAAATACAAGAGATCATGCACCACTTGTATCAGAGGAAATTATACATATAACACGTAGATATGCTGACAAAATAAACGAAGCAATTGATTCAGATAGAGATTTTGGATATACATATTTTGGAATTAAGACCCTTGAACGTGCATATCTTTTAAGAATAGATGGTGTTGTCTCTGAAACACCACAATACATGTTTATGAGAGTTGCTCTCGGTGTTAATGGTAACAATATTGACGATGCTCTTGAAATGTATGATTTAATGTCACAAAAATATTATAAACACGCAACACCAACACTCTATAATGCTGGAACTAAAAACCCACAATTGTCATCGTGTTTTCTTGTTGCAATGGAAGATGACTCAATAGAGGGTATTTATAATACTCTTGGTAAAATAGCTGGTATATCAAAGTTTGCAGGAGGTTTTGGACTTTCTATACATAATATAAGGTCAAAAGGTTCTTATATAAAAGGTACAGGCGGTCATTCAAATGGAATTGTCCCAATGTTAAAGGTATATAATGAAACTGCTAGATATGTTGATCAAGGTGGAGGTAGAAGAAAAGGGGCTTTTGCTGTATATCTTGAACCTTGGCATGCTGATATCTTTGAATTTTTAGAACTAAAGAAAAATCATGGTAAAGAAGAAATGAGAGCAAGAGATTTATTTTACGCTCTTTGGATTCCGGATTTGTTTATGAAAAGAGTAGAAGAAGATGGCATTTGGTCACTTATGGATCCTAATGTATCAAAAGGATTATATAATGTACATTCAAAAGAATTTAACGATTTATATATTAAATATGAAATTGAAGGAAGATATGTTAAGCAAATAAAAGCTAGGGATTTATGGGATAAAATTATTTCATCACAAATAGAAACTGGTACACCCTATATGTTATATAAAGATTCGTCAAATAGAAAATCTAATCAAAAAAATCTTGGAACAATTAGATCATCTAATCTTTGTGCAGAAATAATTGAATACTCTGATAAGAATAATATAGGTGTTTGCAACCTTGCTGCTATTGTTTTACCTACTTACGTTAATGTAGAAAAACAAGAATTTGATTTTGAAAAACTTTATAATGTTGCACGTATTGCAACAAAAAATCTTGATAAGGTTATTGATATTAATCTTTATACAATTGATGAAACTAAAAATTCCAATAAAAAACATAGACCAATAGGTCTTGGTGTTAATGGTTTAGCTGATGTATTTGCTCTATTAAAGATAGCTTATGATTCTCCTGAAGCAAAAAAATTAAATAAAGAAATATTTGAGACAATGTATTTTGCATCACTAACTGAGTCAATGGAACTTGCTAAGCTAAAAGGGAAATATTCATCTTTTGATGATTCTCCTGCATCAAAAGGAATTCTTCAATTTGATTTATGGAACAAAGAAGGAAAGCATCTCGTAGAACTCTCTGGTAGATGGGATTGGAATAAATTGAAAAAAGAGATTATGAAAAATGGATTAAGAAATTCTCTTACAATTGCTCTTATGCCAACAGCATCATCTTCTGGAATGTATGGATATAATGAATCGTTTGAACCATATAATAGTAATCTATATGTTAGAAGAACTTTATCTGGAGAATATATAATGATAAATCAACACCTTATTAAAGAACTTATTGAGTTAGGTGTCTGGAATTCTGACTTTAAAAACAACTTAATGGCATCAAATGGTTCTATCCAACACCTTGATGGGTTATCAGATGATATAAAAAATAGATACAAAACAGTATGGGAGTTATCCCAAAAAACAATAATTGATATGGCAGCCGATAGAGGAGGATTTGTTGATCAATCACAGTCAATGAATATTCACATGAAGGATCCAAGCGCTTCTAAGATTTCGTCAATGCATTTTTATGGATGGAAAACAGGATTAAAGACTGGAATGTATTATCTAAGAACTCAAGCAGCACGTGATGCAATCAAATTTACTGTAAAAAAAAATGAAGGAAATAAATCAAATGGATTTAATGAAGATAACTATAAGAATAGTAACATCATTGATGAAAGTAGTGAAAATATTTGTATTTCATGTGGAGTATAAACTTTTAATTGACAAATAATCAAAAATAGATATGAGTAATATAAAAATAATAAAAACTGAAGCATCAAATGGACTTTGTGTTGATAAACTTAATTTATGGGATAAACCAATTATTTTTGATAAATCAAAAGAGCCACTACTTATTGAAAATTCAAAAAGATTTGTTATATTTCCCATCAGACATTATGATTTATGGGAATTTTATAAAATGGCTGAAGCATCATTTTGGACAGCTGAAGAAATAGATTTATCACAGGATATAGTCGATTGGAATGAAAAACTTAACGATGATGAAAGACATTTTATTTCTTATGTTTTAGCTTTTTTTGCAGCATCAGATGGAATAGTAAATGAAAATCTTGCTATTAATTTTATGAAAGAGGTACAATATCCAGAAGCAAGATCAATATATGGATTTCAAATTATGATAGAAAATATTCACTCGGAAGTATATTCATTATTAATTGATACATATATTAAAGACCCAATAGAACAAGAAGTTTTATTTAATGCAATTGAAACTATTCCATCAGTTATGAAAAAAGGAAAGTGGGCACTAAGGTGGATAAAGTCACCGTCATTCCATGAACGTCTTGTGGCATACGCTGCTGTAGAAGGTATTATGTTTTCTGGATCCTTTGCTGCTCTCTTCTGGTTAAAAAAGAGAGGTCTTATGCCAGGATTAACATTTTCAAATGAGCTTATCTCACGAGATGAGGGTATACATACAGATACAGCATGTATTCTATATAAAGACCATTTAGTAAATAAACTTCCTGAGGAACGTGTGAGAGAGATTATAATATCTGCAGTTGAGTTTGAACATGAATTTACAGAAGAAGCTATCCCTGTATCTATGATCGGTATGAGTGCAAAATCGATGAAACAATATATTGAATTTGTTGCAGATAGGTTAATGCTAGAGCTCGGATATAATAAAATTTATAACTCAAAAAACCCATTTGATTTTATGGATATGATTTCATTACAAGGTAAAACTAATTTCTTTGAAAAAAGAGTTGCAGAATATCAAAAGGCAGGTGTTAAGACGTCATCGGAAGATAACAATAAAGGATTTTCTCTAGGAGAAGACTTTTAAGAAAAAATAACCACATATCTAAACAGATGAGTGGTTATTTAAATTATTTGTTTTTTATTACATTTTTATATATTAAAAAAGCAATAAAATATAAAAATATTATCATGATTGATGACAATAGTATTGTCATCAATATTTTATTCCTTGAATCTAAAATTATTACAAATACTATACTTGTAATAATACTTAAAAGTATAGTAAAAAAAGAAAATATTTTTGTTGTTTTTTTATTAAAAAAATTTTTTATGTTTTCCATAGTTATTCTTTTTTAATTAGTAATAGATTGATTTGTTATTAACAATACATGATATATAGATAATGTCAAGTAATATTGAAAAATATCTTATTTAATTATATAATCAATGTATGAACAGTGGAAAAAAAATTATAACACGAATGGCACCATCACCAACAGGTGAATTTCACATTGGTGGTGTAAGAACTGCTCTATTCAATTATATTTTTGCGAAACATAATGGTGGTAAATTTATAATTAGGTCAGAGGATACAGATGAATGGCGTTCGGAACGAAGATTTGAAGATAACATGTTACATACACTTGAGTGGCTTGGAATAAAACATGATGAATTCTTTCGACAATCTGAGAGGATAGATATATATAAAGTATATATAAAGAAATTAATAAAATCTGGAAATGCCTATGAAGCTGAGGCATCAAAAAATAACCCAAATATGCCTGCTATACGGTTTAGAAATCCAAATAAAAAGATTAAATTTACTGATATAATACTTGGCAATATTGAAGTTAATACAACAGAACTAGGTGATTTTGTAATAGCTAGAGATATAAATACACCTGTTTATCATCTTACCGTAGTTATTGATGATGAATTAATGAAAATAAGTCATGTCTTAAGAGGACAGGAGCATATAAATAATACACCAAGACAGATTTTAATTCTAGAAGCATTAGGCTTTGATAGACCTAAATATGCTCATATCCCACTTATAATGAGTCCTAGCGGTGGTAAACTTTCAAAACGTGACCCAGGAGTAATACCTGCGTTTAATTACAAAGATAAAGGAATATTACCAGAAGCCTTAATTAATTTTTTAGCTTTTATCGGATGGAATCCAGGAGATGAACGTGAAATAATGTCAATGGAAGATTTAATAACTGATTTTGATATTAAACGAGTACAGAAAGGAGGGGGGGTGTTTAATATTGAAAAATTGTATTGGATTAATAAACATTATTTAAATCTTTTGTCTGATAAAGAATTTTATGATTATATTAAACCTGTATTAATAGATTTTAAGAAAAACAGTTTTTATAATGAGAATATGATGAAAAGAATTATTCCTATAATTAGAGAAAGAATTCAACATCTTTTAGATCTAAAGAAAATGATAGACGGTGGGGAATTGGATTTTTACTTTAAACAGCCAGAGCTTGATTTAGATAAATTACCATGGAAAAAAGATACAAAAGAAGGAGCTTTATCTAATTTAGAAAAAGTACACTTTATTTTATCTAATTTAGATGGTGAATTTAATTCCGATACAATTAAGCCTGCAATATGGTCATATGCAGAAGAGGTAGGTAAGGGAAATGTACTATGGCCACTAAGATATGCATTATCAGGACGTGAAAAGTCTCCTGACCCATTTGAGATATTAGTGGTTATAGGAAAAAATGCAGCACTTAGTTCAATATCATTTGCAATAAACGAATTAAAGAAAAACACTCAAGCTTGATGCCGTGAGTGTTTTTGATATTTAATAACTTGATTAAATATCTTTTGTTGTTTATCAGAATGAAGATATTCTGTTATAATTATGTATATGAAAAAGTGGTTTTATAATTTATTATTCTTAATACCAATATTTTTTTTGATTATTTTCAGTTTTAACATAAAAACTGATTTTGCATTTGCTGAAACAGAAAAGGAACTTCGGAGTCAAATTGATCAAAAAAATAATGAATTAAAAAGACTTAAAGATGAGGCAAAGCTTATACAAGAAGAATTATCAAAGACCGCAGGAGAAAAAGATAGTCTTAGTAGAGAACTTTCAATTATAAACTTTGAACGTAGGTCATTGGAAAACAATATTTCTCAAACAAAAAGTAAAATAGAATTACTTGGTTCTGAGATTCAAAAAACAGAAATAAATATAAAAGATAAAAATCTAATTATTAAAGATCAATCAATATTTTTAGAATCACTTTTAAGAAAAGTAGATCAACGGGAAACGCTTTCTATTTTAGAAGATTTTTTGTCATCAAGGTCGTTATCTAAATTTTTTAAAATACGTGACCAATATCTTATTTTACAGAATCCAATCCTGAGAAAGACAGAGGAATTAAGAAATAATAAAGTAGAATTACTTTCTGATAAAAAAATATTAGAATTTAAAAAAAATAATTTAGATTTAGAAAAAGAAAAATTTTATGATCAGAAATCTATTGTTGTTGACCAAGAAAATAAAAAAAAAGGTATATTAAAACTGACTAAAAATAAAGAATCATTATATGAAAAAAATTTGTTAGATATGAATAAAAGGATTGTTGCACTTGATAAACAAATTCGTAATTATGAATCAAAATTGAAATTTATTCTTGATTTAAATTCTATTCCAGAAAAAGGATCTGAGGTTTTTGATTGGCCATTACCAAAAAATGATATTTATGTTACACAAAGATTTGGTAAGACAACATCATCAGGAGTCTTATATGCATCTGGATCACATAGTGGTACTGATTTTAGGGCAACAATAGGAACACCTGTCTATGCAGTTGCAGATGGTAATGTGATTGGAACAGGGGATACAGATGATGCATGTGTTGGAATATCTTTTGGGAAATGGATATTAATAGAACATGATATAGGTTTGTCTACAACATCTGGGCATCTTTCAAAGATTAAAGTTAAAAAAGGAGATCATGTTAAGAAAGGAGATTTAATTGGTTATTCTGGAAATACTGGACATACAACTGGGCCACATTTACATATTACAACGTATGCTACATATGGGGGTGACGGAAAAAAGGTTGTTAAAATAATTAAATATGATAGTTGGACATGTCCAGGTGAATCGATAATTAGACCTTCAGCTCCTACGGGTGCATATCTAAATCCGATAGATTATTTTCCATATTTATCTGCCGATAGATTTAAACACCCGAGATTATAGTTTATAACATATATACATGTTATAATTACATTATATGAAAATAAATAAGCAAAATGGTGGAATTATTAAGTGGCTCATAGTAATTATTACGATTATATTTCTAGCTTCGTTTTTCTTTAATTTTTCTATTCAAGACGTTGTTGAAGATGATCAATCACAATCTAATATTGAATATATATGGTCACATGTATCTAACTTTTATAATATATATTTAGCAGATAAGATAGATTATCTGTGGAATAATATATTTATTGATTTAATTTGGAATAATTTTATTGGAGATCTAGAAAACATAAAAGCAGGAAAGGAGACTTCATTCGAATTAGCTTCTCCTGGGATTAATGCATCTAATTAGATAAAAGTATTAAAAAAGCATTAATAATATAATTAAGCTTTTTTTTAAATTACAAAAAGGTATTATTAAAATATGGAAATAAAAAAAGCAATCTTTATTAAAGGAATAATAGAGGAAGATTCAATAATGTATGATAAAACACCTAGGATTGCATTTATAGGACGATCTAATGTCGGAAAATCTACAACAATAAATTCTATTTTAAAAAGAAAAAAACTTGTAAAAACAGGGAAAACTCCAGGCAAGACTAGGGAAATAAACTTTTTTAATATCTCTACAGTTTTTTATGAAAAATTATATTTTGTGGATCTACCTGGTTATGGTTACGCAAAGTTATCAAAAAACGACCGCCTAAAGCTCGAAAAAATGATTAAATGGTACGTTACTAGCCGATTAGATGTTAATGAGTTGATAGTTTTAATAATAGATGCTAAAGCTGGATTAACAGATTTTGATAAACAAATGATTAATTTAATATATGAAAATAAAAAGAAATTTATACTAGCAATAAATAAGATTGATAAAATTAATCAAAAGATATTAAATAATCTAAAGAAAGATATCGAAGCTTATATACCAAATTTGCTCATAGGAAAAAATGTTTTCTATTATTCAGCTTTAAAAAACAAAAATATTAATATACTTAGACAGTTTCTTTTGACTTAATCTAAATTAAATTTCTTTTGTTTATTAATATGAGTTATAATATAAAAGAATTGAACTATTAACTTATTAAAAAAATAAATACCATGGTTTACTATAAAGATAAATTATACAATTTAACAGAGGCTATAAGAGATTTTACTAGCTTTAGAGAAGCTAATAAGAATAGATTTATTAAAATAAAAGAAATTGAAACAAAAAAGATAATTACTGCTAAGGTAGCAGACCTTACTCATTATTCAGTTGTAAGAAATAGAAAGGCATTAGATCTATAAAAAATATTAATGAAAAAGAAAAAAATAAGAAAGCAGTATTTTTTATCTGCTTTCTTTTTTCTTTATTTTTTAACATAACGTCGTAAAAGGTATATTGTGCGACACTATACCTAAAATATAAAATATATTATCATAATATACTTCTCTTTTTATAACATTTAGTAACAATGTTCCATACTTCTATGGTAGATATTTTTCTAAAATTTCTCTATCATCAAAATGTATTTTTTTTGTTCCAATAATCTGATAATTTTCGTGTCCTTTTCCAGCAATAAGAATAATATCTCCTTGCGTAGACAGTTTTACAGCTTTTTCAATTGCTTTCTCTCTATTTTCTATCTTCTCATAGTTTTTATTAAAATCATTACATCCTGAAATAAGATCATTAAATATTTGTTTAGAATCCTCTGTACGTGGATTATCTGATGTAAATATTGTATAAGAGCTATTTTCCTGTGCTATTTTTGCCATAAGTGGACGCTTTTTTCTATCTCTATCTCCACCAACACCAACGACGGTAATAATTCTTTTGTGAGGAAGTTTTTGAAGTGTTTTCAAAACATTTTCTAAAGCATCCGGTGTGTGAGCATAATCAACAATACCTATAACACTATCTTTCTTCCCTTTTACCAATTCCATACGACCCCCTGCTCCCTTTGCCTCTTGAAGTACTTTTGTTATTTCATTTACACCAAAACCAAGCTCTAAAAGTGTCACAAAACTTGCAAGGAGATTATACATATTAAATTCCCCAACAAGAGAAGTTTTCATCACTACATCATTAAAGTAAACTTTCGTCACGTTCATATTGAAATTAATGAGTTTAAAAACATAATCTCGATTAATAGGATTATCCTTATCTTTATTCCCGTAAGTGAGAATTTTCGCATGTGTTTTTTCTATCATCATAGCTCCATATGCGTCATCAATATTAACTATAGCAAAAGAATCTCGATTAAGGATAGAGAAAAGTCTTTGTTTTGCTTTCGCATAGTTATCGAAATTCTTGTGATAATTTAAATGATCTTGTGTTAAATTAGTATAAATAGCTCCTTTTATTTTTGTTCCATTAAGACGATTCTGATCAAGAGCATGGGATGTTGCTTCAATACAAACATATTCACATTTTTCTTTTACTGCATAGTCTAGATTTTTTTGAAATTCAATAATTTCCATTGATGAAGAAGCTTTTTTGTTTGTTTTAATTTTTTTTCTGTTTATAAAATCCCCTGCGGTAGAAAAAAGCGCTACTTTTTTATTTAAATCTAAAAGTGCTTGGTAAAGTAATGTTGCAATCGTAGTTTTTCCATTTGTTCCAGTTACAGCAAGAATATTCAATTTTTTAGATGGATTATCATAAAAATTTGAAACAATTTGCCCCATGATTTCTGATACAGAATCAACAACAACAAAGACAATATTATCCACTATGTTTTTGTTTTGAATTTTCTCACAAACAATTGCAATACTTCCTTTCTTTATTGCTTGTTTTATAAAATCATGTCCGTTTAACTGTGTTCCCAGAACTGCAAAATAGATTGTCTTTTCAGTAAAATTCTCACGTGTATCTTGTGATAGATTATCTATCTCTATATTAGTATCACCAATAATTTTTTTAGATTGAATTCCTTTTAAAATCTCTATGAGTTTCATGCTTTTTCATTATAACTTTTTTGTAATAAAAAACAGCTTTTTTCAAAATTTATTTTACCTATATAAAATTACTCCGATAACGACACTAAGATTAACGATCAACCACATCATATATGTTATTATTATTGGCTTTTCTTTATGCGCAAAGCCATATATCAGCCAAAAGATATCAAAAAATGCCCATATAGACCATGTTGTTATAGATAAACCGGAAACTTTTTTATACATAAAAACCTCTATCAGCTGAGGGATTGACATTATTGGACCGAGAATACCAATCGGATAAATTAATTTATCTATTATTCTTTTTTTCTTGTTTGGATGAGGAAACGGCTCATGTTTTTGATGAATTCTTTTCCTTATTGAATAATGATGTATTACCTCTGATTGTTTACTCATTAGTTTATTATCGACCTTTTAAAAATAAAAAACAACTATTATTTAATTATAGTTGTTAGCATGAGTTATTTAATAATGCTCTTGTTTTTGGACCAACATATCCATCCACTGATGTTCCAAGGAATTTTTGCAATCTTAGTATAGCGGATTTTGTTTTTGGCCCTATTATTCCATCAACAACACCAGCATTAAATCCCAGTCTATTTAAATGTTTTTGTAGTATATCAGCTTCTTTTACTGTTTGTTTTGTATACCAATGATACCTTCCATTTCTAACATATGATTTTCCAATACTTGGTGCTTTTAGATTTTGCGTTAAGATCAAATTAGAAGAGCATTTTTTTCCACCATTTAAATGTTTTAATGAATACTGTATTGTTTTCGATGAGCTACTTCCTTTTGTTCTTATGATGTTATAAACAGATTTTAAATCAAAATCTCTATATCTACCTGGTAAATCTTTATTTTCACCTGCATAACCTAATATCCTCGCTATTTTTTTATCTTTATCTACCCATCTAACAAATATACCACTGTGTTCTATCATGTTATATGAATAATTAATATAATATAACCAATCACCAGGCTTTATCATATTTATATCAGCATATGGTCCATTATTTTTTGTACTACTAAATATTGTTTCTCTTTTTGAGCTTTGATACCCTGCCCTATTGTAAGCTGTATTTATAAAATCCCAACAACTACCTTTTATAATTTCACCATTATCTATCATTTTTTGACCAATTTCTAAAATTTTTTCACCACCCACGTCTGCACTAGCTATCTTAGTATTAATAAACATAAAACCTATTAATAATATACTTGATGTTGCTTTAATCAAAGTTATGTTTCTCATAATACATTCATTATAGCTTATCATTGAAAAAATAAGCAAGCTTAGATTACTTATTTTAGTTATTTTATTAAAGAACCTTGATAATACAAATATATATAAAATAAGCCATTATAATTTATTTAAAATAAATTTATTACATCTTTTGTTGTGACAAATACCATTAGCAATATAAGCAATACAAAACCAACTGAATTTACCAAATTAATAATCTTAGGATTTAATCTTTTTCTAATTATTGATTCAATAATTAATACAATTATTCTTCCACCATCAAGTGCTGGAAACGGTATTAGATTTAATACCGCCAAATTTAACGAAATCATCGCCATAAACCCGATAAGATAAGCAATTCCTACCTTTACGACAGAACCAACTTGCCCAGCAATTCCGATTGGACCAGTTACAGCATTCATTGAAATTTTACCAGATATTAATTGCCCAAAACCAATAACTATATTTTTTGTCATAGAATATGTGTTCTTTGCACCATACCAGATTGCCTTATGTATAGGAAGCTTTAACTTTCCTACTCTTTCTAATCCAATTCCTATTGAATATTCATTTCCAACCACTCCTTTTTTTGGATGTGTTATAATATTTATTAATTTGTCATTGCGTAATACCACGAGACCTACATCAGAATCATCATTTGTTTTTTGTATAAAATTAGCTATGTCAGATGCAGTTTCATCTTTCATAATAATATGTTGATCATTATTGTAATATTCCATTACGATATCGCCTGTTTTCAATCCAGCTTTATCTGCAGGACTTTTAGGTAATATTGAAGTTAATGTCAGTTCTGTTTTATTAAAGTTATAAGAACTTGGAGCTGATGATACCGGTGTGTTAATTCCATACATAAATATTCCAGAAAACAATATCCATGCAAAAATTATATTAAATAAAATACCCCCAAACATTACTAATATCTGTTTCCAACGTGCTTTGTATACTAAACTCACTTTTTTCTCTTCTAATGTTAATTCTGATCCATCATCATTTTCTCCATAAATTTTACAAAAACCTCCAAAAGGTATCCAATTCATTGTAAAATCAGTTTCTTTCCAACGAAACATTTTAAACATTTTAGGAGGATAACCAAAACCAAACTCTTCAACACGTATTTTAAATAATTTTGCAAATAAAAAATGTCCTAATTCATGTACAAAAATTAATATTCCTAATATCAGGATAAATATAATTATATTCATAATAAATTACTTATTAAATAGACATTACATCGATTTCTTTTTTATTAAATAATTCTTCAAGATTTTTGTTTGATATATCTACAAGCTTTTGCAAATCGCCTTTGAAACGTTTATTCTCATCCTCAGTATATTCTTTATTATCAATTTCCTTTATTATATCTTGTCTTATGTTTCTAACTTTTATACGTGCATCTTCTAGTTTATCTTTTAAAAGTCTCACTAAAGATTTTTTATTCTCTTCTGTTAATTGTGGAATGTTTACACGAACTCCTGAATCATCAATGGAAATAGAAAATGGTAATTTTGAATCATACAGTGACTTCTCTATTAGCTGAATATGATTTTTATCCCATGGAGTAATTTTCATAGTTCTTGCATCTTCTATTGTTATAGAAGCAACATTCTTTATGTGCTGTTGTGATCCATATGAGTTTATACTAAGGCTATCTAATAAGGCAGGATTAGCCCTTCCTGTTGATATTTGTAAGTATTCTTTCTTTAAATAAGCTTCTGCATTAGAAAAAGCTTCTTTTGTATTTGTAAAATCGTGATTCATATATTAAAAGTATATAGCCATCGCTTATAAGTTACAAGTGTAATTTGCTAATTAATAAAATTGTGTTGTTCTTTATTCCAAGCAGGATGACAGACAATAATCAACTCAGCATTCCCATTCCAAAAATATTTTTCATTAGGTTCAATTAATACAACATCTCCATTATTAAGTTGAAAAATATCATTGTTGTTGAAATTTAAAGTTCCAGCACCTTTATTAATATAAATTAATTCTTTTGAGAGTTTATTATAAACTAATCCACTTTTTGGATATCTACCATTTAGTTCAATGACTGCAATATTTATATCTTGGTTACCTATTGGATATTCAGTCGATTTAATGTTTTCGAAAGAATTTTTTTCCGAATTTTCTTTTTTGATTATTTTCATATTTTTATAATAGATGAATAGAGATATTATCCATAATCATTTTAATAGACACAGAACTTGCTTGTGCAAATTTTCGACTTTCAGTTATTTTTTCTAAAATTTCATTTCGTTTTATGATTGGGTTTTGTTGTGTGTAAAAAATTTCCAAATCGTCAAGAAAGTTCTGTAAATCTGCCTTAGTCATTTTGTCAAAATCTTCATCTTTTTTTGGTCTTTTATTTAACTCTTTTGATAAGTTAAAACGTTCTTGTAAACTCATTTTGATAAATTCTTTTATATTTATTTTTTTTTCTTCTTTATTTAAAACTCGATTAAGAGAAATAATTTCCATACGCGAGCGAATAGTGGGAAGTAATCTTTTTGCATTTGGAAAAATAAAGAAGAAAGTCGTTTGTGGTCGCGGTTCTTCAATTAATTTTAAAAATGTATTTTGAGCTTCATTATTTATATGCGTAAAAGAAATAATAAAGAGTGATTCTTTGTCGGTTTTCTCAACTCCAAGTGATTTAATCATTCTTGCGTCATCTATTAAAAATGAATCATAATGTTTACTAAAAATGTACGAGAATCGTTCTTTATCTATATATTTATTAAAATCATTAATATTCAGTCCATGAGATTCAAAGCCATATACATGGTGGTAAAAATGTGGAGTTTTAAAGATTTCTTGTATTTTTTCCATTAATACTAATTATAACAAAAAAGCAATTATTTAGAAATAATTGCTTTTTTATATGCATCAATATGTTCTAGTGCTATACCTGTTCCCCTTGCAACACAAAACAATGGATCTTCCACAAGATGTGCATTAACTCCTGTTCTACGTTTTATAAGGTTTGTAAAATTCCTTAATTGTGAGGTTCCTCCAGTTAAAGCAATTCCATTATCTATGATATCAGAAGCTAGTTCTGGTGGAACCTGTGCGAGAACATCTTTCATTGCCTGAATCATTGTCTTTAAATCAGCTTCCATTGCTTTTGTTATTTCATTAGTACCGATTTTAACAGATCTTGGAAGTCCAGTAACATAGTCTCTTCCTTTTATTATTACGTGTAATTCATCTTCAATAGGAAGAGCTGAGCCAATTTTAATTTTGATTTTTTCAGCTGTTTTATCACCTATTGCTAAATTATATGTTTTCTTTATGTGATCAGTTATTGATGAATCTATTTTTCTACCAGCACACTTTACAGAGTTTGAAGCAACAATTCCACCAAGTGAAATTACTGCAACGTCAATTGTTCCACCGCCAATATCAACAATCATATATCCATTTGGCTCTTGAATAGAGACACCGGATCCTATAGCTGCTAATATTGGCTCTTTTACAACATAAGCATTCTTTGCTCCAGCTTTTGTTGCAGCCTCTATAACAGCTCTCCTCTCAGTTGATGTAATGCCAGCCGGCACAGATAGAAGAACATCAGGTTTAAATATATTCCATTTTCCAAGTGCTTTTTGAAAAAAGTATCTTAACATTTTTTCTGTTACTCTATAATCAGCTATAACACCATCTTTCATTGGC
>CAYOMN010000001.1:5754-65923 GCA_964405115.1 uncultured Candidatus Saccharibacteria bacterium | reverse complement strand
AATGGATAAGTTCTGAAAGCATCTAAGAACGAAGCCAACTTCGAGATGAGGAATCGTAGGGCCCTAGGAGATGACTAGGTTGATAGGTTTTAAGTGGAAGTGCAGTAATGCATTGAGCTGAGAAATACTAATTGCCCATCCCTATTAGGAAATCTGAATAAGAGACTGATAATTTATTATCTTTTTCAGATTACTAATCGCATAATTAAGATGACAATATTTTTTTTAAAAATTTGTCATTCCAGTGAAAACTGGAATCTAGGTTTTAAAAGTGTAGAACATTTTAATGTTTGTTCTTGAGTCTTCATTTGTTAATGTACATAAAATTCAATATTTAAATCTGGTGACTTGTCGGCGGGGAAACACCTCTTCCCATTCCGAACAGAGAAGTAAAGTCCGCTAGAACCGATGATACTCCTTAGTGGGGAAAGTAGGTAGTCGCCAGTTTTAAGTATTGAAAGGAAAAAACACAGAAATGTGTTTTTTTGTTTCAATTATTATATACTCTTAAGAGTAATTATGTTTAATAAAAAAGAGCTTCGTAAGTTTCTTGTAGATGCAAAAAAATCTACTTATGCTTCTGGTAATTTGGCAAAAAAAATTATAAATAGTGATAAATCTACTACTTTAGTTTTTAAAGATGGTGATTGGGAATATAATGATAATTATTTTGGAGGAGAACCATATGGTGGCAGAGAAGTTGTTTTTTTTAAAAAACGACCAGTTTATATGATGGTTTATTATGGAAGTATTATTAATTCTATTAATAATATTAAATATATTTATAACTTTTTGATGGATGCATTAAAGCTTATTTCAGAAGATAGTCCTTATCGTGGACCTAATAAATATAACAAAGGAAGTTTATTATATAAAAATAGTTTTATAGGTGAAATTGATAATTTTTTTGGTGAGGAAATTATCTCAGAGAGTGGAAATAGAATTTATAGTGCAAAATATATTGGTGGTTTTGTAGATATAAATTAATTTTATCTTTTTATGAAAAGCCTAGAAACTCAATTAAAAAAATATGCTTCAAAAAAGCAAAAAGAAACTAATGAGTGTTTTTTTAAAACTGGAGAAGGTGAATATTCAGAATACGATAAATTTCTTGGTGTTTGCGTTCCTGATATTAGAACTGTTGCTAAAAAATTTACCGATTTAGATTTTCATGATTTACAGAAAAACATAGATTCTCCATATAATGAGGTACGATTATGTGTTCTTATTATTTTAGTGAATAGATATAAAAAAAAGAGTACAACAAAGGAAGAAAAGGAAAGAATTTATAAATTTTTCATAAAAAATTTGAAATATATTAATAATTGGAATCTTGTAGATATATCAATTCCTAATGTTATTGGAGAATATTTATATGAAAACAAGGAGAAATTAAAGATATTAGATGAACTGTCTTTGTCTAAAATTCACTGGTATAGAAGAGCCTCTATTCTTGCAACATGGTCTTTTATAAAAAGAAATGAATTGGTTTTAACTTTTAAAATAGCAAAAAGATTATTGGATGATAGTGAAGATCTAATGCATAAAACAGTTGGTTGGATGTTGCGTGAAGCTTGGAAGAAAGATCATGAAAAGGTAGAAAATTTTCTTATTAAAAATTATAAAAAACTTCCGCGAACAACACTTCGCTATGCAATAGAAAGAATGAAAGAACAGAAAAGAAATAGGTTTTTGAAAGGTAATTCAAATTGATATTTAAGATATTTTATTTATCATAAGTATCTAGTATCTAGTATCTAGTATCTAGTATTAAATTGAAAATTAATATTAACAATATATACTTATCTCATGTCTACTTTTTATACATATCAACACAAAAATAAAGCAAAGACTTGGTTGTTAATGACAACTTTTCTTGGGGTAGTTATAGGTTTAGGTTTCATTTTATCATATCAGTTTAATTCTCCAATTATATTATATATCGCAGTTTTTATTTCTATTTTTATGAATATATGGGCATATTGGTTTTCTGATAAAACGGTATTAAAAATGACAAATGCAAAAGAAGTATCTTTCAATGAAAAACCTGAGTTGCACCGTATTGTTGAAAATTTATCTATTACAGCAGGACTTCCTAAACCAAAAATTTTTTTAGTTGAAGACAATGCTCCAAATGCGTTTGCAACTGGGAGAAATAAAGAGCATGCAGTTGTTGCCGTTACAACTGGCCTTTTAAATATTTTAAATAAAAATGAACTTGAAGGAGTTATCGCACATGAATTATCGCATATAGGGAATAACGATATGCTTGTATCTACTGTTACGGTTGTGCTTGTTGGTATGATAACTATTGTATCTAATTTTTTATTACGTGGATCTATATTTGGTGGAAGAGGTAATAGAAAAGATAATGGAATTATATTAATAATTGGTTTAATTTTATCTATTTTAATGCCAATTATTGCTTCATTATTAAGACTTGCTATTTCAAGGAAGAGAGAACTTCTTGCAGATGCGACAGGTGTTATGTTAACAAGATACCCTGAAGGACTTGCTTCTGCATTAGAAAAAATTCATGATCATGATTCAAAGATGAAATCAGCCAATCATGCAACTGCACACTTGTTTATTACTAACCCTTTTGGAATAAAAAGATCAACTACATATGCAAATAGACTTTTTTCAACACACCCAAGTCTTGAATTGAGGATAAAATTATTGAGAGAAATGGATAATTAGAAAAACTCAATGTTTATCGTTGGATTTTTCTATGTGTAGATGTATACTTATTTATATGTCAAAATGGGCTAGAAAAAGAAAAAGAAAGATTATTATTGTTATGGGTATTTTGTTTTTAATAATTTTTTCTTTTATAGTTTTTTCGTTCAATAATAAAAAGCCTACATGTTTTGATGAAGTACAAAATGGAACAGAAACAGGGATTGATTGTGGGGGAATTTGTTCAAAGGTTTGTGTTGATGAAGTGAGAAATCTTGTTGTCTGGTGGGAGAGGCCGTTTAAGGTTGCAGATGGTGTTTATAATACTATTGCCTATTTTGAGAATCAGAATTTAAATTCAGGAATAAAAGAGCTTACCTATGAATTTCGTCTTTATGACAAAGATAATGTTTTAGTTGCAAAGCCTCGTATTGGTAAAACTTTTGTTGAAGCAAATAAAAGATCAGTGGTGTTTGAACCAGGAATAACAACAGGAGATAATGAAGCTTATACTGCATTTTTTAAAATTTCTTCTGTACAAGATTGGGAAAAAACAGATTCTTCTTTTTCTTATGGACTATTTAATGTTGGAGAACCAGTTCTTTCACAACAAGATAGTCATCCAAAATTGACAGCCCCAATTGAAAATAAATCTAGATATAATTTTACAGATGTTCCTGTTATTGCAATTCTATATAATAGTAAGGGAAATGCTGTTGCGACAAGTAGAACATATATAGATTCAATTGGACAAGGGGAAAAAAAAGAAGTTCACTATTCTTGGCCAGAACCATTTGATGATGTTGTTTCTCGTGTGGAAATAATTCCAAGGATTAATCCTTTTACACCGATAGAATCAATAACCAGGTAAAGATATTTTCATGAAGAAATTTATTTCAAAAATTGATTGGTGGATAATATTTTCACTTATTCCACTATCTGTCTTAAGTCTTTCAGCAATGAGTTCTTTGGGTGTTAAGAGTGGGGAAGGTCTTTTTGTAAAGCAACTTACATGGTTTGGAATTTCGTTCGTTATCTTATTTTTAGTGGCATCACTTGATTTAAGTTTTTTAAAAAAATCTAAAAATATTATTATATTTTATATATTTGGTGTTGGACTGCTTATTTTTCTTTTCTTCTTTGGACTAACAACACATGGAGCAACATCTTGGATTTCTTTCGGAGGGTTTACATTTCAGCCAGCAGATTTTATGAAATTAATGTTGATCCTTATTCTTGCAAAATATTTAGCACGAAGACATGTTGGAATTAAGGCAATAAAACACATTTTTATCACTGGATTATATTTTTTAATTCCATTTATTTTGATATTTTTACAACCAGATTTTGGGTCGGCCGTTATACTATTTGGAATTTGGTTTGGTATGATTTTGATATCTGGTATATCAAAAAAACACCTATTAATTCTAATTATATCTGGATTAGCGCTATTTTCTGTAATGTGGATCTTTGTTTTGCAGGATTATCAAAAAAATAGGATAATGACTTTTATAAATCCATTATCTGACATAAGAGGTACAGGATATAATGCATATCAATCAACAATTGCAGTTGGATCAGGAAGATTACTTGGAAAGGGTGTAGGGTATGGTACACAGTCACGACTTTCTTTTTTGCCAGAATATGAATCTGATTTTATTTTTGCTGCAATATCAGAAGAATGGGGTTTTGTTGGTTCTGTTATAATGTTGTTATTACTTTTATTTATAATTATTCGTATTTTGATAAATGCATATTCAATGAATAGTAATTTTGAGCTTTTATTTTCTGTAGGTTTGGTTTTTTACCTTATGACTCATATTATAATAAATATTGGTATGAACATTGGGGTTATGCCTGTTACAGGAGTAACTTTACCTTTTATTTCATATGGAGGGTCACATCTTTTTATCGAATTTTTATCTTTAGGAATATTAATGAGTATGCGTGGACGTGGACGTCTTATTTATAAGGATAACCAAGCAGATGCTTTTCTAAGGTAATCTTTCTTTTCATTTTTACTTTCTATTAGTATAATTATGTTATGTCAAAACGAATTTCTGGAAAGAAGATTGCCGAAAAAATAAAAGAAGAATTAAAGATGAAAGTTTCTGATTTAAATATAGAAATTATTTTTTCAATTATCTATGTTGGCCAAGATCCAATTATTGATAATTTTATAAGATATAAAAAAGAATTTGGTGAAGATATAGGTGTTTCTGTTAAAGTATATAATTTTAACAAAAATATAGATCAACAAACATTAATTTCAGAGATTAAAAATATTTATAAAAAATCTGATGCCGTAATTGTTCAATTGCCATTGCCAAAACGTTTAGATACTCAATATGTTTTAAATTCAGTTCCATTCGGAAAAGATGTCGATGTTTTATCTAATGATTCTAAATCATCATTTATAAATGGCGGTAGTATAATGTTACCACCAGTGACAGGGGCTATAATTGAGGCTTTAAAAAACGAAGATTTCTCTTTTAAAGATAAAAATATTGTAATTGTCGGATATGGTGATTTAGTTGGGAAACCATTCAGTTCTTGGTTGGATAAACAAGAGATTAAATACAATGTTATTGAGAGAAATACGTCAGAAGAAAAAAAATATAAATATTTGATTAATGCAGATTTAATAATCTCAGGTGTAGGTATTCCAAATTTGATTAAATCAGATATGATAAAAGAAGGTGTTGTTTTAATTGACTGTGGGACTAGCGAAGCGGGAAAGAAGGTTGTTGGTGATATAGATTCTAGTTGTTATGAAAAATCCTTATTTTATACACCTGTTCCAGGTGGAATTGGACCAATTACGATTGCAATACTTTATCAAAATATCCTAAAGACACAAAACATAAGTTATACATAATTATTTATGTTAGATATACTCAGTAATTTACAAAAAGAATTATTTCTATGTATAGTTGAATTATAAATTACCCATATCTTGATGATATGATTTCTTTTATTGCAAACATGGGTGATAAATATGTAATTCTATTTACTATGGTAATTTTGATCTTCTTTGCTTATAAATTAATAAAATATACTCTCATGGGAGAGACTTTATTTTCTTATTATAGAGGTGATTCATATATTGAGTGTATACAAAAATACTTTATTTTGAAGGTATTTTTTATTTGAAAAAATAAAAAATGAGCATATAATAAAAACATTATGTGGAAAATGAGAATTATTGCGTTAGTATTTATAGCGCTAGGAATCTTTTTGGGATTCTATGTTGTTAGAACAGAACAAAATGGAAAAAATTCATTTAAATTAGGTCTTGATCTAAGTGGTGGGTCATATCTTGTTTATAAGGCCGATGTGTCAAGTATACCAGATAGCGAAGTGAAATCTTCTATGGATGCACTTCGTGATGTTATAGAAAGAAGGATTAATGCTTTTGGTATTGCGGAACCAAATGTACAAACTGAAACAAATTCTATTGCCGGAGAAAGCGAAGAAAGACTTGTTATTGAACTTCCCGGTGTAACTGATTTAGATAAGGCCGTTGAAATGATTGGTAAAACTCCATTTTTGGAATTTAAGACAGAGCGTCCAGCTAAAGAGCGTGATGCTATCCTTGCAGAGATTGACAAACTCAAAGCCAATCTATCGAGCGAGAAAGGAAAGACTACAAATAAAGATATTGACGTAAGTCTTGTTCAAAAAGATCCATACTATGTTTCAACAAAGCTAACAGGAAAATATCTTGAAAAAGCTTCATTACAGTTTTCTCAAGCTGGTGTAAAGAAGGGGGGGGGTCTTCAGTCAAAGCCAATTATTGCACTTTCTTTCAACAAAGAAGGAGCAGATCTTTTTGAAAAGATAACTACTGATAATGTCGGGAAAATACTCGCTATTTATCTAGATGGATTGCCTGTATCAACCCCACGTGTTAACACGGCTATTTCTGGAGGTCAAGCAATAATAGAAGGAGATTTTAGTATTGAAGAAGCAAAAGATATTGTTGGAAGATTAAATTCAGGTGCATTACCTATACCAATAGAATTAATATCTACAAATACAATTGGACCAACACTTGGGCATAATGCTGTTGATGCTGGTGTTAGGGCTGGGATAATTGGTTTGATTCTTGTAGCACTTATATTAATTCTTTGGTATAGATTACCTGGTTTGATTGCAGTTGTTGCCTTGGGTATTTACACGTCTTTGATGTTATGGTTGTTTAAGTTTATACCAATAACTCTTACATCTGCTGGAATTGCTGGATTTATTATATCTATAGGAATAGCTGTCGATGCAAATATTTTAATTTTTGAAAGAATGAAAGAAGAGATTGCTGAGGGAAGGACAATTTATACAGCAATTGATAATGGTTTTAAAAGAGCATGGGCCTCAATTCGTGATGCAAATATTTCGTCTATTATTTCTGCGATAATTCTATTTTGGTTTGGAACAGCTTTAATTAAAGGATTTGCTTTGACTTTTGGATTAGGAATAATTGTTTCAATGTTCACAGCTGTTACCGTAACAAGGTCAATACTTCTTTCTTTTAGCAAAAAAGAGGGTAAAAATAATTCAAAACTTATAAAATTCTTATATAAATCAGGATTAACAAAATAATATTATGAATATCATTAAATATAAAAAAATATTTTTAGGAATATCAACAGCACTTGTATTGGCAGCATTGGTTGTTATCGGAATTAAAGGTCTTGATTATGGAATTGAGTTTACTGGTGGTGCTGTTTTAGAAATGTCATATAGTGAGAGACCAGAGATAGATAGTGTTAAGAAAGCACTTACTGAGAACGGTTTTGATGTTGACGTTCAAAAGTTTGGTGAGAATTCTTATGTTGTGAAGACACAAGACGTTAGCGAAGAAGGAAGAAAGTCCCTTATTAAGGCTATGAAATCAGTTGGAACAGAACCAAGTGTTGAACGATTTAATTCAATTGGACCGTCTGTTGGAAGAGAGCTAAGAACAAAATCTTTATATGCATTGATCTTTGTATCACTTGGAATAGTGTTATTTGTTGCTTACGCATTTCGGCATGTTTCAAAGCCAGTTTCCTCTTGGAAGTATGGGGTTGTGGCTGTTATTGCATTACTACATGATATAATAATACCTATTGGAATTTTAACATTACTTGGTACAGAAATAAATACATTATATGTTGTTGGATTACTCTCGATACTTGGTTTGTCTGTAAATGATACAATTGTTGTTTTTGATAGAATTCGTGAAAATCTTGGACATAACAATGAGACAAAAACCAAAGAAGCATTTGATGATACCGTTGGGCATGCTATAAACAGTACGATAGCAAGGTCTATATTTACATCACTTACATTGGTAGTTGTATTATTTGCACTATATTATGTTGGTCCGGTTGCCACAAGAACACTAGCTCTTGTATTATTACTTGGTACCGTTGTTGGAACCTACTCTTCAATTTTCCTAGCTTCTCCATTATTGACATACATGACAGGAAAATCTGATAAATAAGAGTATCTTATAAGGTGTTTATAAAAAACAAGTTAAAAACTTGTTTTTTGTTACAATTAATTTATGTTAAAAATAGATAAATTAAAATGTAGTTACCTAGGATGTATTGTTCCTGTAATAAACATGAATAATATTAATTCTGTTGTTTCATATAAAAATATTGAGTTAAATAGAAAAAGTGAATTTCATGTAACTATCTTTACTGATAATATATTAATGCATATTGAGAGCTCCTGTTCGCAAATACAAAAGAAAGAATTATTTAATTTTATTAAAGAGTTTAAGTTTAGTTTTAATAAAACAAATAGAATTTATTTTCTTAGAAAAGATTACTGAAATCACATACGATATTCTAGAATTATTGAGCTTATAATGGAGAAAAAAGAAGATTTTAAAAAAAGTTTTTCTGAGATTGTTGGTTTTCACTATGACATTTTTCCCCATATAACAACGCATAGTTTTTCTGACTTAGATGAAAAAAGTGGTATTGGTATAGGTATTCAATCACGGCATGATTTTGAAAAATATATTTGGGGTTAATTTTTTTTAGAATGGTTTTTTAAAAATTGTATTAGTGTATAATCATATTATGACAATAGGAATAATTATATTAATAATCGTAGTCTTAATAGTTGGTTTTATTATTGGTTTATACAATAGACTTGTTAAGCGAACGGTTCGTGTGGAAGAGGCATGGGCTGATATTGACGTTCAATTAAAACGTCGATATGATCTTATTCCAAATCTTGTTGAAACAGTAAAAGGATATGCGTCACACGAAAGAGAAACACTAGAGGCTGTATTAGAAGCAAGATCAAAAGCAACAGCAATGAATATTAATGCTTCAAATATTACACCAGAACAAATGGCAGCTTTTTCTAAGGTTCAATCAGGTCTTTCTGGCGCACTTGGAAAATTGATGGCTGTGGCAGAGCAGTATCCAAACCTTAAAGCAAATGAAAATTTTTTGGAATTACAAAATGAGATTACTGACACAGAAAATAAAATTCAAGCAGCACGACGATTTTATAATAGTGTTGTTAGAGAAATCAACACAATGATAATGTCGTTTCCTACAAATGTATTTGCAGGGATGTTTGGATTCAATAAAAAAGAATTCTTTGATTTAGATGATAATTCTGAAGAAAAAGAAGCAGTAAAAGTTTCTTTTTAGTAAAAAAATACAAAAAAGAGGACAATCTTGTTGTTTTGTTTATTTGGATAGTTATCGTATGTAACCGTGTTTTTTATCATCGTGCATAAGGTTTTTTGTTCAATATCTTTTTTATTTTTAATAATCATATTTTAAAATAAAAAAGAGTATTTGTTTTGTCTTTACTTACTATTTTAGTGTTTCTTGTATATTAAAAATATGTTAAATTGAATTATTATTCCAATAATTAGAGAAAACTCTATCTTAATTAGGACAATTTAATTATTAAATAGTAATTAAAAAGTGTCCTAAAATGGGCACTTTTTAATTAATTCAAGTATAATATCTATTATGAATAAAGAACGAGAAAGTCAAAAAACGGAAAAATCAGAAATAGCAAAAATGGAAGAAAAAATTCTTTCCTTTTGGCAAAAAAATGATATTTTCAGGAAAAGTCTGGAAAAAGAATCCCCAAAGGGAGATTTTGTATTTTATGATGGACCTCCTTTTGCGACAGGGTTACCTCATTATGGGCATCTTCTTGCTGGAACTATAAAAGATATCATCCCACGCTATAAGACAATGCAAGGTTATCATGTTCCACGAAAGTGGGGCTGGGATTGTCATGGGCTTCCCATTGAAAATCTTATTGAAAAAGAATTAGGACTTGCAACAAAAAAAGATATTGAGGATTATGGAATAGATAAATTTAATAAATCTGCACGAGACTCTGTTCTGCGTTATGAATCCGAGTGGAAAAAATCTGTTCCTCGTTCCGGACGTTTCGTTGATATGGAAGATGCTTATATGGCAATGGATCCAGAATATATGGAATCTATTTGGTGGGTTTTTGGAGAGCTCCATAAGAAAGGACTTACTAAAGAAGGATTTAAGGCAATGCATCTTTGTCCACGATGTGAGACGACATTATCAAATTTTGAAGTAAATCAAGGGTATAAAGATGTTACAGATATTTCTCTTACTGCTAAGTTTGAATTAAAAGACGAACCAGGGACATTTTTACTTGCATGGACTACAACACCGTGGACGCTTCCAGGAAACGTTGCTCTGGCGGTTGGCGAAAACATTGATTATGTAAAAATTAAAGAAGTCTCATCAGCACAGATTAATTCTCCTGAAAATTATGGAGATACTAAAAATATTTCTACTGATAAATATATTCTTGCAAAAAGTATTTTTGCAAAAGAAGACCAAAAATTGGTTCCTAATAATGATAGAAGTAAAAGATATTTCTTTGAAGGTAAGATTTATGAAATTATTTTAGAAATGAAAGGTTCTGAGCTTATAGGGATAGAATATCTTGCTCCTTTTGATTATTATCAAAATGATCCGGAGACAGAAAATCATGGAAATGGATGGAAAGTGTATGGAGCTGATTTTGTTACAACGGAAGAAGGAACTGGGGTAGTTCATATTGCGCCTGCTTTTGGTTCAGATGATTTACAGTTGGGAGAAGAAAATGATTTGCCTTTTGTTCAACATGTTTCAAAATCAGGAGCATTCAAACATATATTTGCAGATACAGTTGATGGTGATTCTTTTGTTGATATGTTAGTTAAAAAGAAAGATGATTTAATGTCTGCTGATATTGAAATTATTAAGCGACTTGCTCATGATGGAAAACTTTTTTCAAAGAAAAAGTTAGTTCATTCTTATCCTCATTGTTGGCGATGTGATACTCCACTTCTTAATTATGCAACAACTTCTTGGTATATTGATGTTCCTAAAATTAAAGATAAATTAATAGAATCAAATAAAAAAGTAAATTGGATTCCTGAACATGTTGGATCTGGGAGATTTGGGAAGTGGCTTGAAGGAGTTCGTGACTGGGCAATTTCACGTTCACGTTTTTGGGGAACGCCGTTGCCGATTTGGTTTAATTCAAAGACAGAAAAGAATGTGGTAATTAGTTCCTATGATGAATTATTTTCTTATGCGAAAAGATCAGGGAATAATTATTATGTAATAAGACATGGAGAATCAGAATCAAATTTAACAGGGGCCATAAATGCGAAGATTAAAACAGAAAATAGTTTAACTGACTTAGGTCGTAAACAAGTACAAGATAGTGTAAAAGGATTGTTAAATAAAGATATTGATTTAATAATTACATCACCATTAATGCGTACAAAAGAGACTGCAGAAATAATTAGAGAACAACTTAGTTTAGATAAAGGACAAATTATTTTTGATAAAAGAATTCGGGAGAGAAATACTGGTAAAAAATGGGAAGGTAAAAAATGGATTGATTTTCACAAAGAATCAAAGAAAAAAGGAAAAGATATTTTTGATCTAAAATTAGAGAATGATTCCGAATCCATAGGAAATTTATATAAAGAAACGACAGATTTACTATTCGAGCTTGAAGAAAAATATAAAAATAAAAATATATTATTTGTTTCTCATGCAGAAACAATAAAAAATTTACAATTTGCTACTGAAAAGCATGGATTAAAACGATATTTTTATGATTTTTATTATATAAAACCTGAAATTGAAAATGCGAATATCTTGAAGTTAGATTTTATTCCGTACCCACACAATGAAGATATGATATTGGATATTCATAGGCCTTATATTGATAATTTTATTATTGAACAAGATGGGGTTGAATTGAAACGTGTGAACGATGTATTTGACGTTTGGTTTGATTCTTCATCAATGCCGTATGCACAACAACATTATCCGTTTGAAAATGAGGAATTATTTGAAAAAGCTTTCCCAGCACAATTTATAGCAGAAGGTCTTGATCAGACACGTGGATGGTTTTATGTAATGACAGTTATTGGTAACGCTCTTTTTAATAAGACTCCATTTGAAAATGTTATTGTTAATGGGTTAATTTTAGCAGAAGATGGTAAAAAGATGTCAAAATCTTTAAAAAATTATCCTGATCCACAATTGATTTTTGATACATCTGGAGCTGATGCGATGAGGTTGTATATGATTAATTCTCCTGTTGTTCGTGCAGAAGAGTTTGCTTTTTCAGAAAAGGGGGTTCGTGAAGTTGCATCAAAAGTGATTGGCAGATTAAGAAATATAATGTCATTATATAAAATGTATGTTGGTAATATAGAACATAGTGATTCTTTTAATTCAGATAATATTTTAGATAAGTGGATTATTGCTAGAATGTATGAACTATTATCTTCTGTAACAGAAGGTCTTGATAATTATGAGCTTGATCGTGCTGCACGTCCTATATTTGAATTTGTTGATGATTTTTCTACTTGGTATATTCGTCGTTCACGTGATAGGTTTAAGGGGGAAAATCTTTTAGATAAAAAGAATGCTTTATCTACAACAAGGAAAGTTTTGGAAACAGTCTCAAAGATAATAGCACCATTTATACCATTTGTTGCAGAAGAATTATGGCAGGATTTAAGAGCTTTAGATTCATCTCTTTTAGAATCTGTTCATCTTGAAGGCTGGCCAACATTATTTTATTGTTCGAAAAAAGAAGGATTAGGTGAGATAAATATATCTTCAATGTCAGATAGAAATATTTATGATGACAATAATGTTATTGAAAATATGATACGAGTTCGAGGTTTAATAAGTGTCGGTTTACAGATGAGAGCTGAGTCTAAATTAAAGGTTAGACAACCACTTTCATCATTTACAGTGCCAATAAAGGATCTTCCAGAGGAATATATTAAGTTAATTTTAGATGAGATGAATGTAAAGACGTTAATTGATGGTGAGTTATCCTTGAATACTAATTTAACTTCTGCTTTGATAGAAGAGGGAAATATTCGTGAATTGTTACGTGGAATTCAAAAGATGCGTAAAAATGCAGGATTAGATGCTCATAATAAAATAATTCTAGAAATATGGACTGATGATAATGGTAGAGAGTTTGTTGAAAAAATTGAGAAAGGAAAAAGTAAGTTTAAATTATCTGCTGGTATTACAGAGATTAAGTTTACAGAAAATAGTGGAACAGAAATAAAAGCAGGGAAATTAACTTTTATTTGTAAAATTAGTTAATTAATTGTAATATATAAAATATTCTATTTTGTAACTTTAATATTTAAATTTAAAAACGGTAGATTCACTGAAAAGTGATTACCGTTTTTTATTTTTTTTAAACATTATCATGATGCAGTATCACAGTATTGTGTTTGTTTGTCATTTTATTTTGTGGATATATTATATCTATAATTAGGTTTTTTACTTCATCTGAAACCTTATTACATATAACATAAAAGCCAGTACTATGACTTATTCTAAAACCATTTGTAATAAGTGGTTTTTTAAGTAGAACAATTTCATTGAATTTGTATCTGATATCAGATAATAATTCGTTTCTTGTCTTTCCTGTTGCTCTTATAAGACTTTCATTTTTTTCGTTGAACATTTCAACTATGATCTTTCTATCACGCTCTTTTTGTCCAATTAAAACAATTCTTATTTTGTCCATTTTTATGAAATTAAGTTATAAATTAATTAAAATAATTTAATTTAAATTATACATAAAAATAACTTGTTGACAAGTTTACCAGTAAAAATGTATCGTCTTATTAGCTTAGAACTTGTTTTTCATGTGTGTATTAGTAAACTTATTATATGTCTCACACTATTTATCATACAAGAGCTCTTATTTTAAAGACAAAGAATATGAGAGAATCAAATAAATTAGTATATTTGTATACAGAGAGATTTGGGTTTATTTATGCCAGTATCCAATCTGTAAGAGAGCTTAAATCTAAAATGCGTTATCATTTGCATCTGTATTCAATTGTTGAGATTGATCTTGTTTCTGGACGTAATATTTGGAGGATAACTGGACTTAATGAGATTAGATCATCTTTTTGTTTTGTAAATACTAAATGGTATGGTTTAGTTTCTTTATTTTCAGATACACTTATTCGTCTTTGTACAGGAGAGGAGAGAAATGAACAATTATGGAATGAAATAATCTTGTTTTTTAATGAGATAAAAGAAGGTGATAATAATTTATTACATGAATATGAGATTATTATAATGATAAGAACACTTTTTACATTAGGGTATTGGGAGGAAGAAGATATTACCCTTGAAGTAAAAGGTCCATATAGTGAAAATATTTTGAATCATGTAAAAAAACATAAATTAAAATATATTATTAAAATAAATGATTCTTTTAATGATTCTCAGTTATAGAATAAATCAGTCTTTTGTTTTTATAGATGTAAATGTATACTTATATAGATGAGAGATGATATAACTCCGAAACAAAAGAAACAAAAAATTGATATATTAAATGATGAACTTTATTTTAAGAATAAAGAATTTTTACAACGTAAAAGGCGTAAGATCCATGGTCGTAATATTGAATTGAAACATAGTTTTAAAGAGGAAGATCTTGACAAACTTTTAACTAAAAATAGAAAAAGAAAATTACCAACATCTATCTTTCGAAAGATATTTCTTGGTGTACTATTCTTTTTTATTATAACAGCTGTCATTGCTGTAATTTCTTTATATGATAAAAAAGAAAAGGTTTCTGACGATTTAATTTCAATGGAGATCTTAGGGCAACCTTTTATTGATGGAGGAGAGAATCTTGAATTACATGTACGTATTCAAAATTTTAATAAACAGAAATTGATTCTACCAGATCTTATTTTGTCTTATCCTAAAGATTCTTCAAGCAAAGACGATGAAGTTTTTTTACGTCGGTCTCTTTCTGATATTGAGAGTGGAAAACGTATAAATGAGGAATTTAACTTATTATTGTACGGAAAGGAGGGTGATGTAAGAAATATACATGCTACGTTGGAATACCGTATTGAAGGATCTAGTTCTATATTTGTTAAAAAAATAAATCATGAACTTGTTATACGATCAACCCCGACAAAATTATCAATTGATGCTCCGAAGGAAATAGTTCAGAATCAAGAGATTCAATTAAATATAAGTGTTTCATCTAATACAAATGAACAAATAAATGATATTTTGCTTAGTGTTAATTATCCGTTAGGATTTGAGTTTATTTCATCAAATATTAAACCAAAATTTGGATCTAATATATGGTATTTTCCAAAGATAACATCTGATGAAGAGGTTATCAAAATATCTGGTCGTTTAGATGCTTTACCAGGACAAGGGCAGTCTTTTCAAGCAAAAGTTGGGAAGCAAAATCAGTTGCAGAAAGATTCAATAGAAACAACGTTTGATGAGGTTACTCACACTGTTGATATAAAAGAGTCTTTTATTACAGCAGATATTAGTGCAAACAATAAAAATGAAAGTAAGGTTCCGATCCGTGGTGGTGATAATGTTAATATTGAAATAGAATATAAAAATAATCTTGATAAAGTACTTAATGACGTACAAGTAACAGCAAATTTAAATGGTGATTTATATATTCCAAGTAAGGTTCTTTCGTTAAATGGTGATTATAATTCTAATAGTAAGAATATTATTTGGGATAAGAATAATGTAGCTGAATTGGAGTCTCTTAACCCGGGTGAATCAGGTACTTTGAACTTTAATTTAGATACAAAAGACTTAGTTAGTAGTTTAGGTTTTATTGAAAACCCTAATTTTACAGTAACAATTAACGTTTCTGGTATTGAAGATAATGGAAATATTCGTGAGGCATCTTCTATTTCTAGAGTAGATGTATTAGCTAATTCAGATCTAAGTTTGATAGCAAAAACATCATATAGTGACGGCCCATTTAAAAATAGTGGGCCTATTCCACCACGAGTAGGAGAAAAGACAAAATATACAGTTACATTACAGATATTAAATTCATCAAATGATATAAAAGATACTAAAGTTATAACAACACTTCCTTCTTATGTTACTTGGACAGGAAATATATCACCATCAGTTGAAAGGAGTAAAATTGATTTTAACAAAACTACAAGGGAAGTTAAATGGGATATTGGTGACTTACAAGCTGGTGTTGGTATTGGTGAAGTTAGGCCAAGACAAGTTTCATTTCAGGTAGAGTTATTACCATCGTTATCGCATGTTGATACAAATCCAGATATTACTAGAAATATAATTTTATCTGGTAGGGATACATTTACTGATGTAGATCTTAGCTATAAAAAGACACCTCTCACGACTAGATTGTCAGATTCATCAGCTGTTGCTGGAGATAGTAGGGTTGTTAATTAATTATTTTCAAAAAGAAAAACCCTTTTTATTTTAGGGTTTTTATTTTATTAATATTTTGCAGATATTTTTGGAGGGTATTCTCTGAAATTTAAATTTCTAAAGAATCCAAATCCAAAATATGGATTTACCATTATTTTTTGATTTTTAGTCTTATTATATAAGCGAATTTCCGTTCTCCACTTATTGTTGATATTAAAACCTACCCCAAAACCTACTCCAATTTCTTTATATGTATTTATAGATGTATTTAAGTACGTATAAAATCTTCTTTGTATTGTTTTCTTCATAAAACCAATACTACGTAGGTATGTTTTTGGAATAGGATATATTTTAAAATTTTCCTCTCCATATATCTCTTTTGTATCTGAACACAGATTAGATTCTATAGAAATGAATCTAAGTAATCGTGTACTTAAACTAAGTTTTAAACCAAGGTCATCATTAATAACCGGTGTATTTGTATAACTTATAATCCCTAAGGAAAATCTCTCATTTGCCCACCTTTTGGTCTTTTTTTGTGCGAATATATTTATTGTTATAAAAAATATTACTGATATTGAAATAATTTTTTTCATTTTTTATGATTTTTAATTTTTAAATATAACAGAACCGGCGACTGTTTTAATTTTTGTCCGATTGATTTAATCAAATATTAACAAATTATATTTGATGCGTCAATCACATAATTAATTTAATTTGTAAATATTGTATTATTTTATAATAAATAGTATTAATAATATTTTAAATATAATTACGTTTTGTAAGCGGGATCAATTTTTATTTTTTGTATTTTCATCTTAATCATATATACTTAATTAACATGAGTATAAAACAAGGTGATAAGTTAATGGAAAAAATAATTGCACTTTCAAAAAATAGAGGTTTTATTTTTCAAGCGGGAGAATTATATGGTGGTATGGCTGGTATTTATGATTATGGTCCACTTGGATCTCTTCTGAAGAATAATATAAAAAATCTTTGGATAAAGAAATTTGTTGAATCCCGTAAAGATATGTTTCTATTGGATTCTGCCATTGTTATGGGAGAAGAAGCACTTACTGCATCTGGACATGTTGGTGGATTTTCTGATCCACTTGTGCGAGATAAAAAAACAGGAAAAGACTATCGAGCTGATCATCTTCTTGAGGACGCTGGGATAGAAAATCCAGAAAATATGACCATAGATGAGATGACGTTTACTATTAGAGCTAAAAACATCCTATCCCCTTATGGAAATGAACTTGATGATGTTAGAGAATTCAATCTTATGCTTAAAACTCAACTTGGTTCTTCGTCAGATTCATCATCTACTGCATATTTACGACCTGAAACAGCTCAAGGGATTTTCATTAATTATAAAAATATTATGGATTCCATGCATCCAAAAATTCCGTTTGGAGTTGCTCAAATAGGGAAGGCTTATCGTAATGAAATAACGCCAAGGAATTTTATTTTTCGTCTTAGGGAATTAGAGCAAATGGAAATTGAATATTTTATTCATCCAAGTACATGGAAAGAAGAATTTGAATATTGGAAAGATGAAATACTTGAATGGGCAGAAATGATTGGTTTAGATATGTCAAAATTACATGATGTTGAAATTGAAGGAGAAGATAGGGCACATTATTCTGAGAGAACGGTTGATTTTGAATTTGAATATCCTTTTGGTCAAAAAGAGCTTTATGGTTTAGCTTATCGTACTGATTATGATTTAAAAAAACATGGAATTTCTAGTAAGGTAAAGCTACAATATACAGATTCGATAACAAATGATACTTTTATTCCTCATGTTATTGAACCATCACTTGGTTTAGATAGGACGATTCTTGCTGTTTTGTTATCTGCCTATAGGGAAGATGAAGTTGATGGTAATAAAAGGATTTATCTCGCATTTAAACCATCTCTTGCTCCATATAAAATTGCTATTTCTCCTCTTGTAAAAAATAAAGAACATATTGTTTCTAAGGCAGAAGAGATTTTTGGTAGTCTAAAGGTAGAATTTGGAAATGTTGTTTGGGATGATAATGGAAATATAGGGAAGAGATACCGACGACAAGATGAAATCGGAACACCTTTTTGTGTTGTTGTTGATTATGATACCTTGGAAGAAGGGAATAAAAATTTTGGTACTATTTCGGTTCGTTATCGTGATACTGCGGAGCAGGAGAGGGTTGCAATCACAGAACTGAAAGAGTACTTTCTTAAAAAACTCCAAAATTAACGAACTTCTTCGTTAAAATAAAAAAGAGTATTATAATATGTCCCAGCGACCCTTTTTTATTTGTATTCGTTGCTTTTAAAAATAAAGTTTTTCTTTATAATATAAACATGTTATTAGGAAAAGAAAAAACAACTCAAGATTATATTGTTGAGTGTTTAGCAAAAAAACCACAAAAAATAGACGCTATTCAAAAATATATTTCACACTATAAAAAAATTACACGACCTGCTATATACGACCAATTAAGAAAACTGATTTCTGATGGTGTTATTCTTAAAAACAAAACAGAGTATTTCATTAGTAATGAATGGGTTGAAAAAATAAGAGATTTTTTTGCTGGAACAGGAATTCCACATCTTAATGAAGGTGAGAGTCTTACATACATATTTAAAAGTCTTCACCAAATGGATCAATTCTGGAAGCACGTTTTTCCTATTTATCACAATCTTTACAAAAGTGAACCAATTTATATGTATGATAATCACTGTTTCTGGGTTTATATAGAAGGGAGAACAGAGAGCGAAGATCAACACTATAAAAGTTATAAACCAAAAAAGAGAAGAGCATATTTTCTTATCGGCGGAGAAACAAAATTAGATTTTGATTTTAAAAGAAAATATAATAATAAATATCTTAAAATTAATGCTGTAAAAATAAAACCAATAAAAAACACTGACCACATTACTGTTATTGGAAATATTGTTATTAATTCAAAAACGCCAGCTGATTTTTCAAAAAATATTCACAAAATTTATGAAGATAAAAAAATGTCGAAAGAAGAAAAAATAAAAGAGATTAATAAGGAGGTAAAAAAAATAAAAAAAGTTTATTTCAAAATTGAACATAATAAAAAGAAAGCAGAGAAGTATAAAAAGATTATTGGAAGAGATTTTGTATAAATAAAACAAAAAAACTTTATTAAAAAATAAAGTTTTTCTTTATTTTTATAACAAAACGTTAAAAATATTTGTAAATAGTTTTTGATTAAATCATAGTAAAGTTAAATTAACTTTAAAAAATAAATAAGATGAAAAAATTAGTATTTTTTATTTTAGTGTTATCAACATCAGTAGTCTTTTCTCAAACCAAAAGTTTTTGGTTTGAATACCAAGGAACTAAAAAACAAGATTTTCAACAACTTATAGCAAGTTCATTTACCTCACAAAACCAAAATGGTTTTGGCTTTACGAGTTTTGCATTGCTTTCCGCCGAATGGGGTGAATTGTATTTTGGCCCAATGTATGGAAAGACTTTTAAGAACGATCTATACCTTGAAATAAATATTTCAGTAGGTATTGAAACAAACAAAATACCGTTAAGAACTGCTACTTATCTTTATGGTAAAAAAAATAAATTTTGGTTTTTTCTAAATTATGAAGATGGCGGAAGTGGAGATTGGTATCTTGGAATAATTGAATATCAATTCAAAAAAATAGGAATAGGAATTCAAGCTCAAAAATTTGCAACCCATGGGTTGAGATTTAACTATAAGTTGAAAAATTTTTCTCTTTGGTCTGTTTACGGAATGGAACCTATTAATGGAAGTAAGTCTGTAACTTTTGGTATAAGATATAATTTATAGATAAGTATATAGAATTAACCTTGATGCAAGGTTTGAATGAGATTATTAAGAGGTCAAATGATGGGTATTTTAGTAATCTAAATGTTAATTTAGGGGTTCCATTAAATATTCTTTTATAAGAAACAAATCTTTGTAAATTGTATATATTTTTTGATGATTACGTATGGTTGAAGTTACATGTCTTTGAAGTTGATGATGACTATGTTTAAGTGGCTGGACATACATTTCTTATTTAGATTAAATAAAAAATTTTAATTTAATCAAAAGTATTAAAAAATACTTTTGGTTATTTTTTATAAAATAAATAGGTAAACCCGCATACTCATAAAAAAATAATATCTTGCGGTATGTTGTTTTTTTATGAGTGTGCGGGTAAAATTAAATCATGATAACTTATAAAAAATTCATAAAGTTTTTAATTCCATGGATTGTTTTTGCGTTTATTATGAACATGAGTAGATTTGCACTAACAGATGTTCATTCATATTTGTATATGAATTGGAATCTATTTTTAGCATTGCTACCATTGCCGTTTGTTTTCTTTTTCGAAAATTCAAGGAATATTTATTTTAAAGTACTATCTTTTATTTTATGGTTGTTTGTTTTACCAAATGCGCCATATATGGTTACAGATTTGTTACATCTAAGAAATGTTGGTCCAGAATGGTTGTTATGGTTTGATGGTATGATGATATTTTCTTATGCTATTATTGGGGTATTTGTTCTGTCATTTACTATGGTAAAAATAAAGAGAATGTTATTTAACAAGAGTCAAATAAGGCGAAATATTTTTTTAATATTAATTTCTATCATATCATCATTCGGAATTTATCTTGGTAGATATATACGATTTAATAGTTGGGATATTTTTATCAAACCAAGATTATTAATGAATAATATTATAGAGATACTTAGCACAAAGTATAGTCATCCCGTATTTATTACGACAATGTTATTTTTTACTTTATTTATTATGATATCAACTATATCTTTTAGGTATTTATTTATTGAAACAAAAAAAGAAGCTTAAGCTTCTTTTTTTGTTTCAATAAATAATTTTTCTGCTTTTTTGTATTTTGGTTTATACCAAAGTAATCCTAGTGAACTTAATATATTCATTGCGAGTACTGTAAGGACTATTGTTATAACAAAATTACCATTTTGGTTTATTATTCCTGCATCAACTGCAATACCAAGGACAACAAATGCTAAAACATCTCTTGGGAGCATTCCAAATCCCAAAAGAATTGAATCGTGTTTTGGTAGTTTTGCTGTTTTTCTTCCTCCGTAATATGCAGTTATAAATTGGAATGATGAGATTATTATTCCAGCAATAATAGCTTCCAATATTATTATCCATGCTTTTGACCAATCTGTTATAAGTTGACTTCCAAGATATATAAAAAACATAGGACCGATCCATTCTTGTGCGAAATAAAAGAATACAGAAAGGTTTCCATGGTCTACTATTATCTGTTGATTTTTAATTTCATCTATTTTTCCCTTACGGTACATTTCAGCATGTAAGATTAGCCCAGTTAAATATGCACCTATCGCTGGATGTAATCCCATACTATATGCAAGCCAAGATAAGCCAAATAATAATAATAGAGTCATCGGAACACCTATTCTTACATTAAAGAACATTGATGATATTGCATAAAAACCAGGAGCCTTTCTAACTCTATAGAAGAATCTAAAAATTCTACCAATTATATCTTTTCTCTCTAGCATATCTGATGTATCCATTTCAATGTGTTTGTGTGCATCTGGTAAAATAAATAAACCTAATATGGCAAACACAAGAAATGCTGCAGCAACTATTCCAACTTCTCCCCCGACTGCAAGCATTAAGTCTTTTATATTTGTTAGTCCTTTTCCTGATCTGATTATTACAAATGCTGGTAATACACCAACAGCTAAAAAAACTGAGATAAAATTATCTGCCATTGCGGTTGCGAGTGCAGATTTCGCCGCCCTAGTTTTTTCAAGTCCCAGGTTTGTTAGGATTGCAATAGTATAAGGGACAGCAGTTGCTGTAAATACAAAACCAGCTACTGCAGATTCAACTTCTGTAAATCCTAATAATAAATACGCTATAAGCGCACCAATAAATGGGCCAATTGCAGCTATAATTGCTACCCATTTATTTCTCCATACTTCTCTTAAGAATTTTGGAAGGCTTTCTCTCCATCCAGCATAAAACATTATAAAGATAACACCAAGCATAGACCAGTTTTCTAATATATTTAGGTTAATATTAAACACATATTGTGTTCCAATAATTCCTAATATAATATACCAGAGAATATCCACTGTCTTTGTTATCTGGGCTAATATCTTTGATGTAAAGACAATAAGCATTAATACAGTTAATAATTGAACATATTCCACAATATATATTGTAACATGTGTTACTAAAAATGTTATTTTAGATACTTTGTGATAATATATTTATATATGAAAGATAATTCAACGATGACAATAAAATTTGATGTTTACAATCTTCTCGCTTTGGTAAGTGTTATGGCATTTGTTTATGCACTATGGTCTGTTAAGGGGTTTTTGTTAATGATCTTGGTTGCTATTGTTATATCGATATTTGCTGATGATTTTGTAAAAAAATTAAGAAGACGTAAAATTCCACGTATTATTTCGGTACTTATATTTTATTTAGTAACATTGGTTTTGTTCTTTGGAATTATTTTATTCATGGTCCCGGTTATTACTAATGAAATAAAAGTTTTAGCTGAATTTTATCCAAATATTGTTGGATATATTAATTTTGATTTTATTACAACTAATTTGGATGGTATAACAAGTGTTAGAGATCTTCTTTTACAGGCAAAACACGTACCAATAATGAAATTATTAAATGGAGTTGGTTCATTTTTTGGTGGAGTTGCTAGCATTGTTATTGTTCTTATTATTTCATTTTATTTAAGCCTGAAAGACGATAGTATAGATAGGGTTATAAGAGTATTTACCCCAGAAAGATATGAAAAAAAGGCATTAAGAGTTTGGCATAATACTCAGAAGAAAATAGGAAGCTGGTTTCGCGGACAATTGATAATAGCATTTTTATTAGTTGTTGTTACATACATAGGACTTACGCTAATGTCAGTTCCGTATGCTTTATTATTAGCGTTGTTGGCTGGGCTATTTGGTTTTATTCCATATGGAGTATTTATAGCCGTGTTACCAACGATTGCTATTGCTGTTATTCATGATGGATGGAAGGCTGGTTTATTTGTTGTAATTTTTTATGTAATTGTTCAGCAAATTTTGGATTATATTATTCAGCCAGTTTTGTTTAGAAAGATGACAGGAATTCCACCATTGGTCGTAATTTTATCTCTTATTGTTGGTATTAAGCTTTTTGGTATTGCTGGGCTTATTATTGCAATACCTATGGCTTTGTTTGTGTTAGAAATTATAGCTGAAATAGAAAGTCATAAGAAGGAAAAGAGTAATATAAAATATGCTATAAAAGCAGGAGAATAGATTATGAAAAAAAGACAATATGTAACAACAACATTGCCATACGTTAATGCAAAACCTCATGTTGGTTTTGCTATGGAAATAATTAGAGCAGATGCTTTTGCTAGATATAAGAAATTAACAGGTTTTGATGTTTTTTTCAATACTGGTACAGATGAACATGGAATGAAAATCTTAGAAAACGCTGAAAAATTTAACATGAATGTACAGGATTATGTTAATAAGTATGCGAATGAATTCAAGGGACTAAAAAAAATATTAGGATTATCAAATGATATCCATTTTATTCGTACGACAGATAAAAAACATATAAGAGCTGCTCAAGAATTTTGGAAGTTATGTGATAAAAATGGTTTTATTTATAAAAAAAATTACAGAGCAAAATACTGTGTTGGTTGTGAACTTATTAAAACGGATTCAGATTTAGAAAATGGTATTTGTCCTAATCATCCAAACCGTGAAATTGAATTTATTGACGAGGAGAATTACTTTTTTAAATTTTCTGCTTTTCAAGATGAATTATTGGAGTTTTACAAGTTAAATCCTAATTTTGTTGTTCCTGATTTTAGATTTAATGAAATAAAAAGATTTATTGAAAGAGGATTACAAGATTTTTCTATATCACGTCTTAAGACAAAAATGCCGTGGGGAATATCAGTTCCAGGAGATGACGATCATGTTATGTATGTTTGGTTTGATGCCCTTGTGAGTTATATTTCTACATTAGGTTGGCCAGACAATGAATTATTTTCAGAATATTGGGATAGTGGGAATACTATACAGTATTGCGGTAAGGATAATCTTCGACAACAAACTGCTATGTGGCAAGCAATGCTTATGGCTGCAAGACTTCCAAATACGAAACAAGTTGTTGTGAATGGTTTTATAAACTCAGGAGGAAAAAAGATGTCAAAATCACTTGGCAATGTTATTGACCCATATGAAATTGTTGATGAATATGGAACTGACGCATTAAGATATTACTTATTGAGACATGTGCATTCATTTGAGGATTCTGATATGACTATGGAAAAATTTAAAGAAGCTTATAATGCAAATCTTGCAAATGGAATTGGAAATCTTATCCAGAGAAGTATGAAAATGATTGTTAGCTATAATGTTGATATTTCAGATATTAATTTTGATGATCATGAATCAATACTTTCATTTCATAGAAAACACTTTGATGGATTTGATTATAATAAAATCATGAATGAAATTTGGCATCTTATTGGGGATCTTGATACCTTTATTGCAACAGAAAAACCATTTAAAAAAATAAAAGAAGATGAAGAATCAGCACATAATGATTTACACTATGTTGCTAAAGAACTAAGTCGTTTAACTGTATCTCTTTATCCATTTATGCCAGATACAGCAGAGAAGATTCAGGAATATCTAACTGAAGTAATTATTCCAGAAAAACCATTGTTTGAGAGAAAATAAAAAACGCATGATATACTTCGCGTTTTTTGTTTTTTAACATTCTAAATTCTATTTTTGTGCAATATTTACGAACATTATTATTCGCATTGTTGTTGTAAAGATACTAAAATTATTATTATTTTTAACCAATTTTTCTTTTTTCCTGATGATAGAGATAGACCGATAATTTTTTTGTTTTGAGACATGCTAGTTAATCCAATACCGATAGTTAGAATAAATAAAAATAGTTTTTTCATGATATAAATTTTCAATTTTTTCATGACTTTGTTTTACAACAGAGCTGAGGATTTTCCTCTTTATTCACTTTCACTATAGAAAGAAAGAGATAGTCGTCAATTGTATTTATTCTTTACTTCTAAATTACTATTAGGTAAGTATAATAGATATAATGAAAACATTTTTATATAAAAAAGTAATAAAGCCCATTTTGTTTAAGCATGATCCAGAGTTTATTCATGATCATTTTACAAAATATGGAGTTTTTCTTGGAAAATTTCGTTTTACAAAATGGATTATGAGAAGTTTATTTTCTTATCAACATAAAGAATTAGAACAAAATCTCTTTGGAATTCATTTTAGAAACCCGGTTGGTCTTTCTGCTGGTTTTGATTATAATGTTCAACTCACTCATATTTTAGGAGAATTAGGTTTTGCTTTTATGTCTGGCGGAACTGTTACTTTTCAAGAATATAAAGGAAATCCAAAACCACGTCTTGCGCGACTTCCAAAATCAAAATCTCTTCTTATCAATAAGGGGTTTAAAAGTTTTGGTCTAAAAAAAGTTTTAGAAAATGTTTCTTTTACTTCATATTTTCCAGCACAAGTTGGAATATCTATTGGGGCAACAAATTCTCCATCCGTTTGTGATTCAGAGGCACAGGTTGCGGATATATTGGAGAGTTTTCAATATCTGATGAACCATGAAAAGAGAGATTATTTTGCTTATTTTGAATTAAATATTTCTTGTCCAAATGTTGCTGGTTCAGGTGTTCTTGCTGACTCTAAAATATTAGATGAACTTCTGAGAGAAATAAGAAGAATTATTGGTGATAAAGTTCTCTTTGTAAAATTTCAAGCTGAGATTGATTGGAGTGAAGCAAAGGGGCTTGTGCAAATTATGATACAGCATAATGTTGATGCTATTATTGTTGCGAATCTTCTCAAGGAAAAATCAAATTATGATTTTGATAAAGAAGAAATACAAAAAGTTATTAATAATAAATGGAAGGGAAATTTTAGTGGTAAACCAGTTGAAAAATTTTCAAATGATTTGATTAGCAATATTTATCAAGAATTCGGAGATGAGATAAAAATTATTGGTGTTGGTGGAATTTTTTCTACAGAAGATGCTTATGAAAAAATAAGGCGAGGAGCTTCTCTTGTGCAACTCATAACAGGAATGATTTTTGAAGGTCCACAACTTATCGGAAATATAAATAAGGGGTTAATTCATTTATTAGACAAAGATGGATACGTGAACATAGGGGAAGCTATTGGTTCTTATTTTAAAAAATAAAAACGGTTAATAGCCGTTTTTATTTTTTAGAAATTCGTTCAGTGTATTCTCCTGTATCAGTATTTACTGCAATAACATCTCCAGTATTAATGAATAGTGGAACTGTAACTTTTAATCCTGTGTTCAATGTTACCAATTTATCTCCACCTGTTGCTGTATTTCCCTTGATTGATGGTGGCGCTTCAACTACCTCAAGCTCTTTTTTGATAGGGAGTTTAAATCCAATTATTTTTTCATTATATTCATCGTCAGTATAAACAAGAGCACTAAGTGTTTCGTTTTCTGAAATATAATCGAGAATATTGTTGACAACATTTGAATCTAAGATAAATCTATCTGATTTATCTCCTTCGCTATGAAACCAGTGTTTATCTCCACGAGAGTAAATATATATAATATCTTTTCTAGACATTTCCGCCTCTTCAACTTTATCAGACATGTGAAAGGTATATTCAACAACACGACCTGAAATAAGTGATTTTAGTTTGGTTTTATTTACTGGTTTATTTGCTTGTTTTCTTGAAACTGCTGAAGATATTACTTCATAAGGTTCATTATTTAGTACTATAAATTTTCGTTTTGTAATTTCGTTATAATTTAACATATAATCTATATTACTTATTCATCTATAAAAATCAATTTATAAAAAAAACGCTGATACTGGGATCAGCGTTTATCCTAGCTGTTGCCAGGCTAGTTGTCAGTGGTTATTTTATACCACCAAGAAATTTTTCTTTTCATTTTCTTCGGTTTTTGTTTTTTATACGGCAAATACTGCAAATAATTTAAATAAATTTTTTGGTGGACCCAATCCTCTGAAGTTTTTCATAAAATTAATTTAAATGAATATTTAATTATTATTAATAATATATCTTAATTGATAAACTTGTCAAGTTATTTAAAATAAGTTATCCACATACATTAAACTATGTCAATTATTTGTAATCGTAACTCATGTTTTCCAATAAATACTGAATATTCTATATGTGCAATAATATTACAAGTTTTGTTTTCTTTGAGTTCTTTAAAATCGCTAGGAACTTTGAAAAAAGCGATTCCACGAATGGTTTTTCCAATTGAATTTTTAAAAAATATTTCTAAGTGATTTTTTTCTTTTCCAAATGTTCTGGTTTTTTCAATGAGAACATTTTTTAAAATGAATAGTGGCTTTTCATTCTCGATTCCAAACGGCGCAAGTTTTCTTATTTCTTTATAGGTATCAACATTAATAGAGTCAATAGATAGTTCCAGATCGACTATCTTTTTCGTTATTTTTCTCTTTTTATTTTTTTCCTTATATTCATTAATCGATTTTGAAAGCCTATCCTCAAGATAATCTATTTCATCAATGGAACAAGAAAAACCTCCTGCTTCTGCATGACCGCCGAAGTTTATAAAAGAATTAACATGTGTATTTTGCATAATATCTACTAAATGTAGTTCATCTATAGAGCGACAAGAACCTTTAATTATATTTTTTTCTTGTGACCATACAAAAACAGGAACTTTATATTTATTTACAAGTTTTGAAGCAACAAGTCCGAGTATTCCAGCTTTCCAATTTTTATTTCCGACAACGATAATATCTTTTATTTTTTTGTTTTCTATTAGAAGAAGTGCTTCTGCGGTTGTTTTTTTAGTTAATTTTTTTCGTTTGTTATTAAGTTTCGTAAGATGTTCAACAGATGATTGTACTTCTTTGATATCTTTTGACTGAAAGACGACAACTGCATCTTTTGGGTGACTCATACGAGAGGCTGCATTAATTTGTGGTGTAATTCCAAAAGAAATATTTTCTTCTGTCATATACTCTGTATTTATCCCAGCATTTTGTATAAGTGTTTTAAGACCAATGCGATGTTTATTTCCATTCTTAGTAATTTCTTTTATAACTTTCATCCCATAGTATGCAAATATACGATTTTCATTTTTTAGAGGAACCATATCAGAAATAGTTGCAATACCGAGCATGTCTAGAAGCCACTTTTCCCAGCCTTCTTGGATATTGTATTTTTCTCCGTATTTTTGAACGAAAGCTTGAACAAATTTAAAGATAACTCCAGCACCACAAATCATTCTGTTTGGGTAATTATCATCTTCTTGCTTTGGGTTAAGTATTGTAAAAGCCCTAGGTAAGCTTTCTTTTCCATTTTTTTGAATAGGGAGGTGGTGATCAGTAATGATTAGATCAACCTTTTCTTTTTTGCACAGTTTAGCACTTTCATTTGCTGTAATACCTACATCAATACTAATTATGAGCTTTGTTCCAGAATTAATAATTTTTTTTATTGCTTCTTTATGTATTCCATATCCTTCATTATGACGATGTGGAATATAAATATCATAGTTTTCATAAGAAATTTTATCTAAGAGATCAGATAGTATTATTGCACCAGGTATTCCGTCTGCATCATAGTCTGCATAAATAGTTATTTTTTCATTACAATTTACAGCTTTTATAAAACGCAGAACAGCTTTTTTCATATTTTTTATTAGATACGGATCATTATTGTCTTCCCATTTTGGGTCCAGAAATTCCTGTGCTTCCTTAAGTGTGTTTATCTTGCGATTAAAAAGTAGTTGAGCAATTATTATTGAATATTTATTCAATAATTCATGATTGTTCGTTATCTTTCTAGCAAAAACGTATTTGTTCATTTCGTCAGTATACCATATAAAAATATTTGCTTATTCTTATGTTTATGTTATTATAATTTTGAATTAACATTAATATTAACAATTAAATATAATAATTATGGATATTTTAAGGTCTTTTAGACGAATTGATATTGAAAAAAATATCAGAAGGATGAATATCATTCAAGCTTTTTTGAAAGAAGATATTACAAGAGAGTGGATAAAACAAATTATTTGTGAAAGTATCTCTAAGTTAAACAGAAGATACTTTGGAGATGATGATTTAGTAGATGTTCTTTCTTTAGATACGGTTTCTTCGAGATCATACTTGGAGAGACTCAGAGATGAGGCATTTGTTGTTAAACTTTTCAATAAGCATGGGTTATTAAACCATATTGTTATGTTTAATGATTTTAAAATAAAGAAATCTTTAAAAGAAAGGATAAAATTATTTTTTAATGATTATCCTTTAGTTGATGATATGTTGAGAGATTTAAGGATAATAAGAGATGGTTTTTTTAAGAGCAAAAAAGAGGCCGAGAAGTTATATTCAACGGCATTGAATAAAATAGAGAAAGATGAAAAAATTTATTTTTTAAGGAAGGCGTTAAAGATTTCTCAATGGGGTTCATTAATTAGTGTTAGAGTTGTTCATGCTATAATACTAATTAGTAGTGGAGAGAAATTAGGGAAAACCTATAAAAAAATAGAATATTAATATGTTTGTATAAAAACACATTTACATTGTAAGTGTGTTTTTTTCTTGCATATTATTTTTTGTAAAATTATACTTATGTATATGTCAGAAAAAACAATTTTTAAAAAAATAATTGATGGAGAAGTTCCTTCTTATAAGATTTATGAAGATGAAGACTTTTTTGTATTTTTAGATATTTTTCCAAGAGCCCCTGGTCACACATTAATAATCCCAAAAAAAGAATTTCGTTGGGTTTGGGATGTTGATAAATATTCTGAGTATATGAATTTAGTTCGTCGTATTGCTCGTGCACAACAAAAAGTATTTCACACAGATATGATTCGTATGGAAATTTATGGGGAAGAAGTTTCACATGCTCATATAAAGATATGGCCACAAGTTCCAAATAATGGAATAGAGAAAAATTTTAAAGAAATTGCAGAAAAGATAAAAAAAGAATTATAAAAGCAAAATTGCTTTTATGTTAAAATAATAATGTGTTTAAGAAGGAATTTCTTATATATATCTTTTCATTTCTAGGTGGAATATTGCTCCACTCTATTTTTTTGAATGCAAGTATCGATAATATTCTTTTATTATTTATACTAGGAATTTCTATTTTTCTATTCTTTTTTAGTAAGGGTTTTATTAAAATTATTGCGATTTCCACCCTATTTTTTTTATTAGGGTTTTTGCGGTTTGATTTGTCTATTAATAATAATCAAAAACATGTACTAGATTATTTTTCTGACAAAAAAATTGAAGTTGTTTTGAGTGGAAAGATTATAGAAAAACCATTAAATATAGATTCCTCACAGACATTAATTATCAATACAGATAAAATATATTTTGGACAAAATATTAAAGATTTAAAGACAAAGATTTCTCTTAAGACTTCTGATTTTAATGAATATAGATATGGTCAAACCATTCGTTTTAAGACTATCCCACAAAAACCAAAACAATTTGAATCTGATAACGGAAGAGTATTTGATTATGAACATTTTTTAGAGAAAGATGGAATATATTATACTGGGAAGTCTGGGGATATAAAGATAATAGTAGAAGCCAACAGGTCTATATTTTCTTTACTCTATGATTTAAAAGATAAACTTTTAAGTAAAATTTATAGTTATATTCCAAGACCAGAATCATCTCTTCTAGCAGGTGTTCTTCTTGGTGAAAAGACTGCTCTTGGAGATAATCTGGAGAATGATTTCAGAACAACAGGTCTAATGCATATTGTTGTATTATCTGGATACAATGTTTCTATTGTGATTATAGCTATTATGATAATTCTAGGATTTCTGCCTTTGTATACAAGATCTTTTATAGCCGTTGTAGGTATTGTTGTTTTTGCATTACTTGTTGGCGCTGGCCCGACGGTCATTCGCGCATCAATAATGGCTTTATTTATTGTATTAGCAAAAGTTGTAGGTAGACCATATGTTGTCGAAAGAGCTTTGTTGTTTGCTGGTATATTCATGGTTTTTTATAATCCTTGGGTTTTATATTTTGACATATCTTTTCAATTTTCTTTTTTAGCAACATATGGTTTAATCGTAATTATGCCTATTTTAGAGAATAAATTAAAGTTTATTCCAAAAATATTTGCGCTAAGAGATTCAGCATCAGCAAGTATTGCTGCACAAATAATGGTTGTTCCTTTGATTTTATTTTACATAGGAGATTTTTCTATTATCTCTGTTTTTGTAAACATGTTAGTGTTATTTATGGTTCCAATAACAATGGGGCTTGGTTTTTTGACAGCCATAATAGGTTTTCTTTCTCCAGCAATTGCATCAATAGTTGCAGTTCCAACTACATTTTCTTTAAAATATATTTTAATCTTAGTAGGGTTTTTTGCAAAAGTACCTTTCGCAAAAATTAATGTACCGAAGTTTTCTTCTTTGTTGGTTATTATATATTATATAATTCTATTTTTTCTTATTTATCGAAATAGAAAAACTAAACATAATTTGGTCAACCTAACTAAAGGAGAGTAAATTTACTATAATTTTATTTATGACTTGATTTTGTCTTATTGTGTTAATAAAAATCTTTCTTTTTTACTGTTTAAATTAAGTATTTTACTTTTGTTAATTTATTAGTAAAAATAAACCATAGATATGGTATAATTTTTTTATGAGAGAAGAAAAAGATATTATTGTATTTGCAGGCCCATCTGGTGTTGGTAAATCTACATTGGTTAAGTTTTTAGTTAAAAACTTTGATCAATTTATGTTTTCTGTGTCTGCTACAACACGTGCGATACGACAAGGTGATGTTCCAGGAAAAGATTATTATTTTTTATCGAATGATAATTTCAAGAAAAAGATAGAAGCTGGAGATTTTATTGAATACGAAGAAGTTTACCCAGGTGTATTTTATGGAACATTAAAATCTGAGATAGATAAGATAATAAAATTAGGTAGAAAGGTAATTTTAGATATAGATGTTCTAGGGGCACTTAATCTAAGAAAGATATATGGAGAAAAAGTATATATTGTTTTTATTAAAACAGAATCAATTAATTCTTTAAAAAAGAGGTTAAAATATCGTAATTCTGAAACAGAAGAACAATTAAAGGTACGTATTAATAGATTTAAGAAAGAGCTTGTTTTAGAAGATTCATTTGATGAAACAATTATAAATAAGACGGGAGATTTAAAATCTTCAGAAAAACATGTATCTGATATTGTTAATTTTTATTTTACTAATGCAAATAATTAATTTGTAGATTAATCTTTTTGTATTTTTAATGTAAATATATTATGTCATAATATTAAATATGGATATTAAAAAACATATTCAAGAATACATGTCCTTTTGGGTATTGGTTGTTATAGGAATATCCTCTTTATTTTTATTTTTTAGTGAAGTTAGTTTAAATAGGAATCCAAAGATTATTTTTTTAGATGTCGGACAGGGAGATTCGATTCTTGTCATTGCTCCAAATGGTAGGCAAGTATTAATTGATTCTGGGAAATATGCTGATATTTCAATGAAAATTGCAAAGTATATGCCAATTTCAGATAGATCACTTGATATTATTATTGCAACACACCCTGATATAGATCATATTTCTGGTTTTAATTCTATATTAGATGAATATAGTGTTGATTATTTTATACATTCTGGTTTATTGGCTGGGGCTCCTGTGTACAGAAGTATTGCAAAAAAAGTTAAGAATAGTGGTATTATTGTTAGAACTGCAGTTTCTGGAGAGAAGATATTTATTGACGAAGGAATGTATCTTGAGATACTTTCTCCATATCTTAATCAAGAAATAGAGAATCCAAATGATCATTCTGTTGTTATAAAACTTGTATATAGAGATAAATCCATTTTATTAACAGGAGATGCTTCAAAATTAATTGAAAGAAATCTTGTCTCAATGTATGGAGATGCTTTGAATTCTGATATTTTAAAACTTGGACATCACGGGTCTAAAACATCATCAGATAGTATTTTTGTAGAAGAAGTTGGTCCAAAATATGGAATAATTTCTGCAGGCTGTAATAATAAATATGGACATCCAAATGCAGAAGTTTTAAAAATATTAGATGAAAATAATATAGAAGATTTATCGACATGTGAAATGGGTGATATAATTTTCGAGTTTGAAGAAGGTGAATGGTCTTTGAGGAGGTAGTTATTATATTTGACAATGTTGTATATATGATATATACTGTATATATAGTTAATAAGATTTAGTTATTATGTATATAATATATTATATAAAAGTATTATGGAAAATTTGAAAGAAAAAAGTGATACAATACAAAAACCGAATTCAAAAATAGAAAATATAGTAGATAATAATGCTGACAATCAAGAAGTTGTTTTAGGTGAAGTATTAGAAAATAAACAAAATAGAAAGAGTATAGAAAAAAATCTTGAAGATTTTAAGAAAAAGGAATTAGTGGAGATACATTCTTTAGATGATGGTTTTGAAGATCATATTGAATATGATTTAAATCAAATAGTTGAAGATAAAAACAAGATTGAAAATCTTAATAATAAGATTAATAATGTCAATCTTGATATTGAGTCTTTAAGAAAAAAAGATCATATAATTAGAAGTGAAGTAAAAGGAGTTATCAATTATTTAAAAAATTATAATGAGCTTGAAGATTTTAAGAAATATGATTCAAATAAAGATGAATTATCTTATTTTGATGCAGTTTTTCCAGATGGTTATAAACAGTTAGGTGATATTATTCCTGAAGATAAAGAAGTGGGGAATGAGATACCTATATTACGTGAACAATTTAGACTTGCAGAAAAGAAAGTAGAGTTAATAGAAAATAATATCCATCTCTTAAATGAGTTAAAGAGTCGTCTTGAAAACAGAATTAACATACTTGAAGAGGAAGATAATATTAATTTATCAGAAGAATCTGGTATGCGAGAAGCTGCTTAATAATTGCTAATTATATAAAATAAAAGATACGATAAATCGTATCTTTTATTTTATAATTCCTGCTTTCTTTAGGGTTTTATAAGCTCCATTTTTTTTGATGTTTTTTATAGCCTCTGTTGAGATTTTCATAACAAAGGTTTTATCAAGTTCAGGAACATAAATTCGTTTTTTTTGTAAATTAGGATAACGTCTTCGTTTTCCAGTTGAGTTAAATTCAGTAGCACGAGTTCTGTTACTGTATCCACCACCTACCTGCGAACCTTTTTTTGTAATTGGACAAATTCTTGACATAATACTTTTTCTTGCGAGATAGATATATCTCGTTTGTAATAATGAGATAGTATCATATACTCTATATTATGCAAACAGAAAAAATTATATTTGTAGTTATTTTAATAATTTCAGTTGTTATTCATGAACTTGCTCATGGCTATGCGGCGGATTCAATGGGCGATCCAACACCAAGATTAGCGGGAAGATTAACATTAAATCCATTAGCACATCTTGATTGGTTTGGCTCTGTTATTTTACCAGTATTTTTAGTTATATCTGGCGCTCCTTTTGTTGTCGGTTGGGCAAAACCTGTGCCATTTAATCCGCATAACTTACGAAATAAAAAATGGGGAGGAGCTTTAGTTGCACTTGCTGGTCCGCTTGCAAATATTGGGCTTGCTGTTATATTTGCTGTTTTTTTGAAATTTGTGACAGTGTCGGCATTTATGTATTCATTTATGAGTGGAATTATTATCACAAATATAGCTCTTGCTGTATTTAATTTAATACCATTACCTCCATTAGATGGACATCATATATTGTATGCAATTTTACCAGAAAGATTTTCATATTTAAAAGAGTTTTTCAAGAGATATTCAATTATTATTCTAATAATTTTTATTATGTACGGTTGGAAATTTATTTCTCCTATTATTTTCTATTTGTATCATTTACTGGTATTTTAGTTGTAAAAGAAATTTATTAGATGCGAAAAGCGAAGTCTTTAGCACCACTACTCGAAATCTTAAAAAAACACAAAACAAAATTATCCACAGATAAAGTAAAAATTTGTTGATCTTAGTTGATTTTTTCTGCGCATGGTGCAATCTTGATACTTGTAAGAAATATTAAAGATAATATTATGGGAATGGAAAATTTTTTACTAAGCGCAGAAACAAAAATGAATACATTAGATTTAGAAAATGAAAACAAATTATCACCAGAGTCTAATCCAGAAAAAGTTTTTTCTATGTATAAGCCAGAATTTGATATGGTTCTTGGAATTCCTTTTGATTTGTTAAAAGAGAAATGGGTTGATATTCAATCAGCCAGCATTAGATTCTTCTTACGGTATGGAAAAAGATATGGGTTTAAATTTAGCAGAATCTCAACTTGAACAGATTAGTGGGTTATTGGGTGGAAAATTTAATGATGATTCTTCTTACAATTTACTTTCTAAAGAAGTAGAGAGATTGCAGCAGCTTACTAATAAAATGCTTTCACTATAAAATGGATTAGGAAAATTTGGTCAGAGAAATGAAAAATTAGAAAATAAATTGCGAGATTTATCGGATCAACAGAGTGATTATAGTAGGCTTTTATATAAAACGACAAGAGGATTTTTGGAACAAAGAATAGAAAATATGGATACCCAGATTAATGAACTTAAAAATGGAAAGTTAAAAAATGATATTTCAAAATCAATAGATTTAAGCTTCAAATAAAAATTTTCAATGAGATTCTTTCTTGCAAATTAAATAAATTATAGTAATGTGTTTATTATCTCAATATCTTTATTGATGATTTCAATAAAGATATTTTGTGAGAAAAATCGATTTATCATTCCTCAATTAAGACATTGAAAATTCAATGAAAATTGTAAATTGTAAATTGTAAACTAAACAATTATGGCAAGAATTAATCAATTAATAAAAAAAGGACGAAAAAAGGTTACAACAAAGCCAAAGGCTGTTGCTTTACGAAGAGGGTTTAACTCTTTGAAAAATAAACCAACACGTTATCCATCTCCATTTAAAAGAGGTGTTTGTACAAAAGTAACAACAATGACTCCTAAAAAACCAAACTCTGCGTTACGTAAAATTGCACGTGTTCGTTTAACAAATGGAATGGAGGTTACTGCATATATTCCAGGAATGGGACATTCTTTGCAGGAGCACTCTGTTGTTATGTTGCGAGGTGGACGTGTAAAGGATCTTATTGGGGTACGATATACTATTGTACGAGGAGTTTTGGATGCTACTGGAGTAGATGGACGAAAAAAGTCTAGATCTAGATATGGAGCTAAAAAACCAAAAGAATAAATTATTATGAGAAGACCAGTAAAAAATAGACGAGCCCCTTCTGCGGAAGAAAAATTTGGATCAATAGATTTAGCTCGTTTTATCAATTATATAATGCTTGATGGTAAAAAAGAAACTGCACGAAAGATTGTGTATGGGTCTATGGATATCATTATGGAAAATGTAAAAGATAAAGAACCACTAGAAGTTTTTGAAGCAGCGTTGAAAAACGCAGGTCCAGTTACCGAAGTTCGCTCACGGCGTGTCGGTGGGGCTAACTACCAGGTTCCGGTAGAAGTACGACCAGCACGACAAAAACAACTAGCAATGCGTTGGATTATTAACAGTGCGCGAAATAAGAAGGGTAAAGATATGAAGTTTTTTCTTGCCGATGAATTAATTCTCGCAGCAAATAATGAAGGTGAAGCAGTTAAGAAGAAGGAAAATGTTCACAAAATGGCTGCTGCCAATAAAGCATTTGCTCACTTCGCTTGGTAGATAAAACGCCATCCTAGTTAAAATTTTTAACAAAAAGATTATATTTTAAAAAGTTTTCTTTTTTGTTAAAAATAATATAATGTACAAGACACACTTGTGTGTTAAATTAGCTAATTAAAAATAATCCTTAGATTAATAATTTAAGGTTAACAGAAAAAACAAAAATGATTGAACCGAAAGAATATTTGGAATATATTGTAAAAGGATTGGTAGAAAATTCAGACGATGTAAAAGTTATACGAACTGTTGATGAAATGGGAGTGTTATTGACACTTTCTGTAAATCCAGATGATATGGGGCAGGTAATTGGACGACAAGGGGCAACAGCAAAAGCTATGCGGACTTTAATTCGCGTTTGTGGTATGAAGAATCAAGAACGAGTTAATGTAAAAATTGATGAACCAGGTAAAGAGGAAGAATCTTCAGAGCCAATTGTAGAATCTTCAGAATAGTATAAAAATAAAAACCTAATTAGGTTTTTATTTTTATACTATCAGAATTCTTATTGTATGTAGTTTATGACTTTTTATTTGAATCTGTTACAATTATTTTGGTATGAAAAAAGATACACTTGTATTTATAGGGAGTTCTGGATCTGGAAAGGGAACTCAAATTATCTTATTAAAAAAGTATATAAAAAACAAATATCCAGAGACAAATATTATTCATTATGATTCAGGGGCTAATTTCAGATCTTTTGTTGAGAGAGATGGATATACAAGCCATCAGATGAAAAATATTCTTGGTCATGGGGAATTAGCACCAGACTTTATTACAAGTTGGCTTCTTGTTAATGAACTTGTTACAAAGCTTACCCCTGAAAAAATGCTGATTCTTGATGGCTTCCCTAGGACGATTAGTCAGGCATTAATGTTTGATTCAGCTGTTCAATATTATCAACTAGAGAATGTAAAAATTATTAATGTTGAAGTGTCTCATGATGAAGTTCGCAACCGTATGATTAAACGTGCAAGAGATGATGACAAAAATAGAGAGATTATTGAAAAACGGTTGAATTGGTATAAGGATAATGTTGTTCCTGTTATTAATCATTTCAAGAAAAAGGATAAATATGCAGTTATTGATATAAATGGAGAGCAGACTGTTGAAAAAGTGTTTGATGAGATAATTGAGAAACTTAATTATTAATTAAATTATTAAATAATATTATTATTTATGACAACAAATTTTAAGAAGACTATTGTAATTTCAGTTGGTGGTTCTTTGCTAGTTCCAGATGAAATTGATTTTAGATTTATTAAAGAATTGAAATGGATATTAAAATCAATAATAGAAAATGATTATCGAGTTGTACTTGTAATTGGTGGTGGTAAAACGGCACGTAGATATCAATCTGCTGCCAGAAAATTTGATAATGTAACTAATACAGATTTAGATTGGATTGGAATAAAATCAATTAGATTAAATTGTGAATTGATGTTACGTATATTCTCTGATCTAGATGTACATAACAAAGTAATAGAAAAATGGGAAGATGCAAAAGATATTGAAAATAGTGTAATAATTGTTGGTGCGTTGGAACCAGGGTGTTCATCTGATAAAGATGCAGTAGAACTTGTAAAAGTTTTAGATGGAGATAGTCTTATTAATTTTTCTAATATTACACATGTTTATGATTCAGACCCAAGTAAAAATCCAGATGCTAAAAAAATTGAAAAACTTACTTGGGATGAATATTTAGAATTAATACCAGAAGAATGGACTCCTGGACTATCATCACCCTTTGATCCAATTGCATCTCGTTTTGCTAGAGAAAATGATATTAAGGTTGTTGTTATAGGTGCTTCATTAAAGAATCTAGAAAATTATTTAAATAGCAAAGAATTTGAAGGGACTACTATCTCTTAATAATGAGAAGTGATTCATGTCGTATTTTATTATTCACCTGTTATAGTTTTACTATCTTAGTTATAATGAAAATATGTATGAAGTTGATTTAAAAGAATATGGTTGGGATAAGTTTTTTGCTAATGCAAAAAACTTATCCAAGAATAGAAATCTGGAACATGGACGAGTCATTTCTGTTCATAGGTCAAAATATGAGGTAATAAAAAATGACGGTATTTTTTCTTGTGAAGTATTGGGAAATTTACAATTTCAAAAAAATCCATTTTCTAAACCCTCCGTTGGAGATTGGGTTCTTATAAACAAAGAAGCAGGAACATATATAATTGCTGAGGTTTTAAAAAGAAAATCATTTATAAAACGTCAAAAAAAATATGATTCTTTTCCTAAAATCATTGCTTCAAATATAGATAAGACTATTATTGTCCAAGCGATTGGTTTAGATTATAGTGTAAAGCGTTTAGAACGAATTCTTGTTCATGTATATGAAGCAGGAGTTGTTCCACTTGTAGTGATTAATAAAACTGACATGGCAGGTAAAGACGAGATTTTAAGAATAAAGAAAGAACTAAATGAAATTAATAAAGATATTCAAATAATTTTCACTTCGTATAAGACAGAAGAGGGGGTTGATAGATTAGAACATAATTTAAAAGAAAGAGAAACAATAATTTTTATTGGTTCATCTGGTGTAGGGAAAAGTTCAATTATTAATCATATGTTAGGTGAGAATGTTCTTAAGACGCAAGAAATTGTGAAATCTACTGGAAAAGGAAAACATACAACTACTGCACGACGATTAATTAAATTGAAAAATGGTATCTTAGTCATTGATACACCCGGAACACGTGAATTTGGAATGCATATTGATGACATTGAAGTTTTTAAGAAAAGCTTCAATAAAATAGAACAAATCTCTTTATGCTGTAAATTTTCAAACTGTGGACATACTAATGAGTCAGGTTGTGTAGTTAAAGAAGCGCTTAAGAATGGAGATATCCAAAAAGAAGTATATGATCGCTATTTAAATTTACAAGATGAATCACAAAAAACAGCGAAGCAGATGCGACAGGCAGGAAAACAATCATCAAAAAATCGTGTTGGTAAGCAAAGCTTTCGCTCCACCCGCCGTGGAAAAACAAAGAAAAAATAAAAAACAGAAAAATACCCCACATTTTTCTTTGCGTGATGTATTTTGGTTTTTTAAGGATAATTTTTTTATTTATTTTTCATATACACAAGATTATATAGAAAATGTTATACTTTTCTTATGATAAAAGAATTTCAAAACGAATATCGTTGGCTTTTGAATTTTTGGTCTATTGAAATTAGCTATAATGGGGAAATTTACAAGAGTGTTAAGCATGCTTATATGGCGCAGAAAAACTTATCCGAAGCTTGGCAGGATTTTTGTGTAAATGGATATATCATACAATATTAAAAAAACTTAGTATGGAGATTTACCTTCATGATGACTGGGAAAATGTAAAGGTGGATATTATGAAAGAGCTTATAAAAATAAAATTTTGTGAGAGAGTTAAAAGAAAAATTTCTTGCAACAGGTGATGAATTTATACAAGAAGGAAATGATTGGGGGTGATACTTTTTGGGGGTGTTGATTTAGAAGCAGGTGAAGGAAAAAATATTTTAGGGAAAATTATTATGGAAGTTCACGATGATTTAAAAAGGCAAAATGACTCAGAATAAAAAAATATTAAAAATAGACTTTGGAGATGGTTTTGAACTACACGAGGAGTTTCAAAATTTTGAAAAAATTATTACTGATAGGCGTTCGGTCTATTCTGTTTCTATTGGGAAGGTGAAAAATCGTGAAGATATTAAAAAGTTTATTCAAAGAACAAAAAAAATAAAAAATCACCACAAGGCGACTCATCATACTTGGGCAGTGCGTATTTCAAATGACGGAGTTGTTTATGAATCAAAAAATGATGATGGAGAGACGGGAGCAGGGAATGTTATTCTGCGGATGCTTCAGAAAAAGAATATGATAAATACCGTTGTTTGTGTTACTCGTTGGTATGGAGGGATTAAACTTGAAGCTGATAGGTTTAAGCATGTGCAAAATTTAACACTTTATGCCATTGAAAAAAGTTTGTAAATTGATATTTAAGAAGTTATACTCATAGTATGAATATACATTTAGCTACAGATCATGCTGGTTTTGAAATGAAAGAATTTCTTAAAGAGGCATTATTAGAATTAGGACATGAAGTTATTGATCATGGAGCTTTTCAATATGAAAAAGACGATGATTACCCTGATTATATTAAATTAGCAGCGGAAGAAGTTTCTCTAGACCCTGAAAATAATAAGGCAATAATATTTGGTGGATCTGGGCAAGGAGAAGCGATTGTTGCAAATAGATTTCAAAACGTTAGGGCAGTTGTTTATTATCATTTTGACCCAGAAATTATAAAAGTATCGCGTGAACATAATGATGCAAACATATTATCTATAGGAGCTAGGTTTTTATCAAACGAAGAAATGCTTGAATCAGTTTTGTTTTGGCTTGAAATAAAATTTGAAGGAGGCCGTCACTATAGGAGGATAGAGAAGATTGAGTTGGATACGTATATCCCGGGTGAATAAATATATAATAACTATCATTTTTATGAATAAAGAAATTATACCAGCATGTATGCCAAAAGAATTTGAAGATATTGCCGAAACAGTTGAGTCTGTTTTTCAAAGTGTTAAAACAGTTCAACTTGACATTATGGATGGAAAATATGTCTCAGAAAAAACATGGCCATTTCTTTATAAGAATGATTATTTTTTAGATGATTTAAAAAACGAAAATATAGGTTTACCTTTATGGAATCATATTAATTATGAGCTTGATCTAATGGTAGAGCGTCCAGAACTTAATTTGGATACATGGCTTCATATTGGAGCTTCACGTGTAATTTTTCATTATAAATCCGTATTAGATTGGGAAATAATAAAAAATATAGATCACGCAATCCGTGATTTTATAGAATTAGGTGTTGCTGTAACTATACATGATAACCTCGAAGATATTTTTTCGTTGCTTGATAATAATATTATAGACTTTGTGCAAGTTATGGGTATTTCACGGATTGGATATATGGGAGAGCCTTTTGACTATGGTTCTATAGGAATTATAAAGATATTACGTAATAAGTATCCAGAGTTGATAATATCAATTGATGGAGGAGTTTCAATTGATACAATCTCAGAGTTACGCGATGCTGGTGTGGATCGTTTTATTTCAGGCTCAGGAATCTTTTCGTTTGGGATTATTAACGAAAATATTGAATATTTACAAGAAGTTATTAACAAAAATATATAAGTACATAAAAATATTAACTGTGGATAACTTTCATATATTCATTGACAAAATTTCTGTATTTTGCTATTATATTAAAGTATTTCCACTTTTAGTGGATTTTTTTAATGGAGTTTTTGCGGAGCACATATCGCAATTTATGACAAAATTTTTTTTAAAAAAAGAAATATTTAGGAATATATTTCTAAAAACGAGCTATAAATTATTTATAATTACTTATTCATTTTATATGGCTTTTTCATCACAAGCTTTTGCATTATTTGAAGATAGCGGTACTAGTCTCATAAACGATGAACCAACTATTGGTATTATAAATGATTATAGGGTTGATAAGATAAAATTTTTTTTCAATAGGTATGACTTACCTCTAGCTAAATATGCAGAACTGTTTGTAATTTCTGCTGATAGATATGATATAGATTGGAGACTTGTTGCTGCTATTAGCTTTATTGAATCTACGGGAGGTAAATTTGCTTGTAAGAAAGTTGATAATAATGCATTTGGCTGGGGTTCATGTGCCATAGGTTTTAATTCATATGAAGAAGCAATTGATCATATTAGTATGAATTTAGCTGGTAAGTATCCCAGAACAGCTAAACATTATGCAAACAAGGATGTAAGAGGAATTTTAGAAGCATACAATCCTCCTTCTGTTGTTCCTGATTATGCAGATAAGGTTATAAGACAGATGGAGATTATTGATAATCAATAAAAAATCCATGTGAGTACTTTACTTGTGCTCACATGGATTTTATAAATAAGGACAATTTGTACCATATGTGTTTTCCCATATATCTTCTTCACCAGCACAGAATTCGTCAAATCTTCTTTTTTCGATATTCTCAGCTTCAATACAACTTTTCTTATTGTCTGAGTTTTCTTTTATCCATTTCTCTTCTTTTAAAATAGTAATCTTTTTTTTGTTTATGATATAAGGTTTTAGTTTTTCATAAAAAAATTTTTCATCATAAGCAGGATATCCTTTGATGATAAATTTATAGGCAAGAAAACATTGTCTATTTTTATTTTTATAGAAGACTAGAGCCTTACTACTTCTTTTTATTATTTCTATAGCGCTCTTTAAATGCATTTCTATTTTTTTCATAAAAATAAATTTAAATTAATAATACTTTATATAAAAATATACAATAAACAGATATCTAGTCAAGTAGTTTTTCTTATGTTATGATTAATGTTGTGGAAAATTGTAAGATAGATAAAAAATATTATATAGAAGACGGGATTATTATGGTTCATAAACCAGTTGGAATTTCGTCTTTTGGGCTTGTTTCTAAATTAAAAAAAATATTGCGAACAAAAAAGATTGGTCATGCTGGAACGTTGGATCCACTTGCGACTGGACTTATGATAATTGGGGTAGGTTCTGGAACAAAAAAGATGAAAAACTATGTTGGTTTAGATAAGGTTTATATAGCAGATATTCTTATTGGAAGATCAACAACAACTGGAGATATGGAGGGTGAGATTGTTGAAGAAAAAATAACTAATAATACTGATATGGATGAGTCATTATTGAATAATGCTATTCAGTCTTTTGTTGGAAAAAATTATTACAAAGCACCATTATATTCTGCAGTGAAAGTTCTTGGAAAGCCATTATATAAATATGCTAGAGAAGGAAAAGTTCCATCATTTATACCAGAAAAAGAAATGAATTTGAAAAGAGTTAAGATTCTTAATCTATATAGAGATAATAAGATACATATACTAAGAATACGTGCAGAAGTTGGTTCGGGTACTTATATGCGAACACTAGCAGAAGAGTTCGGAAAAAAGATAGATTATCCAGCAAGTTTAAAATCGCTTTACCGTATATCAATAGATAATTATCTAGATAAAGATTCTTTTTATATTAATAAAAAATCTGTTATAATAAGGTTATATTCGTTAATTAGAAAAGGAATATGCAAATTTTTTTTAAAACAAGAAGAATAGAACTTTATACAGAGGAACAAAATTTTATGGTAAGGAGAATAGAAAATCTTAGAAAGTTTTTTACTTCAAATGCCCACGCTTATATTGATGTTGAACAAACACGTACAGATAATAGTGGACAAGATTTATTTTATGTTTCTATAACCATAGAAGATGGTAAATATAATTATTTTGCCGACGAATACCAGAGTGATATAAGGAAGGCTTTTAATCATTCCTATGGAGATGTTTATAGAATCATTAGGAATGATAGAAGTAAATCAAGAAAACTATTAAGGTCAACTGGGCGCGCTTTTAAAAAAATGTTAAGAAAAAGAAAATAACATGATAAAAAAAATCGGGATTATTATTGCATTAATTATTATTATTTTTGTAATAGGAAAGAAAACAAATATATTTAATAGGGTAGAAAAACAAATAGAAATTGGGCAAACACAACATACAAAAAATATGAAAGCTATATTAAAAACAAATAAGGGAGATATAGAAATCTCACTATTAAGCGAGCAAACTCCAAAAACAGTAGAAAATTTTGTAAAATTATCAGAAGAAGGATTCTATGATAAAACAAAATTTCATAGAGTTATTAAAGGATTTATGATTCAAGGGGGAGATCCATTATCCAAAGATGATAGTATGATGGATCGTTGGGGAACTGGTGGTCCTGGTTATCAATTTGATGATGAGATTAGTTCTAATAATAAAAATGTCATTGGATCAATTTCAATGGCAAATGCTGGACCAAATACAAATGGATCACAATTTTTTATTAATACTGCTGATAATGATTTTCTAGATCAAAAGCATACTGTATTTGGGAATGTAGTTTCTGGTATGAATGTTGTTAGAGAGATTGAGAATACAGAGACATATTCAGATGATAAACCAATAGAACCAGTTATTATTAAGTCAATCGAGATTGTAAAATAAGTTATATACAAAAAAAGACTCTTAATGTCTTTTTTTTGTATATAACTTAGTCATCAACTTTTACTATATAGTATGACATAACAAGTCCTTCTTCTCCTTGCATATCTATTTTTTTATTTTCTTTTAATTTATAACCATGTTCTATTAGTGCTGGTTCAATTAACCTAGCAGCTCTTCCTGTACATCCAAGATCTGTACGTGCAAAATTCTTCTCAACTTTGAATGTTTGACTTATAGCAAGTGATAATGGGTCATATTCATCTGTATATTGTATTTCACCAACATGTATAAGTCTTCGAACGTCTAATTTAAAGTCTTTTATTTGTTGTTCTATATCATGCTTATTATGATCAAATATATGAGTTGGTAGTCTATCTTCACGTAATTGGGTTTCATATTCTTTGTTATATATTTCGAGCGTTTCATTAAGTTTTTCTGACCATTTTATAATGTCACCGATAGAAGAGAATACTACTAATGATGCATCTCCTATTGTTTTTATAAAGTTTGCATAATTATTTAATTCAATTTCTCCAAGTGCTTCGATTACTGCTGTATGAAACCACTGGTTACGAATGTCAGCGTGTGCATTTCCGTATTTTACATTAAACTCTGTATTTTTTGATATATCTGATAATACGATATAGTAAAGACCTTCTCTAAATAGAGTCTTCTTTTGCATCTCAAGAATTCTTTTGACCATATTAATACCAGGTACACGTGCATAATCGGGGATACTACCAAGTGATCCACGTGTAATTTGTAATTTATCTTCTATATCATCAATTTGATCATGAGTGATATAAACATCTTGTTTTCCTTTATTTTCCATAACAATAATATTATATCATCATTTTATTTTTTTATATATTGATAGCCAAGACTGAAAACCCCACCTAATATAATACTTATTGTGAATGGATAAAAGTCAAAATAAAATATTGGTATTAAGATAGTGAATATGATTATTCTTGATATGTTAAATATATTTTCTTTCATTATTATGAACTCAAGATAATCTGTCCTTTTTGTTAATTCATAAGTATGTGCTTCCCATGGTATTCTAAGTATTTTTTGAGATACGTTTTTGAATGAGTCTGTTGCTAAGACGCTATAGAAATTTTTTGAGAATAGACGAATTATCCAAGACAGACTATATAAATATGAACCCATCTTTATTAATCTTAATTTATTTAATTTGTCTGATATTTTTCCAAAAAAATAATATATTAATATTGAAAGGATAGTTGAAAGAGAGATTATTAGTCCTGTCTTTTCAATATCTTTAATAATTATAATTATAAAGATTGGCCATATTACAGCATCGATTATTCTTTCTATTCCATAAGAGGAAAAACTTATAAAATTTCCTTTATTTTCTTTTTGAAAAATCTTTCTAAATAATTTTTTTGTAGAGAATTCTACTTTTTCATAAGTGTCTTTTGTAAAAAATAATGGGATTGAACTTATTGCTATAAGGAGAGAACTTATTATAAATAATGTTGAAAAATCTATTTCTGCTATAATACCACCAATATATGGAGATATGATTCCTGCTATAATCGCCAGTATTCCAATTAATGCAATCTCACTACTACGTGTTTTATCGTGTGAGTGTCTTGTAAATATTAGATGATAACTTATGTTATAGAATATATTAGATATGGCAGAGATAATCGGTATTATATAAAATAATATATTGAAATCCTTTATAAATATTAACCCAATATATACCAATATTGTTATTGGGGCTGATAGGAGGATCGCATGTTTTTTTCCTATTTTAGAAATGATTTTTCCGCCTAAATATGACAATGATATGAAACTTATCGATAATATTAAGTAAAAGAATAGTATCTTTGTTATGCTAAATCCTATCTTATATAGGTAGATTGGCACAAATATACTTATTAAAGATAATCCAAGTTTTCTTATAAATATTGATATATAAAAATTATTTAATTCATTATTTTTATTATAAATTCTTAGAAAATCTAACATATCTTTTTATTTTTTAGATAGACTGCATAATCCATTTCATTTTTCCCTGCGGGAATGACTTTTTCTATAATGAATTTATTATTTTCTTTTTTTGCTTTTGTTATCTTTAGTCGTAGGTTATTATCAAAAATAAATGATCCTGGCCATCCATAGAAAGCACGATATTTATTCCACTTTTTTATATCATTATTAATATTAGTTAGATTTGCATCTTCTTTTGTTAGTTTTTTACAGTACGTTGCAAGTGAGTGTTCCTGTTCTCTTTCTTTAATTTCTCCTTTTATGTATGGTTCTAATACTTTTGTTAAAAGTTTTCCTCCATCGTGAGCTAAAATTTCAAAAAGTTCCGGTTTTGTTATTTTGTTATCTATTGGAATAACTGTTTGTGATAAAATTGGACCAACATCCATTTTTAGTGACATTTTCATAATGGTTGAGCCTGTTTCAGTGTCGCCATTAAGGATTGCTGATTCAATAGGTGAGGCTCCACGGTATTTAGGTAACAGAGAAGTATGTACATTTAACACACCATATTTGGGAATATCCAAAATTTTTTGTGAAACGATATATCCATATGATGCAATAATAAAAATATCATCATTACGTTCTGCTAATTCTTTAATAACATCACGTGGGTGTTCTGGTTGCCAACACTCAATATTATTTTTATCAGCCCATATTTTTACTGGTGGTGATGTAATAGTATGTTTTCGTCCAACAGGTCTGTCATGTGCTGTGATAATTAGTGATGGTACATATCCAGCATTTTTTAATTCATCTAAAACAATGGTTGAAAATTCAGGAGTTCCAAAAAAAACAAATTTTATACTTTTTTTGTTCATAATAATTATTATATTTGAAAAATAAAAAACAAAAAGGTTTTGTTACATTTTTTGTTTTTATTGTGTTATTAAATTTATTTTTTAATATCTTTTATTTCATCATCTGTCATGTCTCTTAGGTTTTTTGCTTTATCTATAAATAGAACTCCATTAAAATGGTCAGTCTCATGTTGGTAAATATGTGCCAAGAGTCCGTCTGTTGCTTGTGTAAATTTATTTCCATTTTCATCATATGCTTCAATTTCAATTTCTTCGTTACGTTTTACTTCTCCAACTTTCCAACGACAAGAAAGACAGCCTTCATGCTTTAATGAAGTCTTTTTAGACGATGAAAGTATTTTAGGGTTAATATAAACAAGATGTTCTTCTTTTGGATTTTCAAAAATGAATGGAGCAACGATAAAAATTTGTTTTTCAACAGAGATTTGTGGAGCAGCAAGAGCAACTCCATCTTTTTGTGTTGCAAGTGAGTCATGCATGTCTTGTATAAGTTCTTGTATTTCCTGTGAAGTTATCTTTTCCACATCTACTTTTTGTGCTGGGTTACGAAGCGCTGGGTGTGGGTCTTGTACTATTTCTTTAATCATATAATAGAGTATAACAAAAAACCAAAAAATGGACGAATTACTTTGTTGGTTTTGATTTTTAAAAAAAGCACAAAATCAAATTGTATTTTGTGCTTTTTAGATATTATTTAGCATCCCAATGTGTAAAGTATGGGCAATACTGAGCTATTTCTTTACCATCAATTTTTTGTGGCATTATTTCTTTTTTTCGTCTTCTGAACAGTGTTCTCGGACGCATATTTCCTTTTCCTGTAATAATATTACATGTTTTAGGTTTTTCTTCTCTTGGGCGAAAAAAACAATTTTCGCATTTTTTTTCTAAAATTTCTCCAAAAGCTAAATCTTCTGGATTTGAAATTACTAAATATTCTCCCAAGAATTTATTTCCACATAGTGTGGAATTTTCTTTCTTGTAAATATCTTCGTTGTGCCAAAATGTTTCTTCTCGAGAATTTTCTTTTAACAGAACGATTCTCTTTACGTCTTCAAATTTTAACAAGATGAATGTCGAAAGATCTATCATACCAATGTAGAAAACATAATTTGCTTCCATTTTTTTAATTCTCATATTATTGAAGATTAATATTTTTTCTTTTTTCTGGAAGAGAAGTCTTTCGTTTGTTGCAGATTCTACTTCTGCAAATAATGGCATTGTTGAGTTTAACTCAACCCATCCGTTTCCTGTGAATACTATTTTATCCATTTTTTGTAAGTTATTATTTTATGAAAATATTTTCGTTATTAACGATAGCAAAGAGAGAGAAAAATGTCAAGCGAATTTATGTGAAGTAAATCTTTGTTGGTAATTTGTTTGTTTTTATAAATATGTTTTTGTTTGGAAGATTGGTATTAAAAAAGGCGCAGCTTTGCTGCGCCTTTTGTATTTTTTAAAAATTTATAAATTTTCTAATTCATTCTCAAGCTTATCCAAGCTTATTTCTTTTTGTTCTTGTGTTTTGAGATTTTTTAAAATGATAGAATTATTTTTAATTTCATCTTCACCGAGAACAAGCACGTATTCAAAACCTTGTTTTTTCGCTTTTTCAAATTGTTTTCCGATTTTTTGGTCAGAAAGATTTAATTTCAAATGAATATTTTCGTTTTTAAAACCTTTTGTAAGAGAAAGCGCTTTTCCGTGGCTTTCTTTTCCAAGACTGATAAAGAATATCTCTATTTTCTCTTTTGTGTTTTTAAAACTTTCTTCCTCTGCAATTTCAATAATTCTATCCACACCAAGTCCAAACCCAACAGAAGGAATTGCTTTATTGTGTCCAAGAGTTTCAGCAAGTCCGTCATAGCGACCACCCCCACCAAGCGCGTGAGATTTATTTCCATTTTCATCTAAGGTTACGTATTCAAAAACAGTGTGTTCATAATAATCAAGACCACGAACAAGAGAGGGAACAACTTCATAGGGAATAGAGAGTATATCAAGATAACTAAGAACATTGTCAAAGAATATACGAGATTCCATACCAAGACTCTTAAGAAGCTCGGGAGCATTTTCATTTACCTTTATTGTGTCTTCATCTTTTGAATCAAGAATACGAAGAGGGTTTGTTTCAATACGTGTTATGTCATTTTCTCCTATTTCACCTTCATGTTTTTTATAAAACTCTTTTAATTTTTCAATATAGCCAACTCTTTCTTCTGTGTTTCCTATACTATTAATCCCAATTAAAATTTTTTTTCCTGACTTTTTTACAATGTCGTAACCAGCTTGAATGATAAGTGCATCGTGAGCGGGATTTTTTGAACCCATAATCTCAAGTCCGAATTGGTAAAGTTGTCGATAGCGACCTTTTTGTGGTCTTTCATGTCTGAAAAAAGGCCCCTCATAATACAACATCAATGGTTGCGAAAGTGTTCCCATTCCATGTTCTATGTAAGCACGCATAATTGCAGCTGTTCCTTCTGGACGAAGTGTAAGTTTGTCTCCACCATTGGTTTCGAGATCATACATTTCTTTATCTACAATATCAGTTCCTTTGCCAATACCTTTGAGAAAAATTTCAGTATGTTCTAGTATAGGTGTTTCTATTCCTGAGAATCCATAATGTTCAGCAATTTTTTCAGCAAATGAAAAGAAGTTCTTCCTTTTTTTAAAGCTTTCGCCAAAAAAATCCCGCATACCTCGTGGTGCTTGTAGGATATCTTTTGTTGATTTTTTAGACATATATAAAATTATAAGTTATTGATATTAAGTTACAAGTAGATACAAATAGGAATAACGTTACATCAATTCCTGTCTTTATTATATATTTATAGTGCAACTTCTACTTGCCCTGGTTCTACTTGCCCTGGATTAAAACCTATTGTTGTAAAAGGGAATAAACGTAAGAATGTTTTTCCAATAATTAGATCTTTATCTAGAACACCCCAAGATCTTGAGTCAGAACTATTATTTCTATTGTCTCCCATTACAAAATATTCATTATTTTTTAATTTCCATGTTCCGTAGCTTGAAAAATATCCATTTAAATAATTTTCATCAAGTTTAATTACATCACCGTTTTCTTTTGTAATTGTTATATTATTTCCGCTTATAACAACGGTTTCTCCTGGAAGACCAACAACACGTTTTATTAAAAATCTTTTATGATTAGATGGTAGTCTAAATACGATAACTTCTCCTCTTTTTGGTTCTGAATATTTGAATGTTAGTTCGTCAACAATTAAGTAATCTCCGTTCTTAAATGTTGGCATCATAGATTGTCCATTTACTATAAATGGTTGAGCTATAAAAATTCTTAGTGGTATTACAATTATAAGTACTAATACTGTGAAACGTAGTAATTCTAGAAAATCTTGTAGTAATGTTTTCTTTTCTTTTAATTCTTTCTTTTTAAACATGATACAATAATAGCACATGAAGATTTTCATACAAAGATTTTTTTTAAAAAAGCATATTTTTTATATAATTACAATTTTATTTGTTGTTGGTTTGTTTATATTTAGTTTTAGTAATATGGATTATAAAAAAAATAGATTAGACATGGTTATATTTACTATAAACGGAAAATCAATTTCTACTTATATAGCAGATGATAAATTAAATCGTGAAAAGGGGTTATCTATTTTAGATCATATCGGTGATAATGAAGCTATGCTATTTCTTTTTGATAAAAGTGGGTATTATAATTTTTGGATGAAGGATATGAAATTTCCAATTGATATTGTATGGCTTGATAAAGAAAAAAGAATTATATATATAAAGAAGAATGCTAGACCAAAAGATTACCCTAGTTCCTATGGACCAAATATTAAGTCACTATATGTTTTAGAATTTAAGAATGGTTTTACTGATGATAATCATCTTTTTGTTGGAGATAAGTTGGATTTAAAATACTAAAAAAACACAAATAATTATTTGTGTTTTTTTAGTATGTTTGTATCTATAAGCCGGATTCTGTACTCATAAAAATGAGTGATGATTATTTATCTTGATATTATGTCACCATAATATTCTTTGCGGTACTCAACTTCTTGCAAGCAAGAAGAGTACGACCTTGCATTCTGGTAAGGATTTAGCCGTTTCACTTTTCATGTTGCCATAAAATTCATCTCAAAGAGATGCCATCTCCTCTCGGTTTTGGCGTCACTGCTCGCACCTCGTGCATTACTGCAGACAGGCGTTACCTGCTACCATACTCCATATAATTTGGGAATGTCCGGACTTTCCACACCGTAGCGCAATCATCCAATACAAACACAATTTTATTATACTTATTGTTATACAAAAGTGAAGTATTTGTGTGCTATAATTCATTTTATGAAGAACATTAAGAAAGATAGTAAGGTGTTGTTGATTATTCGTGATGGTTGGGGTTATTCATCAGAGACAAAATATAATATGATTGCACAGGCAAATACTCAATACACAGATTATTTAGAAAAAAACTACCCCACAACGCTATTAAATACATGTGGGGAAGAAGTTGGTTTGCCAGACGGTTACTTTGGAAATTCAGAGGTTGGACATATGACAATTGGTGCTGGAAGAATTTTAGAGCAATCTCTTCTTAGAATAAATAACTCTATTGAAGATGGTAGTTTTTTCAAAAATAAAGAATTCATAAACGCTATTTGTTTAGTAAAAAAATATAATTCAAAACTACATTTAATTGGATTACTTCAAAAAGAGGGGGTTCACTCACATTTTAATCATTTGATTGCATTATTAGAATTATCTAAACAACAAGGATTAAAAAAAGATGATGTTTATATACACGTAATTACAGACGGTCGTGATGCAGGAGAACAAAATGCTATTAATTATGTTTTAGATTTAGAAAAAGAAATGACTAGAATTGGTATTGGAAAGATTGTTACTCTTGCTGGAAGATATTTTGCAATGGATAGAGATAATAATTGGGATAGAATAAAAAAATATTACGATGTCATTTGTAATTCTAATAAAATGGATTCGGGATCTAATCGTATATTAAGACGAACATTTATTGAACCACAAGACTTATTAAAAGAAAAATATAATGATTCAGAATTTTCTGATGAGTTTTTGGAGCCTATCTCTTATAAAAAATATGATGGATTACAAGAGCATGATTCTATTATTGATTTTAATTTTAGAAAGGATAGAGAGCGACAGATAGCACATATTTTTAATGATAAACATTTTTCTAAATTTGATACATGTCATAAAAATATTTATTTTGTTTCTATGACAAATTATTATAAACAGGTTTTGAATGTTGCTTTTCCAGACATAAAAGTAAAATATATTCTTGGTCAGATTTTAGAAGATTATAATAGAACACAGTTACGTATATCAGAGACAGAAAAATATGCACACGTTACATTTTTCTTCGATGGAGGAGAAGATTATGATTTTAATGGAGAAAAAAAAATAATAATTTCGTCTCCGAAAGTAAATACCTTTGATTTAAAGCCTGAAATGGCTTCAGTAGAAATTACTAAAACACTAATAAATGAAATTGAAAATAACGCACAAGATTTTATACTTTGTAATTTTCCAAATGCCGATATGGTTGGTCATACTGGAAAATATGAGGCTATTAAAGAAGCAATTTATGCTGTAGATAGATCTTTAGAAGCCATAATCCCTGTTGCTTTGGAAAATAATTATGTAGTTATGGTTACTGCCGATCATGGAAATGCAGAGTATAAACATGGTAAATATTTAACAAGTCATACAAACAATAAGGTACCATTTACAATTATCTCTAATGATTTAGTATATGAAAAAATTGTTTTGAAAGATAATTGTGGGTTAAAAAATATATTATCTACTGTTTTAAAGATTCTTAACATAAGAGAACGTAATATTTATGAAGAATCAATCTTTTAGGGTGTCTATTGTGTCAAATATTATATTAATATATACTAAAATATATGTATTATACATTTTTATTTTTTGAGTATAATAATTTCATTTTTTATGAGAAGAATCATAATTAAAAAAAAATCACATAAAATAATTTGGAGAACTTTTACTATCATATTAGGATTGTTTCTTTTAATATTTTTTTTTGGTGCTTATGTTTTTTATACGAATGATACTGATTATTCTCAAAGAACTTTTAGTAAAAATATTTCAGATTTAGAAAATGTAGATAAATAATTTTAATGATATTAAATAAAAAAAAAGTTAATAAACTATTGATAATTTTATTTGTATTATTTTTGAGTAGTTCATTTTTTATAAAAGTATATGCCGAGGACAATGATATAAATTTATTAGAAGAATTATCGCTAAAAGTATTTTGTACTTTTTCATATTGTGAAAAAGATATTACCCCAGAAGAAAAGACTAATTTATCGATTGCCGAAAGGGTGTCTCTTAAAACATTTTGTGCTTTTTCTGATTGTAATAATTTAACAGGAAAAAAAGATAAATTTATAGAGGCTATTTCTGGTGAAAAAGGAGATATTGGACCTAGAGGATATCAAGGTCCTAAGGGCGAGAATGGTGAAAAAGGAGATATTGGACCTAGAGGATATCAAGGTCCTAAGGGCGAGAATGGTGAAAAAGGAGATATTGGACCTAGAGGGCGTGGTGGTATGGGTTCAGCTGGTAGAGATGCGACAGGATCTGATGCTTTGGTTGTTGATGGTATTACAGCTATATATAATAGTGAGGACCGTATTGAATGTGTTACAGATGGACATGTTCTTCAGTGGGATAATAGCAATGGTTATTGGGTATGTATTGCTTCTACAGTTAATACTGATGATCAAATTGTGGATACTTTTAATATTTTAGCTAATACATTACATTTATCTTTAGAGAACGATTCGGTCGGTGATTATACTGTTAGTTTATCTTCTTACTTAGACAATACCGATAATCAAGATCTTTCACTTTCTAGTGATATACTTAGCTTAACTAATGATGTTACAACTGTTAACCTATCAGGATATCTCGATAATACTGACAATCAAAATATTCAAGGATCATCTTTTTTAGCAAATAATCTTTCTATTGGGATTGAAAATGGTACCAATCAAACGATTTCTCTTGCAAGTATTCAACCTGATTGGGCAAATATACAAAATAGACCATCAGGATTAGATGATGGAGACGATGACACAACGTATACTGCTGGAAATGGAGTTATTCTAACAGGAACTGCTTTTTCTGTGAATACACCAACTTGTTCTGGTACAAATAAATTACAATGGAATGGAACAGCCTTTGTGTGTTCTATCGATATAGATACACTTTATACAGCTGGAGTAGGATTACAATTATTAGGAACTGTGTTCAGCCTTAACTCTGATATTAACAGTCTTCTCGATGTTGATACAACAACCATAACTCCAACAAATGGACAAGTATTGAGTTGGAGTGGAGCTAATTGGGAACCTACAAATATGACAGTAAATACTGATGACCAGGTAGTTGATGTTTTTTCTCTTGTGGATGGTGTATTAAATTTATCATTGGAAGACGATGCTGTAGCTACACAAACTGTTGATCTTTCTAATCTTTATTCTGTGGCGCTTAACAATGCCTTAAGTTTGTCAAATAGAGTTTTATCTCTAGGTGTTGATAATGTTACCGTTGGAATAAACACGTCTAATCAGCTATATGTACCAAATGATGGTATTGGTGTAAATCAATTAGCAAGTAATTCAGTTACAGAAATAAAATTATCTGATAGTAGTGTAAGTACAAATAAGGTAATTGACGATGCTATTAATGATTCAAAGATAAATTGGGGAACTAATGTTGATCAAGTATCTGCTTTGGATATTCCAGTTGCTGATGGTGGTAATTATTATACTCAGAATAATATAGAAGATGTTTTGCAGCATCTTGGTTTAAATGCAAATAAGAGATGGTCTACTGGTTTAGTTGATGGTGGAGAACTTAGTGATAATGGGGGTAATACTATAAATATTGCAGACGGAAGTGGTTTTGTTAATAATATTTCTAATAAGCTTTTAGAAGTAACATGGACAGGACTAAATAATATTTCACTTCTCTATAATGGAGATAATTTTGTTTATATAGATTCAACTGGTGCTGTTAGGATAACTAATATTCGGTCAAATACACATGAGTATATCTATCTAGGATATGTGTATACATTTAATAGTAATTCGGATATTGGACTTTTATCTTCGAATCCATTTTTTGCTGGAAATTATACAGCTAAAAATAATGATTTTTTAAATAATGTTATAGGAACAATTGTTGAGTCAGGGAATATTGTTTCAGAGGGAAGTACAAATTTAAGTTTATTAATAACTTCAGGAATTCTATTTTCTAATCTCTCTGAATATGTAGTAAATGACACAATAGCTTTTACTAAATGGAATAAAACATCTGATAATGGGTGGGTACAAGATTTTAGTAATTTAAATCTTGTTTCTACTACACAATACAATGATATTACACGACCAAAAATAAACGCTCTTGTTAACTTAACAAATGGTTATTGGAAAAAAGATTTAGTATTAAGAACTTTGGATGGTAGTGTTAATTATATTTATGGGCAAGCTGAGTATGCAACAGAAACAGAAGCAAAAGATGGAGCTTTTCCAGATATTCCAGTGAGTATTCAAAAGGCAGGTGCTGTGTTTTTAGCGACAATTGTTTCTCAGCAAGGAGCAACTTCTATAGTTAATGATATTTATGATGTACGTCCTAATCTTGATAGGGTTTTTGGATTTGGGACTTCTGGTACTACCGGTTCTGTTGCTGATCATGGAAATTTATCTGGATTGTTAGATGATGATCATCCTCAATATTTATTAACAAATGGTGGAAGAACTTTAACTGGTGATTTAGATCTAGGAAATAATTCGATTTATAATGTAAATAACATTACAATGTCAGGATTAGTTGTAAATAATTCATCTGTGACACCTCAAATGCAAGTAGGATATGATACAGCAAATTACTTTGATACTTCAGTTGCCCTTGATGGATATACAACTTTTAATACTTTTGGAATAAATCAGGGATTTCTTTTTCTAGATAATGTTTCCATGTCTAGTGGATTAACCGTTGCTGGGAATATTTTATCAAATGCCGATGTGTCATTTGGAGATGATATTACTGATAAAATAACATTTACAGGTATTGTCCAAGGTTCAGTTCCTTTCATTTTTGAAGGATTGACAAATAACACCTTTGAAACTTCTATATCTGTTAATGACCCTACATCTGATAATATATTAATAATTCCTGATATTTCTGGAATCTTTTCTACACAGTCAAGTAGTTTTGTTAATGGTTCTGTTTTGTTTGCAGATTCAAATAATCAAATTAGTCAAGATAATATTAATTTCTTTTGGGATGATATAAATAAGAGACTTGGAATAGGAACAATTTCCCCTACTCAAGAACTTCAAGTATCTGGAAATATTCGTGTAACTGGTGGGTATTATGACTCTAGTAATGAAATTGGTATTGCTGGACAAATTTTAAGTAGTACTGTTACAGGAACAGATTGGGTGAGTTTAGATACTCTTTTACTTGGTTCTATTAATAACCATTTCGATGTTGACACAACAACTATAACTCCAACAAATGGACAAGTATTGAGTTGGAATGGAATTAATTGGGTTCCAATCACAGTAAGTACGCTAGAAACAATAACGAATATTGCTAATTCTATTTCTGGACATAAGATTGCTGATTACTCTAATGAAAATGGTGTTACTCAGGATATTAACGAAAGTGTTACTAGTCTTTCATTAAACGTAAATTCTCTTAATTATTTTGATGAAAACGGAACGACAACGAACATTAACCTATCAGGATATCTCGATAATACTGACAATCAAAATATTCAAGGATCATCTTTTTTAGCAAATAATCTTTCTATTGGGATTGAAAATGGTACCAATCAAACGATTTCTCTTGCAAGTATTCAACCTGATTGGGCAAATATACAAAATAGACCATCAGGATTAGATGATGGAGACGATGACACAACGTATACTGCTGGAACAGGGCTTAGTTTAACAGGAGATGTTTTTGCAGTTCCCAATGGGGGAATAACAGAAACTTTACTTAATACATCTATTGCAGGTGATGGTTTATTTGGTGGTGGTGGAAGTGCTCTTGATATTGGCGCTGGAAATGGAATTATTGTGAATGCGAATGATGTTACGATCGATACTACTACTGTAGGAACTACCTTAACTACGAATTCTAATTCTGGACTTGAAACAACTGCGAGTGGACTTCGTCTTATTGGAGGATGTGCTGATGGCGAGTATTTATCATGGAATTCTACAACCTCTGTTTGGGAATGTACAGTTGTTCAGCAAAGTGAAATCGTTGCATATGGTAAGATTGCTGCTAATGGAATAGAACTTGATGTAAATGGAGCGAATGTTACAAGAAATAATGTTGGTGATTATACTGTTACATTAGATACGCCATTAAGTACAGATAATTATACAGTACAATTAACAGTTGATGAGCAAGCTTCTACTTTGGATGACTTGGAGATTTCAATAGATAATCAAACAACCGCAGCTTTTGATGTTGATATAACAGAGCAAGATAATGGTACGACAGCTGGGATTAGACGTGATAAAATATGGCATTTTATGGTAATAGCGGATAGTGCTAGTCTTGGTTCTTTAAGTATTGATAATGATACACTTGGAGGTCTCTCTTGTTCTGATGGAGAAATAGCTAAGTGGAATGGAACATCAGGTGCGTGGGAGTGTTCATCTGATGCAGGTATATCAAGTGCATATGATGTTTATGATAATACAGGGGGACAGACAATAACAACCACAGAGATAACTGTTAATTTAGATACTGTTCGAAAATCAAATATTAATTATTCGTTGGCAACTGATCTAGTTACTGTTAATTCTGATGGTTTATATGAAGTAACATATACTGGTTCAGCAGACGGTGGTGGTACAACACGAACTGAAGTTCAATGGTCATTAGATGTTAATAATACAATTCAAGATGGATCTATTTGTAGTACTTATCATAGAAATACAACAGCAGAAGGTAATTCATGTACAAGAACGTTGATATTAAATCTATCGAATGGTGATGCTATTAGACTACGTGCACTTAAAGTTGGTGGAGGTAGTAACCCAACAACCATGGCAGACGGAACGTCGATAACGATAAAGAAATTTATTGAATCTGGAGCTGATTATTCTGAAGTATATTATACGAATGATAATGAATTAGAAGCTGGTGATCTTGTTACAATAGATTCATCTTTAAGTGCTGGTGTTAAAAAGGCAAGTATCGGCGATACATTATTTGGTGTGGTTTCAACTGATCCAGGTAAGATCATTGGTGCCGGTGATGATTGGGTAGGAGGGAGACCTATTCCTATTGCATTAAGAGGTAGGGTTCCAGTTAAGGTTATGTTAGATAATAATGAAGAAATACATTCAGGAGATAGAATAACAATTTCACATGAGTCTGGTATAGGAAAGAAAGCTATAGAAGCAGGTTACACTATAGGTATTGCATTAACAGGATTTAGTGAAGAGCAAGAGAGTGGAACTGTTATGGTATTTGTTGATAATCAATGGTTCCCTGGCGTAGGAAATGAGGATATTTTTAATAAATCAGTAAGTGTATCAAACCTTTCTGATATAGATGATCAAGATCAGATAAATATAAATCTATTAGAAACTTCTTTAGAAGATGAGACAAAAGATAATAATTGGATTATTAATACAATAGAAGAAGTTATTAATAAGGTTATTGAGATTGTTGATAATGTGTCTAATTTGTGGAAGAGGGTTATTGAAAATAGAAGCTCTATTAATATTTTAATAGAAGAAAATAATATTCTTAAATTAGAGTTATGTAATAAAGATAATACTTATGCATGGTGTACTCAACAACAGAGAAATGTAACAAACAATGATGACACTTTAGACAGTAATGATTCAGGTTCAGATGTAACAGATAGTTC
>CAYOMN010000001.1:1592-5654 GCA_964405115.1 uncultured Candidatus Saccharibacteria bacterium | reverse complement strand
TCAGGTTCAGATGTAACAGATAGTTCAGAAGATACCACAACAGATGATGGAACTGTAGATAGTGAAGATGGAGAAGGAATAACAGATATCGGTGATACAAATGTAGATGGTGGAACTGATACAGCGTCAGGAGATAGTTCAGATTTTACAGGTGATACTGTAGACAATGATGACACTTTAGACAGTAATGATTCAGGTTCAGATGTAACAGATAGTTCAGAAGATACCACAACAGATGATGGAACTGATTCAATTATTGAATAACAAAAAACAACAATTGTTGTTTTTTGTTAAAAATTTCATCTATATGATGTATAATATTTTTATAATATATGAATAGAAATATTTTGACAATTTTATGGTTGTTTATATTTACTCCGATTGCTGTCTTTGCAATATCTTCTACTAATTACGGAATAGAACCACTTAATACTGGGAATAGTGGTGGTACAAATTCTAATTCTGCAGATTTTCAATTAGATCAACAACAAATTGGTGACTTTGTAATAAGTAATTCTGCTAGTACTAGCTATAATCTTCAGCACGGGTATCTGTACTCAGATGATTCTAGTGTTTTATTGAATTTCACTGTAATACCAGAAAAGAGAGTTCCACAAATAGGTAATAATGGTACACGTGTAATTATATATATATACAATACAGGAGGTACAATACCTATTAAATCATATTCTTACTATGATACTAACAATAATGGTAATTATACTGGACTTCAACTTACTGGCATTATGTCCGGAACATATGATATAGCAATAAAAGGATATGCTCATTTAAGAAAAAGGTTAAATAATGTTATATTAACTAGTGGTACAAATACGGTAGATTTTACTTTTGCAGGTTCTGATAAATTACTTTGTGGTGATGTATATGTTAATGGATCTTATCCAGATGGAGATAATACAGTTAATTCATTAGATGTTACATATTTAGTATCAAGATGGGCTGTTACGGATGCCGGAGTTTCCGATGAGAGAGCAGATGTAGATGAAAATAGTCAAGTTAATTCATTGGATATGACAAAGACAGTAAATAATTATGCCATTATAGGTGATTAAGTTTAGATAATATGAAATATAATAAAGAAAATTTTTTTAAGAATATAGTAGTTATACTAATATCTAGTTTTATTTTAATATTTAGCTATGGAATAGCTTATGCTGCTACATCGTTTTCTTTTAGTGTTCCAGAAGGTCAAGGAGGATTTAGTAATGAATTTTATCATGGGCGTTGTGTTCGTGCTGATGTAATGCTTGATACAGACGGTAATAATACTGGGGGAGCAGATCTAGAAATTAATTATGATAATAGTAGGATCACTATTGTTAATAGTGATTGTTCTACATCTGCTACGACAATTTATCATGAATCGCAATACAATGCTTATACAAATAATCATGTTACAACATCAAAAATAACTTTAGGTGCATACAATAATCCTGGAAATATTTATAATGGTAGTGGGCGCTTTGCATCATTCTATTTTATTGTTTTGGATGGTATTGGTGATTATGATTTAGATTTTGAATTTACATTAGGAGATACAACGGATACAAATCTTGCCGAATTTGGTACAGGAAATGAAATATTAGATCAGGCAGACAGTTACACACTTCATTTTACTGATGATATTGATATTCCATATATCAATAATGAAAATCCTGCTAGCGGTTCCAATGGGGTACAAGTAACTTCTAATATTTTATATAGACTAAATGATGATAGTGCTGGAATTAACTTCTCAACATTAACACAGAGTTTAACTGGTGTTAATTGGGGAATAACAAATTATACATCTGTCAGTGGCCAGATTTTACATAATTGTGTAATAACAAATGCAAATAGAGTTCCACATTGTGATATAATATTAAATCCAACAAATAATTTATATTATTGTGAAAATTATGCGGTAGATACAACTGTTTCGGATTTAGGTAATCCAACAATTCATACGTTGAATAATCATATATATAACTTTGATACAGAGGATGATAATGATGCCACTACACTATATAATCTAAGTCCTGGTAATGGTAGTGGCGGAAATTCAACAACAGCAAACATAGATTTTAATATTCAAGATGTTGCAATCCCAGGAGCATATCCTGGAACAGGTGTAGATATTTCCACTTTAATTGTAGATGTGTCAGTTCCAATTTGGGGTAGTCAGACTTACACAACCGCTTCTCCAGAATTATCTAGTATGCCTGTTAGTATTAATGATTATGGAAATGTTTATGATTATAATATAAGTATTAATCCGACTATTGAATTTCCAGAAAATACGTTAGTAACAGTAAGAGTTAGAGCTGATGATTATGGTTGTCCAAGTATAAATTCAATGGATTATACATATACATTCACAACTTCTGATACGGAAGCACCAGTTTGTGATCAATTCTCACCAAATCAAAATGCAGTAAATTTAGGAGTATCTGATGATATTACTTTTCGTTGTATTGATGATGGTGTTGGAATAGATATAAATAGTATGGATGTTGTTGTTAATGGCATTACATATACATCTTCAGGAATTAATCAATTTAATTATACAGGAAATCCGACTGAATATTTTATTACTGTGGATCCAAGTAGTGATTTTTTAGATGATTATGCACTGGAGGCAATTATAAATGGTGAAGATTTTTCTCATAATCAGATATCTCAAATATCATATGGGCTAGCAACAGGTACTGACTGTGGAAGCAGTTCTGGGGGTGGAGCTGTTGGTGGTGGCACTCAATTTGTTTGTAAAGATCCAAAAGCATTGAATTATTCCAATATTAAATATGGTAAACATAAGGAGTCTTTGTGTATATATAATGATTGCAGTATTTGTAGTAATACATCTGATGTTACAAATGATGTAATAACAAAATACAAAACATGTAAAATTGTAAAAAATTTTAATAGTATAAATTTTTTATCTTCAGAATCAAAAATTCCAAATACAACATTAGGTAAAATTTTACTAAAGAAAATCAATAGTAATAACATAGACAGTATTTTAATTACAGTTACTGGAGATAGTTTAATTTTTGAAGGTAGTGCAATTCCAAATACAACAGTTACCTTAATGATTGAATCTGAGCCAATTATAGTAACAGGACTTACAGACTCTGATGGAAATTGGAAGATTGAGATAATTAATCTTTTAAAAGATGGAGTTCATAGTATTTCAGCAATATCTTTATCTGAAGATAATTACATTTTAAATACAAAACATTTAACTGATTTTGTAGTCAAAAGACATAATTATTTTAGATGGTGGTTTTGGATAATTTTATTCATATTATTTATTATAACTACTATAAGTTATAGGAAATATAAGATTGCTAAAAATAAATTAATTAAACTTGAAAAACAAAAAACCAAATAGTTAGGTTTTTTGTTTGGTATATATAATTTTGCTTGTTTTTTGAAACATAAGCATGATATAATATATTTATATATTAAAATTATGAATAATTTATCCATTAAACTTATAAAAAGAATAAAGATTATTATTATTATAATAATGGTTGCTTTTTTTAGTTCTGTATATGCTCAAATTCCAGGTCATATAAATTATCAGGGGAAATTAAAAGACAGTACAGGTATTCCAATAACATCAGCAACAACAATTCAATTTTCACTATATAATGACTTAAATAACGGAACCCCAACTGATATTCCTGGATCAGGAGGCTCTTTATTGTGGACTGAGACATATGATCAAGCAACTGGTAACTGTGCAGAAATAGTTCCAGGAGTAGACGGTATTTTTGCACAATTATTAGGTACATGTGTTAGTTTTCCACCATATTTAGACTTTACAGATGAATATTATTTAGGTGTTAAAATTGGTACAGATTCTGAAGCTATTCCTAGGGTTCCATTATCTACAAATCCATATGCATATACGTCAAAATCTGTTCATACAAATGGAGAGGATTTAAATATTACTACAGAGGTTTCAGGTAGTATTATTTTCAATACTGCAACAGGGATACAAATTAATAGCTCTAATGTTGGTTTTGAAGGTGCAGTTTATGCAGCTGATTATTC
>CAYOMN010000001.1:0-1492 GCA_964405115.1 uncultured Candidatus Saccharibacteria bacterium | reverse complement strand
TGATTATTCGGCAAACTTTGTTGATAGAAGTTTGGTAGATAAAGCCTATGTAAATAATCTCATTTCTTCTTCCTCTCTTTGGAATCAGGTTACCTATAATGGAACAAGTTCAACCGTTTATGGTGGAGATACACTTGTTCCAGTTGACCCTACTAACGTAAAGGGGTTAGTGTTGGAAAATCATAGTAATGCGATTAATCTTATTAGGCTCTATAATAATAACGATACTGGAAATTATTCTGGTAGTGCTTTAGTTTTAAAGGGTTCAGGTGCAGATTATAGGAATCAATTATATTTCGGTATATTTGGTAATAGCTTTTACCAAATACCATTTCGTAACACTGCACTATTAAAAGCAAGAGATAAAGACTTATTAATTGGAACACACACAGATTCTACTCAGAATATTAAATTTTTTAGTGATGTAGACGATACCACTTATCAACCAGATTGGATTGGTACATTTAATGGCACAGGAGTTTATTTTAATTCTCTTCAATCCTTATCTGCCATTCCAGTTAATGCAGGTGTGGTTATGGCTGATTTAACAACAGGGCAATTAGTTTCTGTCGATCCAGGAACATTTACAAATATCTATACAAAAGATGGGACTGTTACCAGTAATAGAACATTAAATTATGGTGGTTGGGATTTTAAAATTGCTAACGGTAATAGTTATCAATTATATAATAATACAAATTATGTAACTTATGTTTCTGATGGAACAGATTATACAAATTTACGTCAAAATAAAGATGATATAGTTTTTGAAGGATCTAAGGATTTTGTTGGTGCAACTTATAATCTTGATTATTCTGCGAACTTTATTGATCGATCATTGATTGATAAGGCTTATGTTGATAACGCTTTAGCATCTGCCGCATCTCCCTTTGTGTTGTCACATGAAATTGTTTCTAATGGGGACGGTAATTACACTACTGATGATTTTGTATATGGTTCTCCTAGTCTACCAAATGATGGTGATGATAATCACGATCGACGATTTTTCTTTGATAAATCTAAAGCTGCATTTAGGGCTGGGTATACACCTGCAAACGAATGGGATGATATAAATGTAGGTATTGGGTCGATTGCATTAGGTAGTGGTTTTATTGATGGTGAGGGGTCTATTACACCTGCTCCGATTGCTTCTGGTGATATGTCTATGGCTATTGGTATCGATTCAGTTGCAAGTGGTTTTGGTTCTTTTGCTACGGCAAATGGTGAGGCTGTTGGTAATGGATCATTTGCGGCTAGCAATGGAACGTCAAATGGTAGTAGTTCGGTTGCGATGGCAGGAGGAACAGCTAACGGAAACAATAGTATTGCAATGGCAGGTGGTACATCAAATGGTTCTTATTCAGTTGCAATGGGAGAGGGTAGTTCCGCTGCGTCTTATTCTGTTGCAATGGGGTATAATACAAATGCTACAGGTCAGGATGCTGTATCTATGGGGCAAAATTCTACTGCTAGTGAACTTGGTGCGGTTGCA